>NZ_JBICVO010000009.1:0-383456 GCF_043199105.1 Streptomyces sp. NPDC048644
CGGACATCCGACAGCCGCCGCGACAAGCGGTGCGCGAGATTGATCGGCAGCGGCATCAGCTCAGGCGTCTCATCACACGCATAGCCGAACATCAGGCCCTGATCGCCGGCCCCCTGCTTGTCCAGCTCGTCCTCATCGCCCTCGACCCGCTGCTCATACGCGGTATCGACACCCTGCGCGATGTCAGGGGACTGCGCACCGATGGACACCGAAACGCCGCAGGACGCGCCGTCGAAGCCCTTCTTGGACGAGTCGTAACCGATATCGAGAATCTTGTTGCGCACAAGACTGGGAATGTCGGCATACGCCTTCGTCGTCACCTCACCGGCCACATGCACCAGGCCGGTAGTGATCAACGTCTCGACCGCGACCCGCGAAGACGGGTCCTCCTTCAACAGCGCATCGAGAATCGTGTCGCTGATCTGATCAGCGATCTTGTCGGGGTGGCCCTCGGTCACGGACTCCGAGGTGAACAGGCGGCGGGACACATCGCTCCCTGGGGTTGCAGCGGCTGCTGGCTGATCATTGGCGGACGGGCTCGAGAGCTGCGCTCGGCCCGTTCCACTGCCAGTTTATCGGTCGTGTGCGTTGTTCGGACACGCAGTCTCGATTTATGGACCCCCCGTGACCTGGGACACCACGGTCCACGGAAGGACGATCATCCGTATGGGCCCGTCGGGTCAAGAGGGCGCACCGGTAAACGTCGGACCGGTGGGGCAATTGAGCCGTCAATCACGCGACCCCGTGAGCCGGGCCGCGACGAGGTCCCATACCGTGTCGGCCAGCGCTTCCTTGGGTCCGTGGGGCACCGGCGTCTCGGTTCCGTCCGTGGCGAGGATCACCGCTTCGTTCTCGGCCGACCCGAAGGTCTTGTGCTCGCCGACCTCGTTGACGACCAGCAGGTCGCAGCCCTTTCGTGCCAGCTTGGCGCGTCCGTTGGCGAGCACCTCGTCGGTCTCGGCGGCGAATCCGACCACCAGTTGCCCGGGGCGGGCCCGGTCGGCGGAGAGCTCGGCGAGGATGTCTGGATTCCGAACCAGCGTGACCGGTTCCGGCTCCTGCCCGTCCTTCTTCTTGATTTTTCCGGCCGCGTAGCGGGCGGGCCGGAAATCGGCCACCGCCGCCGCCATGACCACCGCGTCGGCGTCGGCCGCCGCCTTGAGCAGCGCCTCGCGCAGCTGGACCGCGGTACCGATGTGCACCACGTCCACCCCCGCGGGATCGGGCAGCTCGGTGTTGCCCGCGACGAGGGTGACCCTGGCCCCCCGCGCCGCGGCCGTACGGGCCAGGGCGTAGCCCTGCCTGCCCGACGAGCGGTTGCCCAGGTAGCGCACCGGATCCAGCGGTTCGCGGGTGCCGCCTGCGCTGACCACGACATGGCGGCCCGCCAGGTCGCTCCGGAGCACCTGCGGGCCGCGGGCCAGCACCCGGCGGCAGAGCTCGAAGATCTCGCCGGGGTCGGGGAAGCGTCCCTTGCCGGTGTCGACGCCGGTGAGCCGGCCGACGGCGGGCTCGATCACGATCGCCCCGCGGCGGCGCAGGGTGGCGACGTTCTCCTGGGTGGCCGGGTTCTCCCACATCTCGGTGTGCATCGCGGGGGCGAAGACCACCGGGCAGCGGGCGGTCAGGAGGGTGTTGGTCAGCAGGTCGTCGGCGAGGCCATGGGCGGCCTTGGCCAGCAGGTCGGCGGTGGCGGGGGCGACCACGACGAGATCGGCGGCCTGGCCGATGCGGACGTGCGGGACTTCGTGGACGGATTCCCAGACCTCGGTGGAGGCGGGGTTGCCGGACAGGGCCGACCAGGTGGCCTCGCCGATGAAGTGCAGCGACGCCGCGGTCGGCACCACGCGGACGTCGTGCCCCGACTCCGTCAGCCGCCGCAGCAGCTCACACGCCTTGTACGCGGCGATGCCGCCACTGACTCCCAGGACGACCTTGGGCGTGTCCCGCTCCCGCTTGTCCATCGCTTCGCTGCTCCCCGAGCCTCGGTCCGAACGTCTGCTCCTATGGAAACACCCCCGGACACACCGAGGGCCCGGCAGGTTCCCCGGATTCCGCCGGGAGACGCCCTGCCGGGCCCTCGGTGAAGGTGCTGTGCCGCTTACTGAGCCGGGCCCTCGATGGCCTCGGAGGTCAGCAGACCCGCGTTGATCTCGCGGAGCGCGATCGACAGGGGCTTCTCGTGGACGTGGGTGTCGACGAGCGGGCCGACGTATTCAAGCAGGCCCTCGCCGAGCTGCGAGTAGTACGCGTTGATCTGACGCGCACGCTTCGCTGCGTAGATCACGAGGCTGTACTTCGAGTCGGTGGCCTCGAGAAGCTCATCAATCGGCGGGTTGATGATGCCCTCGGGCGCGGTGATGGAAGAGGACACTCTCTGCCTTCCGAAGGGGTATGAAGCCGGTGTAAAGCAAAAAAATTGGCGGAGGCCGGGAACTCGCGGTGTCAGCCGCTGATCTTTCCGTCCCCATTACGCCGCAGCATCAAGGCTAGCAGCTCACGGCTGACGTCCTCGACGGAGGTATTGACGAGCGTCACGTCGAATTCCGTCTCGGCGGCCAGCTCGGTCTTCGCGGCCTCCAGGCGCCGTTCGATCACCTCGGGCGCCTCCGTGCCGCGGCCGGTGAGCCTGCGAACCAGTTCGTCCCAGCTCGGCGGAGCCAGGAAGATCAGGTGCGCCTCCCCCATGGACTCACGGACCTGGCGGGCACCCTGGAGGTCGATCTCCAGCAGGACGGGCTCCCCGGACTCCAGGCGGTCGAGGACCGCCTGGCGGGGAGTTCCGTAGCGATTGCCGGCGAATTCCGCCCACTCCAGCAGTTCGCCGTTGGCGATGAGCTTGTCGAACTCCTCGTCCTCGACGAAGAAGTACTGGACGCCGTGCTTTTCTCCGGGGCGCGGCTTGCGGGTGGTGGCCGAGACCGAGAGCCAGACCTCGGGGTGAACTTTGCGCATATGAGCGACGACCGTGCTCTTGCCGACCCCCGAGGGGCCGGAGAGCACGGTCAGTCGCGGACGAGCGTCCGGGGGCACGGGGGTCGTCCCCCGGGATGTTGCAGCCATGCAGCGATTATTCCAGCTTCCCGGCCGTGCCGGAAAACTCAGGTCGTCGCGCGCCCGAACTCACGCTCCAGGGAAACGATCTGGTTGACGCCGAGGCCCCGCACACGGCGGCTCTCGGAGATCCCGAGCCGCTCCATGATCTGCTTCGCGCGGACCTTGCCCACGCCGGGCATGGACTCAAGGAGGGCGGAGACCTTCATCTTGCCGATGACGTCGTTCTTCTGGCCTTGCTCAATGACCTCGTGGAGGGTGGCACCGGAGTGCTTGAGCCGATTCTTGACCTCGGCGCGCTCCCGGCGAGCCGCGGCGGCCTTCTCGAGCGCGGCTGCGCGCTGTTCAGGGGTAAGGGGCGGAAGAGCCACGCCTACGTCACCTCGGATGTCGAACTGTCGGATACGGACCGTGTGGAACCTAGTCGCCCCGCATCTGCGGAGCAACGAGCAACGCTCTTACGTGCGGTGCTCTCGACGGAGACTAGCGGCCAAGAGCGCTGGAGTCAGCGAGAACGGACGAAAAGTCCTGGTCAGACTCTGCTGACCAGGACAATTCGGGACCAAAGTCCCGGCTATCCGACCGCCTTTTGCACTTCGTCGGCACATCGGGCCGCGGCGTCACGCAGCGCGGCGGTGTCCGGACCGTGCCGGAGCACCCCCCGGCTGACGCTCGGCACGACGTTGCGGACCGCGTCCCCGAAGACCCCCGGGAGGTCGGCGGGGGTGGCGCCCTGGGCGCCGATGCCGGGGGCGAGCAGCGGGCCGTTGATCGCCAGGTCGAACGCGGAGAGATCGCCGAGGGTGGCGCCGACGACCGCGCCGAAGGAACCGAGCGGGTCCGCGCCCGCGTTCTCCTCCGCGAGGTGCCCGAGCACGGTGGCCGCGACGCTGCGGCCGTCCGCGCGCACCGCCCGCTGGATCTCCTCGCCCTCCGGGTTGGAGGTCAGGGCCAGCGCGAAGACGCCGCAGCCGTTCGCCGCAGCCAGGTCCAGGGCCGGGCGCAGGGAGCCGTAGCCGAGGAACGGGCTGACCGTGACGGCGTCCGAGAACAGCGGGGAGGCCGGATCGAGGTACGTCGCGGCGTAGGCGGACATGGTGGAACCGATGTCGCCGCGCTTGGCGTCCATCAGGACGAGGGCGCCGCGCTCGCGTGCCTCGACGACGGCGGTCTCCAGGACGGCGAGGCCGCGCGAACCGAAGCGTTCGAAGAAGGCGGACTGCGGCTTCAGCACGGCGACGCGGTCGGCGAGCGCCTCCACGACGGTGCGGGTGAAGCGTGCCAGGCCCGCGACGTCGTCGTTCAGGCCCCAGTCGGCCAGCAGCGAGGCGTGCGGGTCGATGCCCACGCAGAGCGGGCCGCGCTCGTCCATGGCACGGCGCAGACGCGTCCCGAAAGGCAGCTGTCCGGTCATGCGGTCACCTTCTTGTGTTCGGCGCCGACCGCGTCGGCGAGCGTGGCGTACGGGCTGTTGCGCAGGCGGGCGGCGAGTCCCTTGTGGAGGGCGCGGCACCAGAAGGGGCCTTCGTAGATGAAGGCGCTGTAGCCCTGGACGAGGGTGGCGCCGGCCAGGATGCGCTGCCAGGCGTCCTCGGCGGTGGTGATGCCGCCGACGCCGATGAGGGTGATCCGGTCGCCGACGCGGGCGTACAGGCGGCGCAGCACCTCCAGGGAGCGCTCCTTGACGGGGGCTCCGGACAGGCCGCCGGTCTCGGCGGTCAGTGCCGGGGCGGAGGTCAGGCCCAGTCCTTCGCGGGCGATGGTGGTGTTGGTGGCGATGATGCCGTCCAGGCCGAGTTCGACGGCGAGGTCGGCGACCGCGTCGATGTCCGCGTCGGCGAGGTCCGGGGCGATCTTGACCAGGAGCGGCACCCGGCGTCCGGGGACCGTACGGTCGGCGGCCTCGCGGACGGCGGTCAGCAGCGGCCGGAGGTGCTCGGTGGCCTGGAGGTTGCGCAGTCCCGGGGTGTTCGGGGACGAGACGTTGACGACCAGGTAGTCGGCGTGCGCGGCGAGCCGCTCGGTGGAGGTCACGTAATCGCCGACCGCCTCTTCCTCCGGGACGATCTTGGTCTTGCCGATGTTGACGCCGAGGGTGGTGCGGAAGACGGGGTTGCGGGCGGCGAGGCGGGCCGCGACGGCGGCGGAACCGTCGTTGTTGAACCCCATGCGGTTGATCAGCGCGCGGTCCGCCACGAGCCGGAAGAGGCGCTTCTTGGGGTTGCCCGGCTGCGGCTGCGCGGTGACGGTGCCGATCTCGACGTGGTCGAAGCCGAGCATCGTCATGCCGTCGACGGCGGTGGCGTTCTTGTCGAAGCCGGCGGCCAGGCCGAAGGGGCCGTGCATCCGGCGGCCGAGCGCCTCGGTGCGCAGCTCCTTGAAGCGGGGCGCGAGGGCGGCTGCGACGAAGGTGCGCAGCACCGGGACGCGGGCGGCGCGGCGGATCCAGCCGAAGGCCAGGTGGTGGGCCTGCTCGGGATCCATCCGCTTGAAGATCAGGTGGAAGAAGAGGCGGTACATCGTCGGGGGCGGGCCTTTCGCACAAGGACATCGGGGGCTCATGAAGAGGGGGACACCGTCCGGTGTCCCCCTCGGTCTGCCCTACTCCTCGCGGGCTGCGGTGAGATGGTGCGCGTGTTCCTGGAGGGAACGTACGCCGACGTCTCCGCGGGACATCGCTTCGATGCCCTGCACGGCCGCGGCCAGCGCCTGGACCGTGGTCAGGCAGGGGATGCCGCGGGCGACGGACGCGGTGCGGATGTCGTAGCCGTCCAGCCGGCCGCCGGTGCCGTAGGGGGTGTTGACGATGAGGTCGACCTCGCCGGCGTGGATGAGCTGGACGATGGTCCGCTCGCCGTTGGGGCCCTCGCCCTCGGACTGCTTGCGGACGACGGTGGCCTTGATGCCGTTGCGGCGCAGCACCTCGGCGGTGCCTGATGTGGCGAGCAACTCGAAGCCGTGCGCGACCAGTTCGCGGGCCGGGAAGATCATCGAGCGCTTGTCGCGGTTGGCCACCGAGACGAAGGCGCGGCCCTTGGTGGGCAGCGCTCCGTAGGCGCCGGACTGGGACTTGGCGTACGCGGTGCCGAAGACCGAGTCGATGCCCATGACCTCGCCGGTGGAGCGCATCTCCGGGCCGAGGACGGTGTCCACGCCGCGGCCCGACGCGTCGCGGAACCGCGACCAGGGCATGACGGCTTCCTTGACGGAGATCGGCGAGTCGAGCGGGAGGGTGCCGCCGTCGCCGGTCTTCGGCAGCATGCCTTCGCCGCGCAGCTCGGCGATGGTGGCGCCCAGCGAGATGCGGGCGGCTGCCTTGGCGAGCGGTACCGCGGTGGCCTTCGAGGTGAAGGGGACCGTGCGGGAGGCGCGCGGGTTGGCCTCCAGGACGTAGAGGATGTCGCCCGCCATGGCGAACTGGATGTTGATCAGTCCGCGGACGCCGACTCCCTTGGCGATGGCCTCCGTCGACGCGCGCAGCCGCTTGATGTCGAAGCCGCCGAGGGTGATCGGGGGCAGCGCGCAGGCGGAGTCGCCGGAGTGGATGCCGGCTTCCTCGATGTGCTCCATGACGCCGCCGAGGTACAGCTCGGTGCCGTCGTAGAGGGCGTCGACGTCGATCTCGATGGCGTCGTCGAGGAACCGGTCGATGAGGACCGGGTGCTGGTCGATGAGGCCGGCGTGGCGGGTGAGGTACTCGCCCAGCGAGGGCTCGTCGTAGACGATCTCCATGCCACGGCCGCCGAGCACGTACGAGGGGCGGACCATGACCGGGTAGCCGATCTCGGTGGCGATGGCCTTGGCCTCGTCGAAGGAGAACGCGGTGCCGTACTTGGGGGCGGGCAGTCCGGCTTCGGTCAGCACCCGGCCGAAGGCGCCGCGCTCCTCGGCGAGGTCGATGGCCTCGGGCGAGGTGCCGACGATCGGTACGCCGTTGTCCTTGAGCGCCTGGGCGAGGCCCAGCGGGGTCTGGCCGCCGAGCTGGACGATGACGCCGGCCACCGGTCCCGCCTGGGTTTCGGCGTGCACGATCTCCAGCACGTCTTCGAGCGTCAGCGGCTCGAAGTACAGGCGGTCGGAGGTGTCGTAGTCCGTCGAGACGGTCTCCGGGTTGCAGTTGACCATGACGGTCTCGTAGCCGGCGTCACTGAGCGCGAAGGAGGCGTGCACACAGGAGTAGTCGAACTCGATGCCCTGGCCGATGCGGTTGGGGCCGGAGCCGAGGATGATCACGGCGGGCTTCTCGCGCGGGGCGACCTCGGACTCCTCGTCGTAGGACGAGTAGAAGTACGGGGTGTTGGCGGCGAATTCGGCGGCGCAGGTGTCGACGGTCTTGTAGACCGGGCGGACGCCGACGGCGTGCCTGACCTCGCGGACGACGTCCTCGCGCAGCCCGCGGATCGCGGCGATCTGCGCGTCCGAGAAGCCGTGACGCTTTGCTTCCGCGAGGATTTCGGGGCCGAGCTGGTCGACTGCCGCGATCTCGTCGGCGGTCTCCTTGATCAGGAAGAGCTGGTCGACGAACCACGGGTCGATCTTCGTCGCGTCGAAGACCTCCTGCGGGGTGGCGCCCGCGCGGATCGCCTGCATCACGGTGTTGATCCGGCCGTCGGTCGGAACCTGGGCCGTGGCCAGCAGTTCGGCCTTGTCACCCGGGGCGTCGACGAAGTCGAACTGGCTGCCCTTCTTCTCCAGCGAGCGCAGCGCCTTGTTGAGCGCCTCGGGAAAGTTGCGGCCGATGGCCATGGCCTCGCCGACCGACTTCATGGTGGTGGTCAGCGTGGCGTCCGCGGCGGGGAACTTCTCGAATGCGAAGCGCGGGACCTTGACGACGACGTAGTCGAGGGTCGGCTCGAAGGAAGCCGGCGTCTTCTCGGTGATGTCGTTCGGGATCTCGTCGAGGGTGTAGCCCACCGCGAGCCGGGCGGCGATCTTGGCGATCGGGAAGCCGGTGGCCTTCGACGCGAGCGCGGAGGAGCGCGAGACGCGCGGGTTCATCTCGATCACGATGACCCGGCCGTCCTCCGGGTTGACCGCGAACTGGATGTTGCAGCCGCCGGTGTCGACGCCGACCTCGCGGATCACGGCGATGCCGATGTCGCGCAGGACCTGGTACTCGCGGTCGGTGAGCGTCATCGCCGGGGCGACGGTGATCGAGTCACCGGTGTGCACGCCCATCGGGTCGAAGTTCTCGATGGAGCAGACGACCACGACGTTGTCGTTCTTGTCGCGCATCAGCTCCAGCTCGTACTCCTTCCAGCCGAGGATGGACTCCTCCAGGAGCACCTCGGTGGTCGGCGAGAGCGTGAGGCCCTGGCCCGCGATGCGGCGCAGCTCCTCCTCGTCGTGCGCGAAGCCGGAGCCCGCGCCGCCCATGGTGAAGGAGGGACGGACGACGACGGGGTAGCCGCCCAGCTCGTCGACGCCCTTGAGGACGTCGTCCATGGAGTGGCAGATGTACGAGCGCGCGGACTCGCCGTGGCCGATCTTGCGGTTGACCGCCGCGACGACCTCCTTGAACAGGTCGCGGTCCTCGCCCTTGTTGATCGCCTCGACGTTGGCGCCGATCAGCTCGACGTCGTACGCGTCGAGGGTGCCGGACTCGTGCAGCGAGATGGCGGTGTTCAGCGCCGTCTGGCCGCCGAGGGTCGGCAGCAGCGCGTCGGGCCGCTCCTTGGCGATGATCTTCTCGACGAACTCGGGGGTGATCGGCTCGACGTACGTGGCGTCGGCGATCTCCGGGTCGGTCATGATCGTGGCCGGGTTGGAGTTGACCAGGATGACGCGCAGGCCCTCGGACTTGAGGACCCGGCATGCCTGGGTGCCTGAGTAGTCGAACTCGGCGGCCTGACCGATCACGATCGGGCCGGAGCCGATGACCAGGACGGACTGGATATCGGTGCGCTTAGGCACGCTGGCCCTCCATGAGCTGGACGAAGCGGTCGAAGAGGTACGCGGCGTCGTGCGGGCCCGCGGCGGCTTCGGGGTGGTACTGGACGCTGAAAGCCGGCTGGTCGAGGAGGTGCAGGCCCTCCACCACGTTGTCGTTGAGGCAGACGTGCGAGACCTCGGCGCGGCCGAAGGGGGTGTCGGAGACCCTGTCGAGCGGGGCGTCGACGGCGAATCCGTGGTTGTGGGCGGTCACCTCGACCTTGCCGGTCGTACGGTCCTGCACCGGCTGGTTGATGCCGCGGTGGCCGTACTTGAGCTTGAAGGTGCCGAAGCCCAGTGCGCGGCCCAGGATCTGGTTGCCGAAGCAGATGCCGAAGAGCGGCGTCTTCCGCTCCAGGACGCCCTGCATGACCGCGACCGGGTGGTCGGCGGTGGCCGGGTCGCCCGGCCCGTTGGAGAAGAACACGCCGTCGGGCGCGACCGCGTAGACGTCCTCGACGGTGGCGGTGGCGGGCAGCACGTGCACCTCTATGCCGCGCTCGGCCATCCGCTGCGGGGTCATGCCCTTGATGCCGAGGTCGACGGCGGCGACGGTGAACTTCTTCGTGCCGACGGCGGGGACGACGTACGCCTCCTTCGTCGCGACCTGCTCGCTGAGGTTCGCGCCCTGCATCTCGGGGGCCTGGCGCACCCTGGCGAGCATGGTGCCCTCGTCGGGCAGCGCGTCGCCGGAGAAGATGCCGACCCGCATGGCACCGCGCTCGCGCAGGTGGCGGGTGAGCGCACGGGTGTCGACGCCGCTGATGCCGACGACGCCCTGGGCGACGAGCTGCTCGTCCAGGGAGCGCACCGAGCGCCAGTTGGACGGGATGCGGGCGGGGTCGCGGACGACGTAGCCGGACACCCAGATCCGCTGCGATTCGTCGTCCTCGTCGTTCACCCCGGTGTTGCCGATGTGCGGGGCGGTCATGACGACGACCTGGCGGTGGTACGACGGGTCGGTCAGGGTCTCCTGGTAGCCGGTCATGCCGGTGGAGAACACCGCTTCGCCGAAGGTCTCCCCCACGGCCCCGTAGGCACGGCCACGGAAGCTGCGGCCGTCCTCCAGGACGAGTACGGCGGGGATCTTGGAGGTCCCCCTGGTGGAGGTCGTCATCGTGCGCCTTCCGTTTCGGTGTGCTCGGTGGTGCTGGTGGTGTGCCGGGGGCTGAGCGCGTTCACGGCCTCGACCCAGGCCGGGTGGTCGGCCGCCCGGTCGGAGCGGAAGCCGGAGTCGATCTCCGTGCCGCCGTGCTCCCAGGTGATGATCAGCAGGCCGCCCTCGGGGAGTACCTTGCCCGCGATGCCCTTGTCGAGGCGGGCGCCGCGCAGCGCAGCGGCCGGCACGAAGAAGTCCTGCGCACCCGGCCTGACGACGGACACGCCCTGGTCGGTGAGGGTCAGTTCGGCACGGCTGCGGGTGCCGAGGCCCTGGGCGACGATCCGGTCAAGCCACTGCCCCGCGGTGGTGGAGGCGTGGTAGCGACCGCTCATCGTCAGCGTGGGCTCGGCCTCGGTGGCCGGGGCCGCGGGCAGTTCGGGCAGGCCGCCCTGGAGCGTGCGGCGCCATTTCCAGCCCTGGCGCATCAGCCAGTAGACGAGGACGACGAACAGCAGCAGGCCGACGACCCAGCCGATGCGGGCCGCCCAGTCGGTGACCTCGGCGGACTTCTGTGCTGCGGCGAGTGTGGTGAGGTGAGGAGTCACGCGAGCTTCCCGTCGACGACCGTTGCGCGGCCCCGGAGGAAGGTGTGGGTGACGCGTCCCGGCAGCTCACGGCCCTCGTAGGGGGTGTTGCGGCTGCGGGAGGCGAAGCCCGCGGGGTCCACCACTCCACGGTAAGCGGAATCGTGCAGCGTGAGGTTGGCGGGCTCGCCTGCCGAGACGGGGCGGCCGTGGCCGGTGAGGCGGCCGATGTGCGCCGGGCGGAAGGACATCCGGTCGGCGACGCCGGCCCAGTCCAGCAGCCCGCTGTCGACCATCGTGTGCTGGACGACGGAGAGCGCGGTCTCCAGGCCGACCATGCCCATGGCCGCCGCGCCCCACTCGCAGTCCTTGTCCTCGTGCGGGTGCGGGGCGTGGTCGGTGGCGACGCAGTCGATGGTGCCGTCGGCGAGCGCCTCGCGCAGCGCCATGACGTCGGCCTCGGTGCGCAGCGGCGGGTTGACCTTGTAGACCGGGTTGTAGGAGCGGACCAGTTCGTCGGTCAGCAGGAGGTGGTGCGGGGTGACCTCGGCGGTCACGTTCCAGCCCTTGGACTTGGCCCAGCGGACGATCTCCACGGACCCGGCGGTCGAGAGATGGCAGATGTGCACCCGGGAGCCGACGTGCGCGGCGAGCAGCACGTCGCGGGCGATGATCGACTCCTCGGCGACGGCCGGCCAGCCGCCGAGACCCAGCTCGGCGGAGACGATGCCCTCGTTCATCTGGGCGCCCTCGGTCAGCCTGGGCTCCTGCGCGTGCTGGGCGACGACACCGTCGAACGCCTTCACGTACTCCAGGGCGCGCCGCATGATGACGGCGTCGTCCACGCACTTGCCGTCGTCGGAGAAGACCCGCACACCGGCCGCGGAGTCGTGCATCGCGCCCAGCTCGGCGAGCTTCCTGCCCTCCAGGCCGACGGTCACCGCGCCGATGGGCTGCACGTCGCAGTAGCCGGACTCCTTGCCCAGGCGCCAGACCTGCTCGACGACGCCGGCGGTGTCGGCGACGGGGAAGGTGTTGGCCATCGCGTGCACGGCGGTGAAGCCGCCGACGGCCGCGGCCTTGGTGCCGGTCAGGACGGTCTCGGAGTCCTCGCGGCCCGGTTCCCGCAGGTGGGTGTGGAGGTCGACGAGGCCGGGCAGCAGGATCTGGCCGGCCGCTTCGACGACCCGGGCGCCCTCGGCGCTCAGGTCCGTGCCGACCTCGGCGATGGTCTCGCCGTCGATCAGCACGTCCTGCGGCTCGCCACCGAGGACCTTCGCCCCGCGGATAAGGATCTTGCTCATGGTTACTTGTTCTCCTCGGTGCGGGTGCTGGTGCCGGTGGCGGCGGTGAGGGCGGGCTCGTTGCCGCCCAGGAGCAGGTAGAGGACCGCCATCCGGATGCTGACACCGTTGGTGACCTGCTCGACGGCGGTGCAGCGCGGCGAGTCGGCGACCTCGGCGGTGATTTCCATGCCGCGGTTCATCGGCCCCGGGTGCATCACGATGGCGTGCTCGGGCATCCGGGCCATCCGCTCGCCGTCCAGGCCGTAGCGGCGCGCGTACTCGCGCTCGGTCGGGAAGAAGGCGGCGTTCATCCGCTCGCGCTGGACGCGCAGCATCATCACGGCGTCCGACGTCCCGACGACCGCGTCCAGGTCGTAGGAGACCTCGCAGGGCCAGTTCTCGACGCCGATCGGCACCAGGGTGGGCGGCGCGACGAGGGTGACGTCGGCGCCGAGTGTGGTGAGCAGATGGACGTTGGAGCGGGCGACGCGGCTGTGCAGGATGTCGCCGACGACGGTGATCCGGCGGCCGGCGAGGTCCTGGCCGACGCCGGCGTCCGCGCCGACCAGGCGGCGGCGCATGGTGAAGGCGTCGAGCAGGGCCTGGGTGGGGTGCTCGTGGGTGCCGTCGCCCGCGTTGACGACGGAGCCGCCGATCCAGCCCGAGGTGGCCAGCCGGTGCGGGGCGCCGGAGTCGCCGTGCCGGATGACGACGGCGTCCGCGCCCATCGCCTCCAGGGTCAGCGCGGTGTCCTTGAGCGACTCGCCCTTGGAGACCGACGAGCCCTTGGCGGAGAAGTTGATGACGTCGGCCGAGAGCCGCTTGGCGGCGGCCTCGAAGGAGATGCGGGTGCGGGTCGAGTCCTCGAAGAAGAGGTTGACGACGGTGCGACCGCGCAGGGTGGGAAGTTTCTTGATCGGCCGGTCGGCGACCCGTGCCATCTCCTCGGCGGTGTCGAGGATCAGAACGGCGTCATCGCGCGAGAGGTCGGCGGCCGAGATGAGGTGACGCTTCATCCGGTTTTCTCCGTGGGTGAAGGAGGCGTACGGGAATGTCCGTCGGGCAGGCAGGGGTACGGGCCCGGGGTCACCGGGTCCGTACGCGGCTGCGGTCAGCGCTCGCCGGCCGGGGTGGTCCGCTCGGCCACCGGGGTCTCGTCGGTCGCGCCGGGGCGGGGCGAAGCGGAGCGCACGCCGAGCAGCACGGCGTCCCGGCCGTCCTCCTCGGTGAGGTGCACCTTGACCGTCTCGCGCAGCGAGGTGGGGAGGTTCTTGCCCACGTAGTCGGCGCGGATCGGCAGCTCGCGGTGGCCGCGGTCGACGAGTACGGCGAGCTGGACGGCGCGCGGCCGGCCGATGTCGCCCAGCGCGTCCAGGGCGGCGCGGATCGTGCGCCCGGAGAAGAGGACGTCGTCGACGAGGAGGACCACGCGGCCTTCGATGCCGTCGGCGGGGATCTCCGTGCGGGCGAGCGTGCGGGCCGGGCCCAGGCGCAGGTCGTCGCGGTACATCGTGATGTCGAGCGAGCCGACCGGGATGGCGCGGCCGGTGATCTCCTCCAGCTTGGCGGCGAGCCGCTGGGCGAGGAAGACACCGCGGGTGGGGATTCCCAGGAGCACCACGTCATCGGCGCCCTTGGCACGTTCGACGATTTCGTGGGCGATGCGGGTCAGCATCCGCGCGATGTCCGGGCCTTCGAGCACCGGGCGCGCGGGGCGCTGGGCACGTGCATCGGATGCACGTACGTCGGAACTGTTTGCGTCCATACGAAACGGACCCCCTTCTCCGCCTCACGGGACGGACTTTAAAGGACGTCGGATTTACCTCTGCAAGGCTACCAGGGGCCGGTCGGAGGCCCTGCGGGGCCCCCGACGGGTGAGGTGCGGACCCGCCCGGCTTGACGAAGTGAGATTACGCTGCGTAACCTCACAGTGAGTTACCAGCCGGGCGGCGGAGCCGCATATCGATCAGGTGTCTGGGGAGCTTTATGTCCAGCGAATACGCCAAACAGCTCGGGGCCAAGCTCCGCGCCATCCGCACCCAGCAGGGCCTTTCTCTCCACGGTGTCGAGGAGAAGTCCCAGGGCCGCTGGAAGGCTGTGGTGGTGGGCTCGTACGAGCGCGGTGACCGTGCCGTGACCGTGCAGCGCCTCGCCGAGCTTGCGGACTTCTACGGCGTGCCGGTGCAGGAGCTGCTGCCGGGCACGACACCGGGCGGAGCCGCCGAGCCGCCGCCGAAGCTGGTGCTCGACCTGGAGCGCCTCGCCCACGTCCCGCAGGAGAAGGCCGGACCGCTGCAGCGCTACGCCGCCACGATCCAGAGCCAGCGCGGTGACTACAACGGCAAGGTGCTCTCGATCCGCCAGGACGACCTGCGCACCCTCGCGGTCATCTACGACCAGTCGCCTTCGGTGCTGACCGAACAGCTGATCAGCTGGGGCGTGCTGGACGCCGACGCGCGTCGCGCGGTCGCCCACGACGACCTCTGATCGGCCCTCGCCCGTACGAAACGTGCCGCCGCTCCGGATGAACGGAGCGGCGGCACGTTTGCGTGTTCGACCGCGGGCGCAGAGACGGGCGGCTGAGCGCGTACCGGGCTGCGCCCCTGCGTGGAGCCCGCCCCGGGGTGCACGGCCGCCCAGCAGGCCCTGAGCGCCCCACACGCCTCCGTCTCGCCCGTCTCCCCTCGGGAACGCGGAAGGGCCCGGAGCATCCTGCGCGCTCCGGGCCCTTTCTCGGGTACTGCTGGTGTGCCTCGTTACCGCGTCTCGCGCCGCAGGGTCGGCTTCAGGTCCTTCAGCCGGCCGAGCAGACCGTTGACGAAGGCCGGGGAGTCGTCCGTGGAGAACTCCTTGGCCAGCTGCACGGCTTCGTCGATCGCCACCGCGTCCGGGATGGCGTCCACCCAGATCAGCTCGTACGCGCCGAGCCGCAGGATGTTGCGGTCGACGACCGGCATGCGGTCCAGCGGCCAGTCGACGGAATAGGTGTCGAGCAGTTCGTCGATACGGCCGATGTGGTCCGCGTACCCCTCGACGAGCTCCAGGGTGTACTCGTTGACCGGCGGCTGCCGCGGGTCGGTCCGGGCGTGCCGCATCCAGTCCGCGAGCACGGACTGCACGTCGGCTCCGCGCTGGTCGGCCTCGAAGAGGATCTGGAAGGCGCGCTTACGGGCCTTGTTACGGGCGGCCACGGTTAGCTGTTCACCCGACCGAGGTACTCGCCGGAGCGGGTGTCGACCTTGATCTTCTCGCCCTCGGTGATGAAGAGCGGGACCTGGATCTCGTAGCCGGTCTCCAGGGTGGCGGGCTTGGAGCCGCCGGTGGAGCGGTCGCCCTGGACGCCGGGCTCGGTGTGCTGGATGACGAGCTCGACGGCGGCCGGCAGCTCGACGTAGAGCACCTCGCCCTCGTGCTGCGCCACGACGGCCTCGAAGCCTTCCAGCAGGAAGTTCGCGGCGTCGCCGACGGCCTTGCGGTCGACCATGAGCTGGTCGTAGGTGTCCATGTCCATGAAGACGAAGTACTCGCCGTCCATGTACGAGAACTGCATCCCGCGCTTGTCGACAGTGGCCGTCTCGACCTTCACGCCGGCGTTGAAGGTCTTGTCGACCACCTTGCCGGAAAGCACATTCTTCAGCTTGGTGCGGACGAAGGCCGGGCCCTTACCGGGCTTGACGTGCTGGAACTCGACGACGGACCAGAGCTGGCCCCCTTCGAGCTTGAGCACCAGGCCGTTCTTGAGGTCGTTCGTGGAAGCCACGGTTGCGGAATCTCCTGGACTGCAGGTGGTGGGTACCCCGAAGCCGCTCGCAGCAAGCCCTGCGGCTCACAGCGCGAGCAGCTCCTTGGTCGTGATCGTGAGTAGCTCTGGCCCGCCGTCCGCCTCGGGGCGGACGACGAGTGTGTCGTCGATCCGGACGCCCCCGCGGCCGGGGAGGTGAACCCCCGGTTCGACGGTGACCGGCACGCAAGCGTCCAGTTTACCCATGGCCGCAGGCGACAATTGAGGGTCCTCATCGATTTCGAGTCCCACGCCGTGCCCGGTCCACGGTCCGAGCCGCTCACCGTGCCCCGCAGACTCCAGCACATGACGGGCCACGCGGTCCACCTCGCGGCACTCGACACCCGGCGCCAACGCCTCCCGACCGGCCCTCTGGGCTGCGAAAACGAGATCGTAGAGCTCGATCTGCCAGTCCGCGGGCGCCGTCCCGATGACGAAGGTGCGGCCGATCTCGCAGCGGTAGCCGCGGTAGTTCGCGCCAAGACCGACGGTCAGGAAGTCGCCCTCCTCGACCCGGCGGTCGGTCGGCAGATGCCCCGGGCGCCCGGAATGCGGACCGGCCGCCACGGACGTGGGGAAGGCAGGGCCCTCCGCGCCGTGATCGACGAGCCGGCGTTCCAGTTCCAGGGCGAGATGGCGTTCGGTGCGGCCGACGAGGATCGATTCGAGCAGTTCGCCGAGCGCCTGGTCGGTGATCTCCGCGGCGATCCGCAGACAGGCGATCTCGTCGTCGTCCTTGACCAGCCGCTGCGCCTCGACGGCACAGGCCAGGTCCGACAGCAGCAGCCGGGGGGCGACCTGGGACAGCGCCCGGTGCCGGGAGACGGTCAGATGGTGTTCCTCGACCGCGAGGACGGCGGCCCCGGCCTTCTCCGCCAGGTCCGCGCCTGCCACCACCGGATCACCGTCCCGCGTCGGCAGTACCTCGACCCGTACGTCGTCGGACGGCCTGCCTTCCGAAGGGTCGCCGCTCAGCGGGCCGCCGCAGAGCAGGACGTCATCGGCAGGCCCCATCAGGAGCGCGGCGCCGGATGGCGCGCAGCCGGTGAGATAGCGGACGTTGGCGGGACGCGAGATCAGTGCCGCGGTGCTTCCGGTTGCCGCGCAGCGGTCCCGCAGCCGCGTGCGTCGGGCCGCATACAGCTCGGACATAACCCGAGCTTACGGGCGGACGGCGCGCCCGGCCCTTCGGGAGCGGCCGGGCGGGGGCGGGCGGCCTCCGGGGCAGCGGGGCTACCAGCTGGGCGGGCTGGCGAGGCTGCGGGCGACGACGTCGTCGAGCACCCTGACGGTCATCGCGACGTCGTGCTGGGAGTTGTCGATGATCGGCAGGCCCGAGCCGTACCAGCCGGCCATCCGGCCGTGGATCCTGGCCACTTCCTCGTCGGACAGGCGGCGGTTGCCGCTGCGCCGTGCGTTGCGCTCCAGGACGATCTCCAGGCCGGGCAGCAGCACTATCGGCAGCAGCCCGGGGCCCACGTGGCGCTTCCAGCCGCCGAGGCCGACGACCGGGCGGTCGGGGAAGACGGCGTCGTCGAGGATGCAGGAGATGCCGTTGGCGAGGAAGTTGCGGGCGGCGAAGCCGCAGGTGCGGCGGGCGAGGCGGTACTGCGCCTCGGAGTGGTCGTTCCAGCCCTGCTGCGGGTCGGCGAAGCCGGAGCGCACCCACTCGCGGACGTCGTCGAGGCTGATGTGCGCGGTGGGCACGCGGCGGCTGTCGGCCCAGTGGCGGGCCACGCTGGTCTTGCCCGCGCCGGCCGGGCCGATGAGCAGCACGGCGACCGCGGCGTGCGCGGCGTCCGGTGCCGTGGCGCCCGACTGCGGGCTCGGCAGCGCCACCGGGGCGCCGGGAGGCAGCTGGATGTGCCCGGTGCTGCCGGTGTTACCCGTGCTGGCCGTGGTGTCCGCAGCGGGCGGCGTCTGCTGGGGTGCGGGGCCGCTCCAGCCCGGATTGGCGGGTGCCGGGGCGGGCTGCACGGGCGGCGGCGGGGCCGCGGGCGCCGGCGCGGGCGGCGGGCCCGGCGGGAGGGAATGACCGGGGTGGGGCGTCCAGTTCATGGTGGCGCCCTGTTCCTGCGCCTGGCTGCGGGGCGGCGGCAGCGGAGCCCCCACTGCGTACGGCATCCGGTGGCTCTCCGTCTCATGCGGTCGACTGGGTGCGGTGCGCGGGTGCCGGGCGGGCCGTCCGGCACGTCATGGCCCGGCGGGCGGGCCGGGCGGGTGCGGGCCTGGCCGCCCCGCGGCCGGGGGCGTGCGCGGTACCGCTGACGAACGGTACCGCCCCCGGCGCTCGCGGTGTGAACGGCCGGGGGCGGAAGGGAGTGCCCAGGAGACCGCGTCAGCCGCCGAGTTCGTCGGCGAGTGCGCGCAGTGCGAGGCGGTACGAGCCGATGCCGAATCCGGCGACCGTTCCGCTGGCGACGGCCGCGATAACCGAATTGTGGCGGAATTCCTCACGCGCGTACGGGTTCGAGATGTGCACCTCGATGAGCGGGGCGGTGCGCTGGGCCGCCGCGTCCCGCATGCCGTACGAGTAGTGCGTGAAGGCGCCGGGGTTGATGACGACCGGAATCGATCCGTCGGCGGCTTCGTGCAGCCAACGGATCATCTCGCCCTCGTCGTTGGTCTCGCGGACCTCGGCGTCGAAGCCCAGCTCCTTGCCGAGCCTGGCGCACTCCGCCACCAGGCCCGCGTAGGAGGTCGCGCCGTAGACGTCCGGTTCGCGGGAGCCGAGACGGCCGAGGTTGGGGCCGTTCAGCACCAGGACCCGGCGGGCCGTACGGGGCGCGTCCGGCTCCTGGCTCATGCGGCGATCTCCGCGTGCGCGGCGAGCAGCATGGCCGGGTCCGGGCCCTCCAGGACGGTGGGCTTGGCCAGCCCGTCCAGGACGATGAAGCGCAGCCGGTCGCCGCGGGACTTCTTGTCGACCTTCATGGTCTCCAGCAGCTTGGGCCACTGGTCGCCGCGGTAGGTCAGCGGCAGCCCGACCGACTCCAGGACGGCGCGGTGCCGGTCGGCGGTCGCGTCGTCCAACCGGCCCGCGATCCGGCCCAGTTCGGCGGCGAAGACCATGCCGACGGAGACGGCGGCGCCGTGCCGCCAGTTGTAGCGCTCGTTCTTCTCGATGGCGTGCGCCAGGGTGTGGCCGTAGTTGAGGATCTCGCGCAGCCCGGCCTCCTTGAGGTCGGCGGAGACCACCTCGGCCTTGACCCGGATCGCCCGCTCGATCAGCTCCTGTGTGTGCGGTCCGTCGGGGCGCTTGGCCGCCTCCGGGTCGGACTCGATCAGGCCGAGGATCGCCGGGTCGGCGATGAAGCCGGCCTTGATCACCTCGGCGAGACCCGAGACGTAGTCGTGGACGGGGAGCGAGTCGAGCGCCGCGAGGTCGCAGAGCACACCGGCCGGGGGGTGGAAGGCGCCGACGAGGTTCTTGCCCTCGGCGGTGTTGATGCCGGTCTTGCCGCCGACCGCCGCGTCCACCATGCCGAGGACCGTGGTCGGCACCGCGATCCAGCGCACGCCGCGCAGCCAGGTGGCCGCGACGAAGCCCGCCAGGTCGGTGGTGGCGCCGCCGCCGACACCGACGATCACGTCGCTGCGGGTGAACCCGGTCTGCCCGAGCGCCTTCCAGCAGTACGCCGCGACCTCGACGGTCTTGGACTCCTCGGCGTTCGGCAGCTGGATCGCGATTGCCTCGAAACCCTGCGACGCCAGGTCCTCGCGCAGCGCCTCACCGGTGGCGGCGAGCGCCTCGGGGTGCAGCACGGCGACCCGCTTGGTGCCCTCGCCGATCAGCCCCGGCAGCTCTCCGAGCAGCTGCCGCCCGACGAGCACCTCGTACGGATCGCTGCCCGCCGTACCGCCGACCTGGATACGGGTGGCCTGCTCCGTCATGCCTGTTCCTCCCTGTTGGCGGCCTGCGGTGCCCCGCCCGCCGCCTGCTGTAGCTCCAAAGCGTCCAGGACCGCATCGACGACGTCCTGGGGGGTTCGGCCGCCGGTGGTGATCACGGCGCGCGCGACCTCGGTGTACAACGGGCGGCGCACGTCCATCAGTTCGCGCCAGCGCTGCCGCGGATTGACCGCGAGCAGCGGGCGCGGTGCGTCCAGGCCGACCCGCTTGACCGCGTCGGCGAGGGCGACGTCGAGGAAGACGACCGGCAGCCCGGCCAGCAGCTTCCTGGTGCCGTCGTCCATGATCGCGCCGCCGCCCAGGGACAGCACACCTTCATGGCCGGCCACCGCGGCGCGTACCGCCTCCCGCTCCAGCCGGCGGAAGTGCGGCTCGCCCTCGTCGATGAAGATCTCCGCGATCGGCTTGCCCGCCGCGGTGACGATGTCCGCGTCGGTGTCGCGGTAGCCCACACCCAGCCGTTCGGCGAGCAGCGCGCCCACGGTCGACTTGCCCGCTCCGGGCGGGCCGACCAGGACGACGGCAGGCGACGTCACTTGATCGCCAGATTGTCGAGGAAGGACCGGACGTTGCGGCGGGTCTCCGGCACGCTGTCGCCGCCGAACTTCTCGACCACCGCGTCCGCGAGCACCAGCGCCACCATCGCCTCGGCGACGATGCCGGCGGCCGGCACGGCGCAGACGTCCGACCGCTGGTGATGCGCCTTGGTGGCCTCGCCGGTGGTGACGTCCACCGTCGCCAGTGCCCGCGGCACCGTCGCGATCGGCTTCATCGCGGCCCGCACCCGCAGCAGTTCACCGGTGGTCAGGCCGCCCTCGGTGCCGCCGGAGCGGCCCGAGCTGCGCCGGATGCCGTCGTCCGTCGACGCGATCTCGTCGTGCGCCTGCGAACCCGGCACCCGGGCCAGGTCGAAGCCGTCGCCGACCTCGACGCCCTTGATCGCCTGGATCCCCATCAGCGCGCCCGCCAGCCGTGCGTCGAGACGGCGGTCCCAGTGCACGTGCGAGCCCAGGCCCACCGGCACTCCGTACGCCAGCACCTCGACCACGCCGCCGAGGGTGTCGCCGTCCTTGTGCGCCTGGTCGATCTCCGCGACCATCGCCGCGCTCGCGTCCGTGTCCAGGCAGCGCACCGGGTCCGCGTCCAGCTTCTCGACGTCGGACGGCTTCGGGAGGACGCCGTACGGCGCCTTCGCCGCGGCCAGCTCCACGACGTGCGAGACGATCTCGATGCCGGCGGCCTCCTTGAGGAAGGAACGGGCCACCGCGCCCAGGGCGACCCGGGCCGCGGTCTCGCGTGCCGAGGCGCGCTCCAGGACCGGGCGGGCCTCGTCGAAGCCGTACTTCTGCATGCCGGCCAGGTCGGCGTGGCCGGGACGCGGGCGGGTCAGCGGCGCGTTGCGCGCCAGCTCGGCCAGCACCGACTCGTCCACCGGGTCGGCGGCCATGACCTGTTCCCACTTGGGCCACTCGGTGTTGCCCACCATGACCGCGACCGGCGAGCCCAGCGACAGGCCGTGCCGCACGCCACCCAGGAACGTGACCTCGTCCCGCTCGAACTTCATCCGGGCACCGCGGCCATAGCCGAGCCGCCGTCGTGCCAGTGCGTCCGCCACCAGATCGGTGGTAATCGGGACGCCGGCCGGAAGGCCCTCCAGCGTCGCCACCAGTGCGGGGCCGTGCGACTCCCCCGCCGTCAGCCAGCGCAACCTGCTCAACGGTGCTCCTCTGTACTGCTACTCCGCGTACGGTCTTCCCCTGATCCTCCCACGACGCGCCGCTCGGCCGATGCCCCGTCCGGAGATCGGACCGGAAGGACCGGCGGAACCGGGACGCGGCGGATGGCCGCGGCTCAGCGGGCCGCGAGGGCCGCCTCGCCCGCCGCGCGCATCGCGGCCAGCGGGGCGGGCGACCTGCCGGTCATCTGCTCGACCTGGAGCACCGCCTGGTGCACCAGCAGGTCGAGGCCGCCGACCACCGCGCCGCCGCGCTCGGACCAGGCGGCGGCGAGCGCCGTGGGCCAGGGCTCGTAGAGCACGTCGAAGAGGGTGCCTGGCGCATCGGGGACGGCGCCGGCCAGGGCGTCGGTGGTGCCGGCCGGAGTGGTCGCGATGACCAGCGGCGCCTCGAAGGCGCGGGCCGCGTCGTCCCAGGGCGCGGTGCGCACCGCGACGCCGAGGCGCTCGCCCCAGCCGCGCATCTCGTCGGCGCGGGCCGCGCTGCGGACGTACGCGGTGACCTCGCCGGTGCAGACGCGGGAGAGCGCGGCGAGCGCCGACGACGCGGTGGCGCCCGCGCCGAGTACCGCGGCCCGCTCGACCTGCGTCACACCGCGCTCGCGCAGGGCGGCCTGCATACCGGGGATGTCGGTGTTGTCGCCCACCCGGCGTCCGTCACCGGTGACGACGACGGTGTTGACGGCCTCGACGGATGCCGCCGTGTCACTGATCGCGTCGAGCAGCGGGATGACGGCGCGCTTGAGCGGCATGGTCAGCGAGAGGCCGGCCCAGCCGGCGTCCAGCGTGTCCATGAAGGCGGGCAGTCCGGCCTCGTCGACGTCGAATCGGCCGTACTCCCAGCCGTCCAGGCCGAGTTCGTCGTAGGCCGCGCGGTGCAGGACCGGCGAGAGGGAATGCGCGATCGGTGATCCGAGTACCGCGGCTTGCTTGGTGTCCGACACTGCCCCGCCTTCAGCCTTCCTGCTTCTTCTGCTGCTGCCGCTCATTGAATTTCTTCACAAGCTTGTTGTGGTCGGTGAGATTCGTGGTGAATTCCGTCTTCTTCCCGTCGATCGAGATGAAGAACAGCCACTTCTGCGACGTATCCGGATTGACGGTCGCCTTCAGCGCGTCGGCCCCGGGATTGCCGATCGGCCCCGGCGGCAGCCCGCTGTAGAAGTACGTGTTGTACGGGTCGTCGTAATGCCGAATCTCGTCCGTACTGATGTTGATCTTGCTCTGCTTCTTGAGGTAGTTGAACGACGAGTCGAATTCGATCTTCTGGTTCGTCGCCACATTGGCCGGCGAGAGCCGGTTGTAGATGACCGCGGCCATCTTCCGGAAATCGTCGTGCGTGATGCCCTCGGCCTGGGTGAGGCTGGCCACGGTGAGCACCTGGAGCGGCGATTTCAGATGAAGCTTCTCGGCATTCTCTTCCAGGTCGTACTTCTGGTACTCCTGCTTGGCACGAGCGACCATCATCTTGAGTACGTCCGCCGGTTTCGCATGCCCGCCCACGCTGTACGTCGACGGATAGAGGAAGCCCTCCAGCGGGTCCTTGATCTGCGACGACTGACTCGCCCAGGACGGCAGCCCGAGGCTCTTGACGTCCTTCTTGGCCACTTCTTTGGTGGTGCCGGACTTGACGTCGAGCTTTTCATCGATGAGCGAGTAGACCGCTTCGGCACGTAGCCCCTCGCGGACCGTGAGGCCGTTGCGGCTCTTGGGGTCCAGCATCAATGCGACAACGGCTGCCGCGGGCATTTCCTTGTGCAGTGCATAGGAGCCCGCCTGGAGACCGGAGCCGTTCTTGTTCTCCTTCGCCGCCTCCGTGAAGGCGTCGACGCTCTTGACGACGCCTTCACGTTTGAGGATCTGGCCCATCTGCTGGATGGGGGCGCCGTCCGGGATTTCCACCTGGATATCGCCCGAGCCCTCGCCCTCGAAGTCCGGGGCGCTGGCGAAATGACTCTGATAGAAGTTGTAGCCGAAATAGCCGACTGTTCCCACGGCGCCGGCGATCACCGCGCTGACGACCAGACAGGCACAGCCGCTGTGCCGCTTGTTCTTCTTTCCGCGGCGCTCACGGGTGGCCCGCCGGCTCTCCCGCGGGTCGTCCGCGCTCTCGTCATCGTCATCGCCGGCCGGGTCGTCAGCGAAGAACGCGTGCTCCGGGTCCGGCTCCCGCTGCGGCTCCCCCCGCCAGTTCTCCCCCCCGCCGTCTATGTGCTGCGGCGGTTCGGAGCGTTCCGGCTCCTGGACGTGCTGCGGGTACGGATCCTGCGGGTACTGCTGATCCTGCGGGTACTGCTGCTGCGCGTACGGATCGTGCGGCGGGTACGGGCCCTGCTGCGCGTACGGATCCGGCTGCTGGAACTGCCCCGGGTGCGGGTACTGCTGCGGGTACTGCTGGGGTTCCTGCGGACGCAGATGGCGCGGCTGCGGCGGCGGGTAGGCGTCCGGGGTGCCGTAAGGGTCCTGCCCGGCTATGCCATAAGGGTCGTGCTGCGGCGGGCCGTACGGGTCGTAAGGGTCGTACGGCACCTGCCCTATCTGTGCGCCGCCCCAGCTCCCGTCGTACTGCTGCTCGGGGTAGGGGACGGACTCCGGTCCGCCCCACTGGGGCTGCTGCCCCTGGCCGCCCCGAGGACCCTGGTCTCCGTAGAGCGGGTCTTCGGGGTGCCACGGTTCGGAGCCGTAGCCCCGGCCATACTCGGTCATCGATCCCCTAGGGCCTAGAGGCGGTGCGCTCCTGTCCGGCAGCGCTACCTGTACCGACCCGCCTCTTCCTGCACACGCGGCTTCCGAACCGCGGGCCGCATCGCGCGGAACGTTACCGCACTGCGATCAGATGCCCACTTCGACGTTTTCCCCTGGAGGCCGCCCCGAGGTCCGTTCCGTCTCCAGCGCGCTCTGCAGGATGACCACCGCAGCAGCCTGGTCGATGACCGAACGGCCCTTCTTGCTCCGCACTCCGGAGGCCCGCAGGCCCTGTGCGGCGGTGACCGTCGACATCCGCTCGTCGACGAGCCGGACGGCCACGGGTGTGATGTTCTTCGCCATCTCTTGGGCGAATGTACGAATCTTGGCCGCGGCCGGCCCCTCTCCCCCATTCAGGGAACGGGGCAGCCCGACCACGACCTCCAGCGGTTCGTACTCGTCGACGATCGCCTTGAGGCGGCGGTGGGCTGCGGGGATGTCACGTCCCGGCACCGTCTCGACGGGGGTGGCGAGGACCCCGTCGGGGTCGCACGAGGCGACCCCGATACGGGCGTCCCCGACATCCACGGCGATGCGCCGGCCGCGTCGCATCTCACTCACGCCGTCAGGCCGCCTCGGCGACGAGCCGCTCGACGGCCTCGATGGCCTCGGGCACGGCAGCGGCGTTCTGGCCGCCGCCCTGGGCGACGTCCGGCTTGCCGCCGCCGCCTCCGCCGAGGGTCTTGGCAGCCGTACGGACCAGGTCGCCGGCCTTGATGCCGCGCTCGCGGGCGGCCTCGTTGGTGGCGATGACCGTGACCGGGCGGCCGTTGGTAACCGTGAACAGGGCCACGACGGCGGCGCGGTCACCCGGGATGCGGCCCCGGACGTCCAGCACCAGCTTGCGCAGGTCGTCGGCGGAGGTACCGTCCGGGACCTGTCCGGAGGCCAGGGCCACACCGCGGACGTCCTTGGCGCCATCGGCCAGACCGGCAGCCGCCTGGAGCACCTTCTCGGCGCGGTACTTCTCGATCTCCTTCTCGGCGTCCCGCAGCTTGGCCAGGACACCCGAGATCTTCTCGGGCAGCTCGTCGGGGCGGCCCTTGACCAGCTCGGTCAGCTGCGAGACGACGGTGTGCTCACGGGCGAGGAACTTGTAGGCGTCCACACCCACCAGCGCCTCGACGCGACGGACGCCGGAGCCGATGGACGACTCGCCGAGCAGCTTCACCAGGCCGAGCTGGGCGGTGTTGTGGACGTGGGTACCGCCGCACAGCTCCTTGGAGAAGTCGCCGATGGTGACCACGCGCACCCGGTCGCCGTACTTCTCGCCGAACTCGGCGATGGCGCCCTGCTTCTTGGCGTCCTCCATGCTCATGACCTCGGCGTGCACGTCGAGTTCGCGGGAGAGCACTTCGTTGATCTTCTGCTCGACGTCGGTGAGGACGGCACCCGGCACGGCGGCCGGCGAGCCGAAGTCGAAGCGGAAGCGGCCCGGGGAGTTCTCCGAACCGGCCTGCGCGGCGGTCGGCCCGAGGGCGTCACGCAGCGCCTGGTGGGTGAGGTGGGTGGCGCTGTGGGCACGGGCGATGGCGCGCCTGCGGGACACGTCGATGGTGGCGTACGCGGCGGAGCCCAGCACCACCTCGCCGACCTGGACGACGCCCTTGTGCACCGTGACGCCGGGGACCGGCTTCTGCACATCGCGGATCTGCACGACGGCGCCGGATTCGAGCCTGATCCGGCCGGTGTCGGCGAGCTGGCCGCCGCCCTCGGCGTAGAAGGGGGTGCGGTCCAGCACGACCTCGACCTCGTCACCCTCGTGGGCGGCGGGGGCCGGGGCGCCGTTGACCAGCAGGCCGACGACGGTGGACTCGCCCTCGGTGTCGCGGTATCCGGTGAACTCCGTGGCACCGGAGGTGTCGGCGACCTCGCGGTAGGCGGACAGGTCGGCGTGGCCGTGCTTCTTGGACTGGGCGTCGGCCTTGGCGCGCTCCCGCTGCTCCTTCATCAGCCGGCGGAAGCCGTCCTCGTCCACCGAAAGGCCCTGTTCGGCGGCCATTTCGAGGGTGAGGTCGATGGGGAAGCCCCAGGTGTCGTGGAGCAGGAACGCCTTGTCGCCGGCCAGGACCTTGCCGCCGGTGGCCTTGGTCTCCGTGACGGCGGTGTCGAGGATGTTGGTGCCGGCCTTCAGCGTCTTGACGAAGGCGGCCTCCTCGGCGAGGGCGACCGTCTCGATGCGGCGGCGGTCCTCCAGCAGCTCCGGGTACTGCTGGCCCATCGTCTTGATGACGACGTCCAGCAGCTCGCCGACGACCAGGCCGTCGGCGCCGAGCAGCCGCATGTTGCGGATGGCGCGGCGCATGATGCGGCGCAGGACGTAGCCGCGGCCTTCGTTGCCGGGGGTGACGCCGTCGCCGATGAGCATCGTGGAGGTGCGCATGTGGTCGGCGACCACGCGCAGCGAGACGTCGGAGGCGTCCGACGCGCCGTAGCGGACGCCGGTCAGCTCGGTGGCCTTGTCGATGACCACGCGCAGGGTGTCCGTCTCGTACATGTTGCGGACGTCCTGCAGGATCATCGCCAGGCGCTCGAGTCCGAGGCCGGTGTCGATGTTCTGGCTGGGCAGGTCGCCGAGGATCTCGAAGTCCTCCTTGCCGATGCCCGCGCCCCGCTCGTACTGCATGAAGACGAGGTTCCAGATTTCCACGTACCGCTCGTCGTTGACGGCAGGGCCGCCCTCGACGCCGAATCCCGGGCCGCGGTCGTAGTTGATCTCGGAGCAGGGTCCGCAGGGGCCGGGGACGCCCATGGACCAGTAGTTCTCCTTCTTGCCGAGGCGCTGGATGCGCTCGGCCGGCACGCCGACGACCTCGCGCCAGATGCGCTCGGCCTCGTCGTCGTCGAGGTAGACCGTGATCCAGAGCTTCTCCGGGTCCAGGCCGTAGCCACCGTCGGCCTGGGAGCCGGTCAGCAGCTCCCAGGCGAACTTGATGGCGCCTTCCTTGAAGTAGTCGCCGAAGGAGAAGTTGCCGCACATCTGGAAGAAGGTGCCGTGCCTGGTGGTCTTGCCCACCTCTTCGATGTCCGGGGTCCGCACGCACTTCTGGACGCTGGTGGCCCGGTCGAAGGGCGGCTTGACCTCGCCGAGGAAGTACGGCTTGAACGGCACCATGCCCGCGGGGACCAGCAGCAGCGTCGGGTCGTCCGCGATGAGCGACGCCGACGGCACGACGGTGTGCCCGCGCTCCTCGAAGAAGCGCAGCCAGCGGCGGCGGATTTCAGCCGACTCCATCAGTGGTCCTCATTTCCAGTCGGTCCGGCAATACCGGACGGTCCGGTTGCTCTCGTGGTTCGGTGGGGAGTTTCGAGCACCGCGCGGTAGTGCGATGCGGGGAGTTCACGTGGGTCGCCGGACCCGGTCAGACCCAGTGCATCGTGCAACTGCTCTTCACGGTCCGCCATTCCCGCGCGTACGTCCACTGCAAATTGACGCAGCCGGTGGCCGGTTTCCACGGCCTTGTCCGCGGCCTGCGCCGCGAGGCTGTCGGGCTGGAGCCTGCGCAGCTTGCGGTGAACCTTGTTGGTGGCCCACACGCCGGCTGCGGCGCCGGTGGTGAACCAGAATGCGCGGCGGAACATCGCGGTGATCAGTCCTTGGAGCGACGGTTGCGGCGCCCGCCCCGGCGGGCGCCGGGCAGGGTACGGCCGACGACGACGGTGCGCTTCGGCTCCGGCTCGCCCTTCTTGCCGATCGCGCGGCGCACGCCGTAGCCGAAGGCAGCGACCTTGACCAGCGGCCCGCCGAAGGCGGACGAGACGGTCGAGGAGAGCGCGGAGGCGTTGGCCGTGACCTCTTGCACATCGGCGGCGATGGCGTCGACGCGGGCGAGTTGGGTGTGCGCCGAGCGGACCGTGGCCGACGCGTCGGCGAGGAGCGGGACGGCCTGGTCGGACACCTCGGCCACCATCTTGGTCGTCGCCTTGAGCGTCTGCGCGAGCCTCACCAGCACCAGGGCGAGGAACGACACGAGGATCGCCCAGAAGACGGCGACCAGGATCCCTGCCACCTCTCCACCGGACACGTTGGCACCACTCTCCGACTGGTCTGGTTCGTCCTGCTCGAACGGCAGCCTCGACCTTATCGCGCCGTGACTGTGCGTCCGTACCCCGATTCCGGTGCGCCGGGCGGGGCCGCGGGAGACGCGGCCAGGAGAACGTACGGTCCGCACGCACTCCCGTACCCTCCGTGTTCCGGGCGACGTTCCGAACGCCCACCGGCCGCCGCGCTCCGGGTTCCCGGCACGCAGCAGCCCGCCGCCTCCCCCTCCGCGAGCGGCGGGGAGACGGCGGGCTGAAGCTGCCGGGTGGCTACGCCTGGATCAGCGGGCGTAGTACTCGACGACGAGCTGCTCGTCGCAGATCACCGGGATCTCCTTGCGGTTGGGATCCCGGTCCAGGCGGAACGCCAGCGCCTGGAGGTTGACCTCCAGGTAGCGCGGGGTCTCGCCGTCGGGGGCGTAGCCGCCCTCGCGCGCAACCTGGAAGGGGTGCTTCTCGCGGCTGCGCTCGCGGACCATCACGACGTCGCCGGGGCGGACGCGGAAGGACGGCTTGTCGACCTTGCGGTCGTTGACCGAGATGTGGCCGTGCACGACCATCTGGCGGGCCTGGTAGATGGTGCGGGCGATGCCCGACCGCAGGACGAGCGCGTCCAGACGGCGCTCAAGCTCGACGATGAGGGCTTCGCCCGTCTTGCCTTCGACCTTCCGAGCGCGGTCGTAGGCACGCGCCATCTGGCGCTCGCTGATGTCGTACTGCGCACGCAGACGCTGCTTCTCGAGCAGCCGGACCTTGTAGTCACTGTTCTGCTTGCGGCCACGGCCGTGCTCGCCGGGCGGGTAGGGACGGGCCTCGAAGTACTTGACGGCCTTCGGCGTCAGGGCGATGCCGAGCGCGCGGGACTTCTTGACCTTGGGACGCGACTGGTTCACGTGGAACGTTCCTCCATGTAAGTTAGGTGAGGCTTACCTTAGCGCGAGGAGAACGCATGTTTCGACCTGGGATCCCCCTGCCCGGCGCCGTTCACAGCACCGAATCGGGTCAGCCGCGTCCCGTGGAAGACGCCCAGCGACCCACTGCCGCCGAGCGCGTACGAACTCTCGTCGATTCCAATGGTATGGCTTCTCTCAGCATCCCCAGAGTCGAGGACCTCGACGAGAGCGGACTTTCCGCACCTGTCTGTCGCACCGTGACACCCCAAGGTGACGTGCTATTGCTGGCTCCAGGCGACTCTGCGGCGGCCCGAGCGGCGGCGCACGCGCAGGACGACGACCTGGCAGCCGTGATGGAGATCACGGATGTTGCACCCGTTTCGGTGCCCCATCGCATCCGTGGACGGGCCTGGGTGGCCGGCTGGCTCACCCCCGTACGCAACGACGACCGGGCCCGCTGCGCGATGCTGCTCGCCGAACGCCATCCGGTGGGTGAGCTGCTCGGCATCGGCGAGGCGCTCCAGCCGGAGCCCGCACCCGGCCTCTACGGGCGGGCGGCCTGGGTGATGCTGCGCCTGGAGGTCGGCGAGTGCGCGGTGGACGACCTGTGGGGCGCGGAATCCGTCGAGCCCGACGAGTTCGCCGACGCCTCCCCCGACCCGCTGGTGGCCCACGAAGCGGAGCTGCTGCAGCATCTGGACGCGTCGCACGGCGAACAGGTGCGCGCGCTGTGCAGCCTGCTCGGCGAGCGGGCCGCGGAGTTCTGCGGCGTACGGGACCGCGCCGCGCCGGTGGCCCTGGACCGCTTCGGGCTGCGGGTCCGCTTCACCGGCACCACCGACCAGCGGTCGTTCGACGCGCGGTTCGACTTTCCCGAGCCGGTGCGGGACGTGGCCGAACTGCGCCGCGCGATGCACGCGCTCTTCGACGCCGCCATGGAGTGACCCCGGGCCGCGCCGGGTCGGCGCCACGGCCGCCGCGGGCACCGGTCCGCGGCCGGTCGGCCGTCCGGGACGGTCCGTCGTCCACCCGGTGAACCACAGTCGCCCGGCAGGCCGGCGGCGGGCGTCCCGGGCGCCCGTCTCTCAGCCGCCCGTCTCTCAGTCGCCCGTTTCGCCGCGCAGCCGGGCCCGGACCCGCTCGGCGACATCGGCGTAACGCGCCTCGGCGCCGTGCCGGGTCGGGGTGTAGTACCGCTTGCCGTGGACCTCGTCCGGCGCGTACTGCTGTGCCGCGATGCCGCCCGGCAGGTCGTGCGGGTACTGGTACCCCTGGCCGTGGCCGAGCTTCTGGGCGCCCTTGTAGTGGCTGTCGCGCAGATGGGCCGGTACCGGGCCCGCCTGACCCGCTCGGACGTCCGCGAGCGCGGCGTCTATCGCGGTGTAGGCGGCGTTCGACTTCGGGGCCAGGGCGAGGGCGATGGTGGCCTGGCCGAGGGTGATCCGAGCCTCGGGGAAGCCGATCATCGCGACCGCCTGGGCCGCGGCCACCGCGGTCTGCAGCGCGGAGGGGTCGGCCAGGCCGATGTCCTCACTGGCCGAGATCATCAACCGGCGGGCGATGAAGCGGGGGTCCTCCCCCGCCTCGATCATGCGCGCCAGATAGTGCAGCGCCGCGTCGACGTCCGAACCCCGGATGGACTTGATCAGCGCGCTGGCGACGTCGTAGTGCTGGTCGCCGTCCCGGTCGTACTTCACCGCGGCGCGGTCGACGGACTCCTCCAGGGTCTGGAGGGTGATCTCCTTCTCGCCCTTGGCCAGCGCGGAGCCCGCGCCGGCCTCCAGGGCGGTCAGCGCCCGCCTGGCGTCCCCGCCGGCGATCCGCAGCAGATGCGCCTCGGTGTCGTCGGGCAGCGTCACCGCGCCGGCCAGGCCGCGCTCCGCGGTCAGCGCACGCGCCAGCAGGCCGCGCAGATCGTCGTCGGTGAGCGGTTCGAGGGTCAGCAGCAGGGAGCGGGAGAGCAGCGGGGAGATCACCGAGAAGTACGGATTCTCGGTCGTGGCGGCGATGAGGGTGACCCAGCGGTTCTCCACGGCGGGCAGCAGGGAGTCCTGCTGGGCCTTGCTGAAGCGGTGGATCTCGTCGAGGAAGAGGACGGTCTCCTTGCCGTAACCGCCCGAGGCGCGGCGGGCGCCGTCGATGACGGCCCGCACCTCCTTGACTCCCGCGGTGATCGCGGACAGCTCCACGAAGCGCTTGTTCGTCGCCTGGCTGACGACGTAGGCCAGGGTCGTCTTGCCGATGCCCGGCGGTCCCCACAGGAACACGGACGACGGTCCGGCCGGGCCGCCGCTGCCCTCACCGACCAGGCGACGCAACGGAGACCCCGGCTTGAGCAGATGCTGCTGTCCCACGACCTCGTCGAGGGTGCGCGGACGCATCCGTACGGCGAGGGGAGACCCCGCGGGGTCCTTCTCTTGACGGTCTTCGGCGGCGGCGGTGAACAGGTCGGGCTCCACGCTCAAGAGCCTATGCCACCCCACTGACAACGCTGCCCGGCCGCGGGTGCGGCCGGGCAGCGGTCGGAGTGCGGCCTGGCGGCCGTCAGATCAGCGAGCTCCAGTAGGACCACCACTTGGTGAGGATCAGCAGCGCGATCACGCCGTACCAGAGCACCGGCACGACCCAGTGGAATTCCAGCACCGCGTTCCGCACCCCCGCGGGGGTCGGGATGATGCCGTGCTTGATGTTGTGCGCCGTGGTGTACCAGAACATCAGGAGGGTGACGCACCAGGTCAGCGTGCACCACACGCACAGCGAGTTGATCTCGTACAGCGACTGGGACATCAGCCACATGCAGAAGACGGTGCCGAGCAGGGTGCCGACGTTGAGGCCGATCCAGTACCAGCGGCGGTAGCGGGCGCCGGCCAGCAGGCCCACGCCGATCGCGATGACCACGGGAAACGCGATCAGACCGGCCATCGGGTTCGGGAATCCGAAGACCTCCGCCTGCGCGCTCTGCATGATGTTGCCGCAGGAGATGATCGGATTCAGGCTGCAGGCCGGCTTGAAGTTCGGGTCCTTCAGCAGCTCGAACTTGTCGATGGTGATGATCCAGGACATCAGGGTGCCCAGCGCGCCGGTGATCACCAGGAGCCAGGCGAGACCACGGCCCGATCCGATGGTGCCCTCACCGCGGTCGCGGTCGTCGTCGGTGGACACGTCGTCGTCCAGCGCTGTCGTCGTCATATCGCGGTTCCGTCGATCCCTTGGGAAGTGGGGGTGGACAAGCGGGCCCGCGGGCAGCGGTCGCGCCCCACATTCTGCCCCAACAGCGGCCCGTATATCCGTTCGGCGAACATAAAGACAACCGCCCGGCGTCGGCAGGCCGCGCCCCCGGAAGCCGTCGCTCACCGGCTGACCGGCGCCGTTGCCCGGCCCCGTGCGGCGCCCGCCGTGGCCCCGCCGCTTCCCGCGGGCCCGCCCGCCACGGGCCGGAACCATCCCCGCGGATGAACGGCCCGTGCAGCGCCTTGACGCCGGTCCCGCTCCACGGGCGACGCGGCGGCACACGAAGGGCCCGTCCGGTGCTGTGCACCGCCGGGCCCTCGTGCCGATGACGTCCGCGGGCCTCAGCCCAGCGCGCGCCTGGTCTCCTCGACGACGGCGTCCAGTGCGACCGGCGTCTGCTCACCGCTCTGCAGGTCCTTGAGCTGCACGACACCTTCGGCCAGGTCGCGCTCGCCGGCCACCAGCGCCAGCCACGCGCCGGAACGGTTGGCCGACTTCATGGCGTTCTTCAGCCCCTTGCCGCCGAACGCGAAGTCCGTCGCGATGCCGGCCCTGCGCAGCTCGGTGACCGCCCCGAAGAGCACCCTGCGGGCCTCCTCTCCCAGCGGCACGGCGTAGACCGCGGTGGCGGCCGGGATGTCGAGCGTGACACCCTCCGCCTCCAGCGCCAGCACCGTACGGTCCACGCCCAGCGCCCAGCCGACGGACGGCAGCGCGGGGCCGCCGATCATCTCGGACAGGCCGTCGTACCGTCCGCCGCCGCCCACCGCCGACTGCGAGCCGAGACCGTCGTGGACGAACTCGAAGGTGGTGCGGGTGTAGTAGTCCAGGCCGCGGACCAGCTTCACGTCGTCCTCGAACGCGACTCCGGCCGCGGTCAGCAGCTCGCGCACCTGCTCGTGGTACGCCTTGCACGCCTCGCACAGGTAGTCGCGGAGCATCGGCGCCCCGACGAGCCGCTCCTGGACGTACTCGCGCTTGTCGTCCAGCACCCGCAGCGGGTTGATGTCGATCCGGCGCCGGGTGTCCTCGTCCAGGTCGAGGCCGCGCAGGAAGTCCTGGAGCGCGGTCCGGTAGACCGGGCGGCACTCCTTGTCGCCCAGCGAGTTGAGCAGGATGCGGAAGTCGCGCAGCCCGAGCGCGCGGTACGCCTGGTCGGCCAGGATGATCAGCTCGGCGTCGAGCGCCGGGTCCTCGGCGCCGATCGCCTCGGCACCGACCTGCGAGAAGTGGCGGTAACGGCCCTTCTGCGGGCGCTCGTAGCGGTAGTACGAGCCGGAGTACCAGAGCTTGACGGGGAGGTTGCCGCCCTTGTGGAGGTTGGCCTCCAGCGCGGCGCGCAGCACGGACGCGGTGCCCTCCGGGCGCAGCGCGAGCTGGTCGCCGCCCTTGGTCTCGAAGGCGTACATCTCCTTGGTCACGATGTCGGTGGACTCACCGACGCCGCGGGCGAACAGCTCGACGTTCTCGAAGCCCGGCGTCTCGATGTAGCCGTACCCGGAGTTCTTCAGCGGGGCGGAAATCGCCTCGCGCACCGCGAGATAGGTCGCGGAATTCGGCGGGAGCAGGTCGTACGTGCCCTTGGGTGCCTGAAAGGTGCTCACGGAAAGTCTCGTCACATTCCTCGTCGCGGAGGGGCAGTTGTGCCGTCTCCGAGGCCGGCGGCCAGCTCCCGCAGGTAGGGGTTGCCGGTGCGCTCGCGGCCGATGGTGGTCTGGGTGCCGTGCCCGGACAGGACGACGGTCGAATCCTCCAGCGGCAGGCACACGCGCGCCAGCGACTGCAGGATCTCGGCGTGGTCGCCGCCCGGCAGGTCGGTGCGTCCGATGGAGCCGGCGAACAGCAGGTCGCCGGAGAAGAGGACCGGCGGAATGTCCTCCTGCTCGGGCATTCTGAACGTCACCGACCCCTTGGTATGGCCCGGGGCGTGCGCGACGGAGAATTCCATGCCGGCCAGCTCCAGGGCGCTGCCGTCGGTGAGTTCCTTGACGTCGTCCGGTTCACCGACGGTCAGTTCGCCCATGAGCTGCGCGCCGAAGGACCGGCCGATGGCCTTCTCCGGGTCGCTCATCATGTAGCGGTCCTCGGGGTGGATCCAGGCGGGGACGTCGTGCGCCCCGCACACCGGGACGACCGAGGCGACGTGGTCGATGTGGCCATGGGTCAGGACGACCGCGACGGGCTTGAGCCGATGTTTGCGCACCGCGTCCTCGACTCCTTGGGCCGCTTGGTGGCCCGGGTCGATGATCACGCACTCCTCGCCCGCGGCGGGGGCGACCAAATAGCAGTTGGTCCCCCAGGCCCCGGCCGGGAACCCGGCAATCAGCACGTTCGTCCTTAAAGGTCGGTGGGGCGGCGGCTCGTGCACTCGGCCGCTCCGGAACAATTCGGCAGCTCCAGAGCCTACCGGCGCGACTCCCGCGGTTGCGAACCCGTATACGGTACGGCCACGGCAGACCAGAGCGACCCGCGCGCGGCAGGACCGGAGCGCAGGACAAGGAGACGACCGGTGGTCAGCAGCGATCAGCGGCGGCGGCAGCTCGCCAGGGAGAAGTTCGCGCGCCAGCAGCAGCGGCGGGCCGCAGCCCGGCGCAAGGCCAGACGCCGCAACGTGATCATCGCGTCCGCGCTGGCCGTGGTGGTGGCCGCGGGCGCCGCGGCGTACGCGACGGCCGGTCTCGGCGGCAACGACCGGTCGTCCGACGAGGCCGCCGCTGGCCCCACGAAGCCGGCCGACCCGTGCGCCCGCCCCGCGAAGGGCTCGCCGTCGAAGAAGAAGTGGAAGAAGGAGCCCGCGATGTCCGTCGACACCTCGGCCGCCTATTCCGCGAAGCTGCGGACCACCTGCGGTGAGATCGACCTGAAGCTGGACGCGGGCAAGGCCCCGCACACCGTCAACTCCTTCGCGTTCCTCACCAAACAGGGGTATTTCGACCACAGCAAGTGCCACCGTCTGGTGGACCAGGGTATTTACGTCCTCCAGTGCGGCGACCCGACCGCCACCGGCGCCGGCACTCCCGGCTACACCCTCCCGGACGAGAACCTCAAGGACCCGCGTCTCAAGGGCGGCGTCTATCCGGCGGGCACGGTCGCGATGGCCAACCAGTACGACGGCAAGAGCGACAAGACCCGCAATTCCGGGGGCAGTCAGTTCTTCCTCGTCTATCAGGACAGCAAGCTGCCGCCGAACTACACGCCGTTCGGGACGATCACCGGCGGCATGGACGTCCTCAAGAAGATCGCCGCGGCCGGTTCGGCCCCCGAGTCGCAGACCGGCAACACCGCACCGAACGCCACGGTCGTCATCAACCGCGCCACGGTTGCCGCGTCCTGACGGTGACCGGGGCGATCCGCCGTCCCGGTGTGTCCACCGCGTAATTTCGGTCGTGCTGGATGCGGACAGCCGACCGCCCTTCGCCTAGATTGGCGTTGTGTAGGGTGCCTGCGCCGACGGCTGCCACCCGCACCCGCAAGACCGCCCGTCGGACCGGCCAGGGCGCAGCTCTGCCGGACAGAAACTGTGGACGATGCCGGGGGGCCGCGCGCCCTCGTCGGCATCATGTGGAGGAGGCGCTGTGAGCAGCGACCCATGGGGCCGCGTCGATGAGACGGGGACCGTGTACGTGCGTACCGCCGACGGCGAGCAGGTCGTCGGATCGTGGCAGGCGGGATCCCCCGAGGAGGCCCTCGCCTACTTCGAGCGCAAGTATGAGGGCCTGGTCGTCGAGATCGGCCTCCTCGAGCGCCGGGTCAAGACCACCGACCTGTCGGCGAAGGACGCGACGGCCGCGATCGACCATCTGCGTCAGCAGGTCGACGAGCACCACGCGGTCGGCGACCTGGACGCGCTGAGGAAGCGGCTCGACGCCCTCGTCGGCACGGTCGACGCGCGGCGCGAGGAGCGCAAGGCGCAGAAGGCCAAGCAGAGCGACGAGGCCAGGCTGGCCAAGGAGAAGCTGGTCGCCGAGGCCGAGGAGCTGGCGGCCAGCGAGCAGTGGCGGGCGGCCGGCGAGCGGCTGCGGGCGCTGGTCGACACCTGGAAGGGGCTGCCGCGCCTCGACCGCAAGGCGGACGACGAGCTGTGGCACCGCTTCTCGCACGCCCGCTCCGCGTTCTCCAAGCGGCGCAAGGCGCACTTCGCCTCGCTCGACGCGCAGCGCGAGGAGGCCAGGCAGGCCAAGGAGAAGCTGGTCGCCGAGGCGCAGGCGCTGTCGAACTCGACGGACTGGGGGGCCACCGCCGCCCGTTACCGCGAGCTGATGACCGAATGGAAGGCCGCGGGCCGCGCCCAGCGCGAGCACGAGGACGACCTGTGGAACCGCTTCCGCGGCGCCCAGGACGTCTTCTTCCAGGCCCGCGGCGAGGTCTTCGCGGAACGGGACGCCGAGCAGCGGGAGAACCTGACCCGCAAGGAGGAGCTGGTCACCGAGGCCGAGAAGCTGCTCCCGGTGACCGACCTGAAGGCGGCGCGGGCCGCGTTCCGTTCGGTCAACGAGCGGTGGGAGGCCATCGGCCACGTGCCGCGGGACGCCCGTCCGAAGATCGAGGGGCGGATCCACGCCGTCGAGCGCGCCATCCAGGAGGCCGAGGAGGCCGACTGGCGGCGTACGAACCCGGAGGCGCGGGCGCGGGCTGCGGGCCTGACCGGCCAGCTCCAGGACGCCGTCGACAAGCTGGAGAAGCAGATCGACACGGCGCGGGCGGCCGGCAACAACGCCAAGGCCGACAAGCTCGGCCGGGAGCTCGAGGGCCGCAAGGCGCTGCTGGACCAGGCGCTGAAGGGCCTTGAGGAGTTCGGCGGCTGAGCGTTGAGCCACTGATACGAGGAGGGCCCCGGTACGCATCACGTACCGGGGCCCTCTCCGTGCGTGCCTGCTACGGCCTGCGTGCCGACGTCACGCGGTAGACGTCGTACACGCCTTCCACGCCGCGTACCGCCTTGAGGACATGGCCGAGGTGCTTGGGGTCGCCCATCTCGAACGTGAAGCGCGAGGTGGCGACCCGGTCGCGGGAGGTCTGGACGGCCGCGGACAGGATATTGACGTGCTGGTCGGACAGGACGCGGGTGACGTCCGACAGCAGCCGCGAGCGGTCCAGCGCCTCGACCTGGATGGCGACCAGGAAGACCGAGGACTGGGTGGGCGCCCACTCGACCTCCAGGATCCGCTCCGGCTGCTTGGACAGCGAGTCGACGTTGACGCAGTCGGCGCGGTGCACCGAGACGCCGCTGCCGCGGGTGACGAAGCCGATGATGGGGTCGCCCGGGACCGGGGTGCAGCAGCGGGCGAGCTTGACCCAGACGTCGTCGACGCCCTTGACGACCACACCCGGGTCGGCGTTGGAGCGGCGCTTGGAGCGCCGGATCGGGGTGGACTCGGCGATGTCCTCGGTGGCCTCGTCCTGCCCGCCGAGCGCCTGCACCAGCTTCTGGACGACGCCCTGGGCCGCGACATGGCCCTCACCGATCGCGGCGTACAGCGACGAGATGTCGGGGTAGCGCATCTCGTGCGCGAGGGTGACCAGGGAGTCGCCGGTGAGAATTCGCTGTATCGGCAGGTTCTGCTTGCGCATGGCGCGCGCGATGGCGTCCTTGCCCTGCTCGATCGCCTCGTCGCGGCGCTCCTTGGAGAACCAGGCGCGGATCTTGTTGCGGGCGCGCGGGGACTTGACGAAGCCCAGCCAGTCGCGCGACGGGCCGGCTCCGGGCGCCTTGGAGGTGAAGACCTCCACCAAGTCGCCGTTGTCCAGGGTCGATTCGAGCGGCACCAGCCGTCCGTTGACCCGCGCCCCTATCGTGCGGTGGCCGACCTCCGTGTGCACCGCGTACGCGAAGTCGACGGGGGTGGCGCCGGCCGGCAGCGCTATGACGTCGCCCTTCGGCGTGAAGACGAAGACTTCGTTGCGGGAGAGGTCGAAGCGCAGCGATTCGAGGAACTCGCCCGGGTCCTCGGTCTCCTTCTGCCAGTCCAGGAGCTGCCGCAGCCAGGCCATGTCGTTGACGGTGTCCTGGCCCGCGCCCTTGCCCGCGCCCTTGGGGACGTCGGTACGCACCTTGGAGGCGCCGGCGACGGCTTCCTGCTTGTACTTCCAGTGCGCGGCGATGCCGTATTCGGCGCGGCGGTGCATGTCGAACGTGCGGATCTGCAGCTCGACGGGCTTGCCGGCCGGCCCGATGACCGTCGTGTGCAGCGACTGGTACATGTTGAACTTGGGCATCGCGATGTAGTCCTTGAACCGGCCGGGGACCGGATTCCATCGCGCGTGGACGGTGCCGAGCGCCGCGTAGCAGTCGCGGACGGTGTCGACGAGGACGCGGATGCCCACCAGGTCGTAGATCTCCGCGAAGTCACGGCCGCGGACGATCATCTTCTGGTAGACGCTGTAGTAGTGCTTGGGGCGGCCGGTGACGGTGGCCTTGATGCGGGCGGAGCGCAGGTCGGCCTGGACCTCGTCGGTCACTATCGCCAGGTACTCGTCCCGCTTGGGCGCCCGCTCGGCGACCAGCCGCACGATCTCGTCGTACATCTTGGGGTAGAGGATCGCGAAGGCGAGGTCCTCCAGTTCCCACTTGATGGTGTTCATGCCCAGCCGGTGCGCCAGCGGGGCGTAGATCTCCAGCGTCTCGCGGGCCTTCTTCTCCTGCTTCTCCCGCTTGAGGTAGCGCATCGTGCGCATGTTGTGCAGCCGGTCGGCGAGCTTGATGACCAGGACGCGCGGGTCCTTGGCCATCGCGACGACCATCTTGCGGACCGTCTCGGCCTGCGCGGCCTCGCCGAACTTGACCCGGTCGAGCTTGGTGACGCCGTCGACGAGCAGCGCCACCTGGTCGCCGAAGTCGCGGCGCAGGGTGTCCAGGCCGTATTCGGTGTCCTCGACGGTGTCGTGCAGCAGACCCGCCATGAGCGTGGCCGGATCCATGCCCAGCTCGGCGAGGATCGTCGTCACGGCGAGCGGGTGGGTGATGTACGGGTCGCCGCTCTTGCGCTTCTGGCCGCGGTGCCAGCGCTCGGCGACCTGGTAGGCCCGCTCGACCTGGCGCAGCGTCGCCGCCTCGATCTTGGGGTCGTTGCTGCGGACGACCCGCAGCAGCGGCTCCAGGACCGGGTTGTACGGGCTGGAGCGCTGTACGCCCAGTCGGGCGAGGCGGGCGCGTACGCGGTTGGAGGATCCGGAGCGGCCGGGCGGGGCGGGCGCCACCGGCTTGGACACGGATGTGGGGTTCGTGGTCGGGCGGTCGGCCCGGACGGGGGCGGGCGACGTGGCCTTCGACGGGGAGGCAGGGCCGGGAGCCGCCTGCGGGCGGGCGGCCGGTTCAGGCCCCGGGCCCGGCTTCGGTGCCTGGTCCTGCTGCGGCGCGGGCCCCGGCTTCGGGGCGGGCGCGGCTGAGGTGCCGGGCTCCGGCTTCGGGCCCGGTGTCGGCCGTGGCCCGGCCGCGGACGCACCGGTGGGGCCGGCAGGCGTGGCACCGCCGTCGGCCGCGCCCCGCTGCTCGGGCTGCGGCGCGTCCGGATGAGCCGCGTCCTGCGGCTTCTGCTCGTCCGGGCGCGTGGCGGGGGATCCCGCCGGACGCAGTCCGGGGGAGAGCGGCTGGGCCTCGTCTGGCAAGAGCACTCCTCAAGCGGTTCCGGACCACAAGACCAACGATCGGGTCGGGATGCCATCGTATCGACCTCACCGCCCGGCCTCTCCTGCGGCTACGGTCCGTACATGACACAGCGCCGGGGCCACCGGGAAACTTCCCAGGTGACCCCGGCGCCGAAGCGGGTGCCGGGCGGGCTCAGACCGTGATCAGGGCCTCCAGCGGAGCGCCCTTCAAACCGGTCTCCACCCGCTTCCTGCCGTCCAGGAAGCCCAGCTCCATCAGGACGGCCAGGCCGGCGACGTCGGCGCCGGCGCGGCGGATGAGCTGGAGCGAGGCGTGGGCGGTGCCGCCGGTGGCCAGCACGTCGTCGATGACCAGCACCCGGTCCCCCGGGGCCAGCGCGTCGGCGTGGATCTCGACCTCGGCAGTGCCGTATTCGAGGTCGTACCTCTGCCCCAGCGTCGCGCCGGGCAGCTTGCCGGCCTTGCGGACCGGGACGAAACCGATGCCGGCCCGGACCGCCACCGGAGCGGCGAGGATGAATCCGCGTGCCTCCAGGCCGACGACCTTGTCCGCGCGGTGGCGGACGCAGAGGTCGACGAAGGCGTCGGTCAGCGCGCCGAACGCGGCGGCGTCCGCCAGCAGCGGGGTGATGTCCTTGAACATCACTCCGGGCTGGGGGTAGTCCGGCACGTCCGTGATCTTGCTCAGCAGCAGCTCGTGCAGCTCGGCGGGGGCGCTCATCGGCGCTTGCCCGACGGCCGGCCGCGCCCGCGGTTGCGGACGGCGGGCTGGTTGCGCTGGCTGCCGACGCCGCTCGCCGCGGCGGCGGCATCCCCGTCGACTGCCGAGGAGCCGTCCTGCGGCTCCTCCTGCTCGGCGTCCTTGGCCGCGGCTGCCGCGCGCTTCGCCTGGACCCGCTTGGCCAGCGCCTTCATCTGCGGCTCGCTGTTCTTCAGGTCGGCGACCAGCGGGGTCGCGATGAAGATCGACGAGTACGCACCGGCGGCGAGGCCGACGAACAGGGCAAGCGAGATGTCGTTGAGCATGCCGGCGCCCAGCACGCCACCGCCGACGAACAGCAGACCGGCGACCGGCAGCAGCGCGACGACCGTGGTGTTGATGGACCGCACCAGCGTGCCGTTGATGCTGCGGTTGGCGATCTCGCCGTAGGTGAAGCGGGTCTGCTTGGTGATGTCCTTGGAGGCTTCCTTGAGGCTGTCGAAGACGACGACCGTGTCGTACAAGGAGTAACCGAGGATGGTCAGCAGACCGATGACGGTGCCCGGGGTGACCTCGAAGCCGACCAGCGCGTAGACGCCGACCGTGATCGTGAGGTCGTGGATCAGCGCGATCAGCGCGGCGAGCGCCATCCGCCACTCGAACGCGATGGCCAGGTAGATCACCACCAGGACCATGAAGATCCCCAGGCCCAGCCAGGCCTTGTTGGCGATCTCCTCGCCCCAACTCGGGCCGACGAGCTGGGTGTTGATGTCCTTGACCGGGACCTTCAGGTCCTGGGCCAGCTTCTCCTGGACCGGCACCGCCTGCTTGGTGTCCAGACCGCTGATCTGGATGCGCATGGCGCCGCCGCCGAGCTTCTGCACCACGGCCTGGTGGCCGCCGGATGCCGCTTCGGCCTTGTGCTGCACCTCGGACGAGGAGACGGAGGTCTTCGGGGTGGTCAGCACCGCGCCGCCGGAGAACTCGATGCCCATGTTCAGGCCGCGCACCGCCAGGCCGACGAGGGCCGTGATGGTGATGAGGATCGAGATGCCGTACCAGATCTTCCGCTTGCCGATGAAGTCGTAGCCGACCTCACCGCGGTAGAGCCTGGCGCCGAGGTTTCCGAGCTTGGACATCTCACGCCTCCTTCGTCTGGGTGGGGGCGCTGCCGCGGCGGCGGCGCAGCGGTGGTTTGGCTCCCAGGCGCTGCGGGTCCAGGCCGGACCAGGAGTGGCCGTCGGAGAAGAACTTGCGCCGGGCCAGCAACGTCATCAGCGGCTTGGTGAAGAAGAAGACCACGACGACGTCGAGGACGGTGGTCAGGCCGAGCGTGAACGCGAAGCCCTGGACCTTGCCGACGGTGACGATGAACAGCACCGCGGCGGCCAGGAACGACACGAAGTCGGAGACCAGGATCGTACGGCGGGCGCGCGGCCAGCCGCGTTCGACGGACGGGCGGAGCGTGCGGCCCTCGCGGATCTCGTCACGGATGCGTTCGAAGTAGACGATGAACGAGTCCGCGGTGATGCCGATCGCCACGATGGCGCCGCAGACCGCGGGGAGGTTCAGCGCGAATCCGATGGCGGGGCCGAGCAACGTCATGATCGTGTACGTCAGGACCGCCGAGACACCGAGGCTCGCCAGCGCGACGAGCGCCAGGCCCCGGTAGTACGCGACGAGGTAGATCACGACCAGGGCGAGGCCGATGGCGCCGGCGATCAGACCGGCGTGCAGCTGCTCGCCACCGAGCGCCGCGGTGACCGTGGTCTCGTCGACGATCTTGAAGGAGAGCGGGAGGGCGCCGTACGACAGCATGTTGCCCAGGTCCTCGGCGGACTGCTGGGTGAAGCCGCCGGAGATGGTGGCGTTGCCGCCGTTGAGCCGCTGGCTCACCCGCGGGTCGGAGACGACGGCGCCGTCGAGGACGATCGCGAACTGGTTCTGCGGCTGCGTCTTGGTGGCGAGCTTGCCGGTGATGTCGGCGAACTTCTTGCCACCGCCGGAGGTGAAGTCCATCTGGACGATCCAGCCCTGGCCCTGCTGGCTGTCGAAGACCGCCTTGGCGTCCTTGACGTCGGTGCCCTCGACACCGACCGGGCCGAGCACGTACTTCTGCGTGCCGTCGTCCTTGCAGGCCACGACCGGGTCGGACGGCTTGGTGCCGGCCGCCTTCTCACCGGCGGTCGCGCGGTTCTGCTTGGTGGAGCAGTCCAGGGCGGCGAGCTGCTTCTGCAGGTCGGCCGGGATGCCCTCGGTGCCGGGGACGGGGGGCGTCGCGGGCGCGTCGGGCTTCGACGAGGCGGAGCCGCCGGGCGTGGGGTCCTTCTTCAGGGCGTCCGTCACGGCGCGGCCCTGAGTGGTGGCGCTCGCGCCGGGCGACGGGTCGCCGGCCTTCTCGCCGTCCTCGGACTTCTTGCCGTCGGCGGCCTTCTCGCCCTGTCCGGCCTTCGCGTCCTTGCCGTTCTGGGCGCCCGTCGACGGGCTTCCGGAGGGCGTGGGGGTCTTGGCGCCCGCCGTGGTGGTCAGCACCGGACGGAACGCGAGCTGGGCGGTGGTACCGACCTGCTGGCGGGACTGCTTCGCGTCCGTCCCCTTGGGGATGTTCACGATGATGTGGTCCTGGCCCTGGGTCTGGACCTCGGACTCGGTCACGCCCAGACCGTTGACACGCCGCTCCATGATGCCCGCGGCGGTCTTCATGTTGGTCTCGTTGATCGCGTTGGGCTTGCCCGGCTGGTTCTGGGCCTGGAGCGTGAAGCTGGTACCACCCGCCAGATCGATGCCCAGTCGGGGCGTCAGAGTGCCGGAGTAGAACATTCCTCCGACCAGCGCCACCATGGCGATCAGGATGAAAACCAGGGTGCGCCCCGGCTTCCCCTGGCCCGTGGGCGCCCTGCGGCCCTTCTTCGGTGCTGCCACCTTCTCGTATCTCCCTGTCCAACCACTCGGCTTCGGGTGTCTGCCGAGCGGCCACGAAGTGTTGTGGGGACGTGCCCCCGCCGGAGCCTAAACCGTCCCGGAACCGCGGTGCACCGCCCAGGGGGCGCTCCGCGGCTCCGTCCGGGCGGGACTACTTCGCGTCGGCGCCGCCGGACTTCTTCTCTTCGGCGGACGCGCCCTTGTCGGCCTTGGCGGCCGGGGCCTCGTCGGCGGCGGGCTCGTCGGCGTCGGCGGCCGGGGCCTCGTCCTTGCCCAGGTCGATCTTGTCCGCCTTCTCACTCTTTTCGGTGGCGTCGGCAGCGGCGTCACCGGTCAGCGAGGAGGCGTCGTCGGGCACGACCGTGCCGTCGGCCTTGATCGGGTCGGCACCGTCGATGATGCGGTTGTACTCCTCATCGGGGAGGACCGCGCCGATGGAGTTCTTGGCATAGATGGCGTGCACGCCGGGGGCGACCTCGAGGAGAACCGACTCCTCGTGGATCTCCTTGACGGTGGCGTACATGCCCCCGATCGTCCGGACGCCGGTGCCGGGCTGCATCTCATTGCGCATCTGCGCAGCCGCCTGCTGCTTCTTCTTGGCGGACCGGGTCATCAGGAACATGGCCCCGATGAGGACAATGAAGGGGAGGAGAGTCACGGGATTCACGGGACGGAAATTCCTTCGCACGACCGCTGGTCGGCGGCCTGATATTCGGGGGTGGGTATGCCGGACCATACGGACGGCATCGGCGGAGTCTAAGTCAGTCCGCACCAGTGGAACAACGCCCAGCATCGCACCGCAGTTCCTGACCCCGCGAGTCTCCGCGCCGTCACGCCCTGAACAGGCCCTGCTGCCCGCTTCCACCCGATTGCTGCTGGGGCGGTACCAGCCCGAGATGCGTCCATGCCGCCGGGGTCGCGATCCGGCCACGGGGCGTACGCGCCAGGAGTCCTTCGCGGACCAGGAAGGGTTCGGCGACCTCCTCGACGGTCTCCCGCTCCTCCCCCACCGCCACGGCGAGGGTGGAGAGTCCCACCGGGCCGCCGCCGAACAGCTTCAGCAGCGCGGTGAGCACCGCGCGGTCGAGGCGGTCCAGACCCCGGGCGTCGACCTCGTAGACGTCCAGGGCACGGGACGCGGTGTCACGGGCGATCACGCCGTCGGCCTTGACCTGGGCGTAGTCGCGGACCCTGCGCAGCAGGCGGTTGGCGATGCGGGGGGTGCCGCGGGAGCGGCCGGCGATCTCGGCGGCGCCGCCGGAGTCGATGTCGACGTCCAGCAGGCCGGCCGAGCGGTGGATGACCCGCTCCAGCTCCGGCGGGGCATAGAACTCCATGTGGCCGGTGAAGCCGAAGCGGTCGCGCAGCGGGGGCGGCAGCAGACCGGCCCGGGTGGTGGCGCCGACCAGGGTGAAGGGCGGGAGTTCGAGGGGGATGGCGGTGGCGCCCGGACCCTTGCCGACGATGACGTCGACGCGGAAGTCCTCCATCGCCATGTAGAGCATTTCCTCGGCCGGGCGGGACATCCGGTGGATCTCGTCGAGGAAGAGCACCTCGCCCTCCTGGAGGGAGGAGAGGATCGCGGCGAGGTCGCCGGCGTGCTGGATGGCGGGGCCCGATGTGATCCGGATCGGGGCGCCCATCTCGGCGGCGATGATCATCGACAGGGTGGTCTTGCCGAGGCCGGGGGCGCCGGAGAGCAGGACGTGGTCGGCGGTGGCGCCACGGGCGCGGGCGGCGCGCAGCACCAGGTCGAGCTGTTCGCGCACCCGCTCCTGGCCGACGAATTCTTCGAGGTCCTTGGGGCGCAGGGCCGCTTCGACCGCGGTGTCCTCGCCGTCGGCGTCGGCCCCGACCAGCCGGTCGGTGCCGTCGGCCTCGTCTGCGGTGGACGGTGCGGTGTCGTCCCAGTTCACTGCGGATTGCCTCGCGGGGTCGGGGCGGTCTGGCCGCCTGCGTGGTCGTACGGTCGGGGGCGCGCGGCCGGCACGGCGGCGCGCGGCCTGGCCCGGTCTCGCCGCGGGAAGCGGCTCATCGTGCGCGGTTCAGGGTCTGCAGCGCCGCCTTGAGCAGCTGCGGGATCTGCGGCTTGCCGCCGTCGGCGACGGCGGCATCGGCCTGCGGGGCGACGGCGGCGACCGCTTCGTCCGCCTCGCGCGTGGCGTATCCGAGGCCGATCAGGGCGGCGTGCAGCTGGTCGCTCCAGCCGGCGGTGACAGGGCTGCCGACGCCGGCGCGGCCGGTGCCGAGCGGTGCGCCGAGCCGGTCCTTCAGTTCAAGGAGAAGCTTCTGGGCGCCCTTCTTGCCGATGCCGGGCACCGCGGTGAGGCTCTTCTCGTCGCCGGTGGAGACGGCCAGGCGCAGGGCGTCGGGGGAGTGCACCGCGAGCATGGCCTGCGCCAGCCGCGGGCCGACGCCGCTCGCGGTCTGGAGGAGTTCGAAGGTGCTCCGCTCGTCGTCGTCGGCGAAGCCGTAGAGGGTGAGCGATTCCTCGCGGACGACGAGGGAGGTGGCGAGCTTGGCGGGCTGGCCGACGCGCAGTCCGGAAAGGGTGTCAGGCGTGCACTGGACGGCCATGCCGATGCCGCCGACCTCGATGACGGCGGTGTCCGGTGCGAGGGCCGCGACCGGTCCTGAGACGAAGGCGATCATCGGGTGGTGCCCTTCTGGGGAGCCGCCCGGCGGATACCGGGGGCGCGGACGGGAGCGGCGCGGCGGGCCGCGGCGTGCGCCTGCTGAAGGCGGTTGACCGCGGGCGCGCGCCATATGTGGCAGATGGCCAGCGCCAGGGCGTCGGCGGCGTCGGCCGGTTTGGGTGGGGCGTCGAGCCGCAGCAGGCGGGTCACCATGGCGCCGACCTGCTCCTTGCCCGCCCGGCCCGAGCCCGTCACGGCGGCCTTGACCTCGCTGGGGGTGTGCAGCGCCACCGGCAGCCCGCGGCGGGCCGCGCACAGCATGGCGACCGCGCTGGCCTGGGCGGTGCCCATGACCGTACGGACGTTGTGCTGGCTGAACACCCGTTCCACGGCGACGAATTCGGGGCGGTGCTCGTCGAGCCAGGCGTCGATGCCGCGCTCGATGAGGACCAGCCGCTGGGCGACGTCGGCGTCCGCCGGGGTGCGGACCACGCCGACGCCGGCCATCGTCAGCGGCCGGCCGGCCACGCCGTCCACCACACCGACGCCGCAGCGGGTCAGCCCCGGGTCCACGCCCAGTACGCGCACGATGCCCTCTCCCTGGTCAAACCGGCAGTCTGTTCGTGCAGGCTATCGGCTGCCGCTGACAATGCGTCGGGGGCGGGACGCCGCACCGGCCGGATCAGCCGAAACGGCCCGCCGGTTGGCACCGGCGGGCCGTTGTCGTCGTGCGGGGCGAACGCCCGTCAGGCGTCGACCTTGGCCATCGTCTCGTCCGAGACGTCGAAGTTGGCGAAGACGTTCTGCACGTCGTCGCTGTCCTCCAGCGCGTCGATCAGCTTGAAGATCTTGCGCGCGCCCTCTTCCTCCAGCTCGACCTGCATGGTCGGGACGAAGCTGGCGTCGGCCGAGTCGTAGTCGATGCCGGCTTCCTGGAGCGCGGTGCGGACCGCGACCAGGTCGGTGGCCTCGCTGATCACCTCGAAGGTGTCACCGAGGTCGTTGACCTCTTCGGCACCGGCGTCCAGGACGGCCCCGAGGACGTCGTCCTCGGACAGCTCGCCCTTGGGGACGATGACGACGCCCTTGCGGTTGAACAGGTAGGACACCGAGCCCGGGTCGGCCATCGAGCCGCCGTTGCGGGTCATCGCGACGCGGACGTCCGATGCGGCACGGTTGCGGTTGTCGGTGAGGCACTCGATGAGCACCGCGACACCGTTGGGGCCGTACCCCTCGTACATGATGGTTTCGTAGTCGGCGCCGCCCGCTTCAAGACCCGCACCGCGCTTGAGCGCGGAGTCGATGTTCTTGTTGGGCACCGAGCTCTTCTTGGCCTTCTGGATGGCGTCGAAGAGGGTCGGGTTGCCCTCCGGGTCGGCACCGCCGGTACGGGCCGCGACCTCGATGTTCTTGATCAGCTTCGCGAAGAGCTTGCCGCGCTTGGCATCGATCACGGCCTTCTTGTGCTTCGTCGTAGCCCATTTAGAGTGGCCGGACATCCGCCTGTCTCCTTCGCGTAACCAATTGAGAAACGAACGCCTGAGATCCTACCGGGAATGCCTCGGGCCGCCGTACGTACCGCCGGTCCGTCTCCCGCGGACGCCCAGGTACACGCGTTATGCGGACTTCACCATAGCGACGAAGAACGCGTGCACCCGGTGGTCGCCGGTCAGCTCCGGATGGAAAGACGTGGCGAGGACGTTACCTTGCCGGACGGCCACCGTGTGCCCGCCGTACGTCGCCAGGACTTCCGCCGCCGCGCCGACCGACTCCACCCAGGGCGCCCGGATGAAGACGCCCTGGACCGGGCCGCCCGGAATGCCGGCCATCTCGATGGCGGCCTCGAAGGACTCGTTCTGCCGCCCGAAAGCGTTCCTGCGCACGATCATGTCGACGCCGCCGAGTGTCTCCTGGTCCTCGCGGGCGTCCAGCAGCTTGTCCGCGACCATGATCATCCCGGCGCAGGTGCCGTAGACCGGCTTGCCGGCCCGTACGAACGCGCGCAGCGGCTCCAGCATGCCGAAGGTGACCGCGAGCTTGGACATGGTGGTGGACTCGCCGCCGGGGACGACCAGCCCGTCGAGCCCGTCGAGTTCTTCGGGGCGGCGTACCGGCCTGGCCAGGGCGTCCGCCTCGGCGAGCGCCACAAGGTGCTCGCGGACGTCGCCCTGGAGGGCCAGCACACCGATGGTGGGGGTGCTCATCTGCTGCCTTACCAGCCGCGGTTGGCGTAGCGCTCGGCCTCGGGGAGGGTGTCGCAGTTGATGCCGACCATGGCCTCGCCGAGGTTGCGGGAGACGTCCGCGATGACCTTCGGGTCGTCGTAGAAGGTGGTGGCCTTGACGATCGCGGCGGCGCGCTTGGCCGGGTCGCCCGACTTGAAGATGCCGGAGCCGACGAAGACGCCCTCGGCGCCGAGCTGACGCATCAGGGCCGCGTCCGCCGGGGTCGCCACGCCGCCGGCGGAGAACAGCACGACCGGCAGCTTGCCCAGCTCGGCGACCTCCTTGACCAGCTCGTACGGGGCGCGCAGCTCCTTGGCCGCGGCGAACAGCTCGTTGTTGTCGTAGCCGCGCAGCCGGGCGATCTCGCCCTTGATCTGCCGCATGTGGCGGACCGCCTCGACGACGTTGCCGGTGCCGGCCTCGCCCTTGGAGCGGATCATGGCCGCGCCCTCGGCGATCCGGCGCAGCGCCTCGCCCAGGTTGGTGGCACCGCACACGAAGGGCGTGGTGAAGGCCCACTTGTCGGAGTGGTTGACCTCGTCGGCCGGGGTGAGGACCTCGGACTCGTCGATGTAGTCGACGCCGAGCGACTGCAGCACCTGGGCCTCGACGAAGTGGCCGATGCGGGACTTGGCCATGACCGGGATGGAGACGGCCTCGATGATGCCGTCGATCATGTCGGGGTCGGACATCCGGGCCACGCCGCCGTCCTTGCGGATGTCGGCGGGCACCCGCTCCAGGGCCATGACGGCGACCGCGCCGGCGTCCTCGGCGATCTTCGCCTCTTCCGGCGTGACGACGTCCATGATCACGCCGCCCTTGAGCTGCTCGGCCATGCCGCGCTTGACGCGTGCCGTTCCGGTCTCGGGGTGCTGGGGCGTGGTGGGCGTGCTGGACACTGTTGACCTCACTCAGTGCGGGTGTGTGGGCTTCTCCACCCACACAACCGTTTGTGAGGGGCCCGCGAAAAGGGCCAATTAGCGGCCGGTGGCTCGTTGCGCCCCGGGTCAGGAGCCCGCTGGCCTGTCGCCGAGCGTGGCCGGCGGTTCGTCGTCCATCTCGAAGGCGAGCGGGAACGGGGCGTGTCCCGCGAGCCGGAAGTAGCGGACGACCCGGTGCCGGCGGACGGCGCGGGCGGCCCGTACGGCGTCGTTGTGGAAACGGCGCGCCATGGGGACGCGGCGGATCGCGGCGGTGAGTTCGGTGACCGTCTGCGCGCCGCCCGGTGCCTCGCGGACCGCCTCCAGCTGCGCCTCCTCGCCGAGGGTGGCGCGCAGTGCCTGGGTCAGCTCGCTCTCGGCGACCTCGCGGTGGTCCTCCGCGGCCTGCCGGGCCTCGTGCGCCGCTTGGTAGAGGACGATCGACGCCGCGGGGTCGAGGACACCCGACGTGCCGATCTCCTGGGCGACCGAGGCGCGCCGCAGCAGTTGCGCGTCGAGCGCCGCCCTGGCGGCGTCGATGCGGGCGTGCAGGCGGTCGAGGCGTCCTGCCGTCCAGCTCAGGTAGATGCCGACGAGGACGACGACCGCCGCGATCCAGATGAAAGTGGTCACGCCGGGTCACGTTACCGGGCCGCCGCGCCCGTCCCGACCGCCCGCGTACGCCGCCGGGCACCCGCGCTCCCCCGCACTCAGTCCTTGGCCAGGCCCCAGCGGGCGCGCAGCCCGGCGCGTTCGTCGGTGGCCACGGACGCGGCACCGTCGGTGACCGTCTCGTACACGGCGAGGATGTCGGCGCCGACCGTCGACCAGTCGAAGCGGCGGACGTGCTTGGATCCGTGCTCGCGCAGATCGGCCCGCCGTCCGGGGTCGCCCAGCAGCCGTACCGCCGCAGCCGCCAGCGCGTCCGCGTCCTCGTTCGCGAACAGCTCGCCCGCCGCGCCCTGGTCGAGTACCTGGGCGAAGGCGTCGAGATCGCTGGCGAGTACGGGTGCGCCCGCCGACATCGCCTCGACGAGGATGATGCCGAACGATTCGCCGCCGGTGTTCGGGGCGACGTAGAGGTCGACGCTGCGCAGCAGCCTCGCCTTGTCCTCGTCGCTGACCATGCCGAGGAATTCGACGCGGGAGCGCAGCTCGGCCGGCAGCCCGGCGACCGCCTCCTCCTCGTCGCCGCGGCCTGCCACCAGCAGCCGGGCCCCGGGGACCTCGGCGAGGATCGCGGGCAGCGCCTTCATCAGGACCGGCAGGCCCTTGCGGGGTTCGTCGATCCGCCCGATGAAGCCGATCGTGCCCTCCCGCGGCCCGCTCTCCTCCTGGCCGCGGGCCGCCGCCGACTGCCACTCGGGCTTCGGTGCGGCGTCGGCGAAGAAGTCGACGTCCACGCCGTTGGGGATGACCACCGCGTCCCCGCCGAGGTGTTCGACGAGCGTGCGCCTGGCGTACTCGCTGACCGCGATCCGCGCGCTGATCTTCTCCAGCGCGGGCTGCAGGATCGGATACGCGGCGATCATCGCCCGGGAGCGCGGGTTGGAGGTGTGGAAGGTCGCCACGATCGGGCCCTGCGCGGCCCAGCAGGCGAGCAGGCCGAGCGAGGGGGACGCCGGTTCGTGGATGTGGATGACGTCGAAGCCGCCGTTCTGGAGCCAGCGGCGGACCCGGGCGGCGGACAGGAAGCCGAAGTTCAGCCGGGCGACCGAGCCGTTGTACGGGACGGGCACGGCGCGCCCCGCGGAGACGACGTAGGGCGGCAGCGGCGTCTCGTCGTCCGCGGGGGCCAGGACGGAGACCTCGTGGCCGAGCCTGATGAGGTGTTCGGCGAGGTCGCGGATGTGGAACTGGACACCGCCGGGTACGTCCCAGGCGTAGGGGCAGACGATGCCGATTCTCACGGCTTCTCCGTTCCGCGGGCCGCGTCGCGCGGCTCCAGGTCGGCGAGCCACAGGCGTTGCAGCATGTGCCAGTCCTCGGGGTGGTCGGCGATGCCGGAGGCGAAGGCGTCGGCGAGCGACTGGGTCATCGCCGCGGCCTTCTCGGCGCGGGTTCCGCTCTCCGGAACGCCGATCTCGGGGTGGACCCGGCCGCGCATGATGGCGGTGTCGTCGTACCAGAGGGTGACCGGCAGCAGCATGGCGCCGGTCTGTACGGCGAGCATCGCGGGCCCGGCCGGCATCTTCGCGGCGCCGCCGAAGAACGTGACCTCGATGCCGGAGCTGGACAGGTCGCGGTCGGCGACCAGGCAGACCAGGCCGCCGGACCGCAGCCGCCGGGCGAGGGTGCCGAAGGCGGCGCCCCCGGTGTGCGGCAGCACCTCCATGCCCAGGCCCTCGCGGTAGGCGACGAACCGGTCGTAGAGGCTCTCCGGCTTGAGGCGTTCGGCGACGGTGGTGAAGGGGACACCGAGTTTGGTGGTGACCCAGACACCCGCGAGGTCGTAGTTGCCCATGTGGGGCAGGGCGAGGATGACGCCGCGGTCGCTCTTGAGGCCCTCTTCCAGGTGGTGCACGTCCTGCGGGTCGAAACCCGCCCTTATCCGGTCCTTGCTCCAGGCAGGCAGCCGGAAGGACTCCATCCAGTAGCGCATGTAGGAGCGCATACCGGCCCTGGACAGCTGGGCGAGGCGCTGCGGCGAGGCGTCAGGGACGACCCGGGCGAGGTTGGCCTCCAGGCGCAGGACGCCCTTGCCGCGGCGCTTCCAGGCCGTGTCGGCGATACGGCGGCCCAGGCGCGTCGCGACGCCTTCGGGCAGCTTCTTGACGGTGCTCCAGCCCAGCCCGTACAGGCCGTCGGTGAGCTTCTCGGTGTCGATGAGCGGTCGGCCGGTGCGGCTCATGCGCCGTTCCCCCCTTGTGCGACGGCGTCGGCCTCGGCCGATTCACGGCGTACGGTCACCACGCGCTGGGCGAGCGTGACGGCGCTGCCGAGGCCGACGATCCACAGCGCGACCGGCAGCAGGATCTGGACGCCGGGCACCCCGAACGCGTGCAGCCCGGACAGACCGCAGGCCACCAGCGAGATGACCAGCCGCTCGGCGCGCTCCACCAGGCCGTTGACGTTCACCGGCAGGCCGATGGCCTCGCCGCGCGCCTTGGTGTACGAGACCACCTGGCCGCTGGCGAGGCAGAAGATCGCCATCGCGCAGAGCATCAGGCTGTCGCCGCCCCCGGCGTACCAGAGGGCGAGGCCGCCGAAGATCGCGGAGTCGGCGACCCGGTCGAGGGTGGAGTCGAGGAAGGCGCCCCAGCGGCTCGACCTGCCCAGTTGCCGTGCCATGTTGCCGTCGACCAGGTCGGAGAAGACGAACAGGGTGATGACGACCGTGCCCCAGAAGAACTCACCGCGGGGGTAGAAGACCAGAGCGCCGGCCACCACGCCTCCGGTACCGACGAGGGTGACCGCGTCCGGGCTGACCCCGAGACGGATGAGCAGGGCGGCGAACGGCGTGAGAACACGCGTGAAGAACGCACGCGCGTACTTGTTCAGCATGGCCTTCCCGGAGGGTTGATACGGGCCGCGCGGTCGATGGGCCACCGGCTGGCCCATCGTAGCCAGGCGCCCGCGAGCCGCTGCGGACGCATCGCGGCACGGGGTGCAACGGGCGGGACAGGGGGCTCCGGGCCCGGCGGGGCCTGGGACGCACGGCCGCGGGGCGGGCCAGGACCCGGCGCCGCCGTGTGCCACGTATGGACGCGGCATGACCGCGGTGGAAAGCTCGAATCACCGCAAAGTGTCGACCTGGAGGCGAGACACATGAGCGAGAAAACGGGTACACGTCCGGGAGCCGCCGGAAGGGCGCCGACGGCCGGCCACCCCACCGCCGTGCGGAACGTGGTGCTGGTCGGCCACAGCGGATCGGGCAAGACCACCCTGGTGGAGGCGCTGGCGCTGGCGTCGGGCGCGATCAACCGCGCGGGCCGGGTCGAGGACGGCGGCTCGCTGTCGGACTACGACGAGATCGAGCACCGCAGGCAGCGTTCGGTACAGCTGTCCCTGGTGCCGGTGGAGTGGGAGGGCGCCAGGATCAATGTGCTGGACACCCCCGGGTACGCCGATTTCGTCGGCGAATTGCGGGCCGGTCTGCGGGCTGCGGACGCGGCCCTTTTCGTGGTCTCGGCGGCGGACGGCGTGGCCGGGGCGACCCGTACCGTCTGGAACGAATGCGCGGCGGTCGGCATGCCGCGGGCGCTGGTGATCACCCACCTGGAAGCGGCCCGCGCCGACTTCGACGCGATGACCGAGCTGTGCCGCGACGCCTTCGGAGGCGACGATCCGGACGCCGTCCTGCCGCTCTATCTCCCGCTGTACGGCACGCCGGGCGCCGACGGCCACGCCCCCGTGCGCGGCCTGATCGGCCTGCTCACCCAGCGTGTCTTCGACTACGCGTCGGGCGAACGGACCGAGCGGGAACCGACGGCTGACGAGCTGCCGGTGATCGCCGAGGCCCGCGGCCGGCTCATCGAGGGGATCATCGCCGAGAGCGAGGACGAGACCTTGATGGACCGCTATCTGGGCGGCGAGGAGATCGACGTCAAGACCCTCATCGGGGATCTGGAGACGGCGGTCGCCCGGGGGACGTTCCATCCGGTGCTCGCCGCGGCCCCGGCGCCCGACGGTTCCCGGCAGGGCCTGGGCACCGTCGAACTGCTCGACCTGATCACCCGCGGCTTCCCGACCCCGGCCGAACGCGAGGCGCCGGAGGTCACCGGCACCGACGGATCCCCGCGGCCCCCGCTGACCTGCGACCCGGCCGGGCCGCTCGCCGCCGAGGTGGTCAAGACCTCGTCCGACCCGTACGTCGGCAGGCTCTCCCTGGTCCGGATCTTCTCCGGCACCCTGCGCCCTGACGAGACCGTGCACGTCTCGGGGCACGGCCTGGAGGACCGCGGCCACGAGGACCACGACGTCGAGGAGCGGGTGGGCGCGCTGTCCGCGCCGTTCGGCAAGCAGCAGCGACCGCTGCCGCAGGCCGTCGCGGGCGATCTGGCGTGCGTGGCGAAACTGACCCGCGCCGAGACCGGCGACACCCTCTCGGCCAAGGACACCCCGCTGCTGATGACGCCCTGGGCGATGCCCGACCCGCAGCTGCCGGTCGCCATCCGGGCGCACAGCAAGGCCGACGAGGACAAGCTCTCGCACGGCCTGGCGCGGCTGGTGGCGGAGGATCCGACGATGCGCCTCGAACACCATCCGCACACCCGCCAAGTGGTGCTGTGGTGCCTGGGCGAGGCGCATGCCGACGTGGCGCTGGAACGGCTGCGCACCCGCTACGGCGTGCAGGTGGACACCGTCACGCACAAGGTGTCGCTGCGGGAGACCTTCGCCGGGACGGCGCCTGGCCGCGGCCGTCATGTGAAGCAGTCAGGCGGCCACGGCCAGTTCGCGATCTGCGAGATCGAGGTCGAGCCGCTGCCGGGCGGCACCGGCATCGAGTTCGCCGACAAGGTCGTGGGCGGCGCGGTGCCCCGGCAGTTCATCCCGTCCGTGGAGAAGGGCATCCGCGCGCAGGCGGCGCTCGGGGTGGCCGCCGGCTACCCGCTCACCGACTTCCGCGTCACGCTGCTGGACGGCAAGGCGCACGCGGTGGACTCGTCGGACGCCGCGTTCCAGACCGCCGGGGCGCTGGCGCTGCGCGACGCGGCGGCGCAGTGCCGGATCGATCTCCTCGAACCGGTCGCCGAGGTCACGGTGTTGATTCCGGACGAATTCGTCGGCCCGGTGATGAGCGACCTGTCGGGACGCCGCGGCCGGGTGGTGGGCACCGAGCAGTCGGGGGCGGACCGCACGCTGGTCCGCGCGGAGGTGCCGGAGACGGAGATCGGCAGGTACGCGGTCGACCTGCGGTCGCTCTCGCACGGCACGGGGCAGTTCTCCCGCACCTACCTGCGGCACGAGCCGATGCCGCCGCAGCTCGCGGGCAAGCTGCGGGAGCAGGCGGAAAACGGCGCATAGTCAACGGTTCGTCAGCCGCTGTCCGGCTCAACTCCCTTGAGCGGGACGGCGGCTGTACGCTGAGGTCACAGGCTCGGCAGGTGTGCCGTGGGCGGTAGTCGGGAAAGAGCCGCAGCAGCAGATGTGGGCGGCGATGGGGGCGGGCAGTGGCAGCAGACGGCTTCGACTTCAGTCCTGGGGCGCAGGTACCGCTCTCGGGCGGCGCCGGGCAGACCGCGGCGACGCAGGCGCTGGCCTCGGCCGCGTACCGGGACAGCCCGCTCGACGACATCTCGAAGGCGGACTCGGATTCCAGCAAGTCCGACATCAAAAAGCCGAAGCTGTCGCTGTTCGCGCCGAATCTGGGCGAGGCGTTCTCCCGCGCCGTGCAGGTGCGGATGCTCGGCGGCGGACGCAAGGCGCTCATCCAGTCCTTCGGGACCGAACCGCAGACCGTCGTCGAGCACTGCCTGGCCGCCACCCGCATCCGTAAGCAGCGGGACGCCAAACTGACCCTGGTCATGGTCGCGTTCGGCCTGCTGTTCCTGCCGGGTGTGCTGCTGTGGCTGGGCGCCTTCCAGCTCAAGAAGATGCTCGGCAAGGACGGCAAGGGCACCTCGGTGATGGGCGGTGCGCTGCTCCTCGCAATCGCGCTGGCCGGAGTCGTCCTCCTGGTCAAGCTCCCGTTCGACGGCTTCTGGCCGCTGTACGTACGGGGTGCGCTGATCGCCCCGGTGGCGGGCTGGTGGATCGCCAAGCAGATCTGCGAGCGGACGGCCGTGATCCTGCGCGGCGCGTGGAAGGGGCTGCTCGACGGCGGCGGCGTGGGCGCGAAGATCCCCGAGGCGGTGCCGGGCGACCCGAACGAGATCGCGGCCGAGACGCTACGGCACAATCTCGCCAAACTCTCCGCCGAGCAGCGCAGCAACGTCGTCTTCTACGCCGGTCCCCGCGGAATACTCGGGATGGGCACCCGCTGGGGCAGCTGGCAGCTGGCCGAGGAGCTGAAGCCGGCGAAGGAGGGCACCGAGATCCACCCGTTCCGCAGCTGGGACGTGATCCGGGTGATCCACGACCGGCTGAGGCTGCTGGAACGCAGCCCGCTGCACACCGGCGGTTTCCAGCAGCCGCCGCAGGTGCGCCACTGGATCGTCTCGCCGGTCGGCGAGAAGGCCAAGGATGTCTCCCGCCCGGACGGCACGGACACCGACGCGTTCCAGATCCGCGGTCACGAGATAGAGCGGATCTGCAACGAGCAGCAGTTCGGCAGCGGCAACCGCCACTACCTGGGCGTCCAATTCGTCCTCTGGGACGGCCAGTTGGTGCTCACCCTCCTGATCACGGTCACGGTGCTGCACGAAACGCTGCGCATCGAGGTCACAGGGCACGCCCTGGGCCCGGTCAACTCCCTGTTCACCAGCAAGCCGTCGCCGAAGACCAAGGACGTCGCCAAGGTCGTCAAGTTCTGGGAGACCAGGACCCAGACGCTGCCGCTGATCGAGCCCGGCGAGGTCGTCAGGCTCGCGGCCCGCGCGCCGCTGACGTGGTTCCCGCCGGTGCTGGACTTCCTGGGCGGGAAGCTGGCCCTCCCCGAGCCGTTCGGACTGCGGCACGTCTGGGCGGACAAGCCCTGGCGGCACCGCTTCATGGCCGATGACGCGCTGCGCGCCGCGACCCCCGTGCTGCGTACGGTGCACGCCGCGGCGATGAGCGTGCTCAAGGAGAACGGCGTGGACACCGAGCGCTTCACCAACCGCTCGCTGGTGCTCAGCGGCATGGTCCAGGGCGCGGAACCAGCGAAGGCCGACGAGTACAACGCGTAGGCGCGCGGGGTCCGTTGGGTACATCATCGCGGCGTCGCGGCCCTCGCCACCGGGTGCCGGGAACATCCGGCCGGGCCGCCTCGTTGACACGACGCCCACCGCTCTTGCGGTTCCCCGAACCGCGCCCCTGAGGGAGTGCCGTGCCCGTAACCGCGCCCACCGCCACCAGCGACCTCGCCCTCCCCTCCCCCGCCGCTCAGGCCGAGCGCCTCATCGCACTCGGCGTGCACGAGACCGCCGGACTGTCCGCCGCCGAGCTGCGTGCCTTCGCCACCTCAGCCACCGGCGAGCGCGGCGGCCTGCTCGTCGTCCACCCGGAGCTCGCCCCGGCCTCCGCCCTCGCGCCGCTGCTCCGCCACGACGGCAGGCCCGGCTTCCTCGTCACCGACATGCCCGATGCCGACCGCTTCGCCCCGCTCGACACCATCGAGCTGCCCGGCACCCCCCTCTACCTCCTCACCGGCCTCGACCGCGGCGACCATCTGGCCAACCGGAGCCCGAACGAAGCGCTGCCCGCCCTCACCGCGGAAGCCCGCACCCCACTGCTGCTCGCCGAGGGCATCCACTGGGTGCTGCAACAGCCGGCCGCCCTGGAGCGCAACCACTGCTTCATGACCATCGGCTCCCGGCTGCGCAAGGCGAACGGCACCCTGGACGCCCGCACCCCGGCGATCTGGATCAGCAACGGCACCGGTCGGGACGGCCGCGAGCGCCGCAACGCCCCCAAGGTCGGCTGGTGCTGGGCGGGCAACCGGCACACCTGGCTGGGCTTCGCCTCGGCGACGGGCCGTACGTCCTAACGGAAGATCCCCGTGTGCCCGAGCGAGTAGCGGCCGGGCTGCGGGTAGACGGCCAGGCCGTGCGGGCCGTTGCCGACCGGGATCTTCGCCAGGGTCTTACCCGTACGGGTGTCGAGCGCGTAGACCTCTGAGTGGTAACGGCCGGACAGCCAGAGCACCTTGCCGTCGCTGGAGACACCGCCCATGTCGGGGCTGCCGCCGCCGCGGATGTGCCATTTGCCGGTGAGGCGGCGGGTCGTGAAGTCGAGGAGCGAGACGGATCCCTCGCCGCGGTTGGTGATGTACATGTTCTTGGAGTCACGGCTGACGTAGAGGCCGTGGGCGCCCTTGCCGGTGGGCAGCAGCTCGGGCCGGGCGAAGGTGTCGCCGTTGAGTACCCACACCCCGTCGGCCGCCATGTCCGCGATGTACCAGGTCCTGCCGTCCGGGGAGATCTTCACGTCCTGCGGCATCGCGCCGTCGAACGGCAGCTTCTGCCGGCCGGTCACCTTCATCTTCTCGGTGTCGACCTTGAGGAGTTCGCCGGAGAACTCACAGGAGACGATGAAGTACCTGCCGTCCGCCGAGAAGTCGGCGTGATTGACGCCGGCGCAGGTCACCGGCACGGTCTTGCGGACCTTCATGGTGTGCGGGTCGCGGAAGACCAACTCCCGGTCCATCGACGCCATCACGATCGCGTACTTCCCGTTGGGCGTGAAGTAGAGGTTGTACGGGTCGTGCACCGCGACGGTCTTCCCGGCCTTGCCGGTCTCGGGGTCGATCGGGGTCAGGCTGTGGCCGCGGTCATTGTTGACCCACAGGGTCTTCATGTCCCAGGAGGGCACGACGTGCTGCGGCTGGACGCCCACCGGGATCGTCCGGATGACCTTGTACGTCCTGGGGTCGATGACGCTGACCGTGTCGGACAGCGTATTCGGTACGTAGATCCGCGACGGGAAGTCCTTGACCTGCGGCGCCAGCCTGCCGGGCCGGTCCGCCGCGTAGAGGTCGTGCCGGTCGAGCGGCGGCGGCATCCCGGGCAGATCGGACGCCGCGGCCCGCACCGGCGAGGGCCTGGCCGGCTGCGGGCTGTGCGCCGCGGTGTCCGCCCCGTCGCCCCCGGCACCGCAGCCGGCCGCCAGCAGGGCGCACATCAGGGCCGCCGGTGCGGCCCTGCGCAGGGTCAGGGACGTCGTGCGGTCATGGGCAGGAATCCGCTCAGCCATCAGGTCACCAGCTCCGTTGTCGTCACCGCGCGCAGACCGCGCCGGCGCAGGCCGTCGAGGATCGGGGGCAGCGCGGCGACCGTGCCGGGATGCCCGAGGTGGAGGCTGACGACGGAGCCGGGACGGGCGCCGTCCAGCACCGCGCGCCGGACGGCCGGCGCACCGGGGTCGTCGGCGTCACGGGAGTCCACGTCGTACGAGAGGACGTGGGGGTAGCCGGCCCTGCGGGCCAGCCGGGTCACCAGGTCGGTGGCGTACTGGGTCTGCGAGGGGCGGAACCAGCTGCCGATGCTGCCGGTGAGCTTGCGCAGCCGCTCGGCGCAGCCGGTGATCTCGGCGTAGGCGTCGGCCTCGGCCAGGGCGCAGATGTTGCGGTGGTGCAGGGTGTGATTGCCCAGCTCATGGCCACCGTCAAGGATCCGGCGGGCCATCCGGGGCTGCTCGTCGAGCCAGTCGCCGATGGCGAGCACGGTGACGTGGGCGCCGGCCCGCTCGGCCTCGGACAGCAGCGCGGTGGCCGTCCTGGGGTCGCCGCGGCCGTGGAAGGTCAGCGCGACCGCGTGCCCGTCCCGGGGCCCGTGGGCGATCTGCACGGGCAGGCCCGGCGCCCTGGTGGGCGGCCGGGCGGCATGGGCCGGGTGCGGCGGGGTGGCGGAGTGCGCGGATCCTGTCGGCGTGCCACCGGAGGCCCGTACGGTCGCGGAGTCCGTACGGGCCGGGGCGCAGGCCGCAGCGAACGCGCCGGCGGCAGCGGCGGACGCGACCGCGCGCAGCACGGAGCGACGGTCTGAGAAAGTCACCGCCCCATTACAGGCGCAGACCGCCCGAAATGGTGCAATTCACCCAGCCCTTAGGAGTGCGTGTCGCTCCCCGCACGCGCCGGCGTACTCCGTATCCGGCGGCCCGCACCCGCCTCAGGACGGCCAGGCGTCGGCGAGCATCGCCCGGGTGTCCGCGAGGAGTTGGGGCAGCACCTTGGTGTGGCCGACCACCGGCATGAAGTTGGTGTCGCCGCCCCAGCGCGGTACGACGTGCTGATGGAGATGGGCCGCGATGCCGGCGCCTGCGACCGTGCCCTGGTTCATCCCGATATTGAAACCGTGCGCCCCGGAAGCGGTACGCAGCGCGGTCATCGCCCGCTTCGTCAGCTCGGCCAGCTCAGCCGTCTCGGCGGCGTCCAGCTCGGTGTAGTCGGCGACGTGCCGGAACGGGACGACCATGAGGTGGCCGCCGTTGTACGGATAGAGGTTCAGCACCGCGTAGACATGCTCGCCGCGCGCGATCACGAGGCCGTCCTCGTCCGACTTCGCGGGAATCGTGCAGAAAGGACAGCCGTCCGCGGCCCCCGGGCCGCTCGGTTTGTTCTCCCCCTGGATGTAGGCCATCCGGTGGGGCGTCCACAGGCGCTGGAAGGCGTCCTGTGTCCCGACTCCGATCTGCTGCTCCGGCTCGCTTGTCATACGGGCCAGCATATGGCGTCACAGGCTCTGGGCGTGTCGCTGGGGCACACTCCGCCGCCCGCTCCCCGATGCTGAGCCGATGGACAGGGAAGAGCGGCTGCGGACCTGGGAAGGGCGCGTCGATCCATATCTCCTGGCCGCGTCGCTGCTCTTCCTGACCGCCTACGCGGTCCGGGTCCTGATGCCCGGCCTCTCCCCCGGCTGGCTGGAACTGTGGGCGGTCGTCACCGTCGTCAGCTGGGCGACCTTCGTGGTGGAGTACCTGGCGCGGCTGGCGTTCAGCCCCGACCGCCGGCGCTTCGTGCGCACCCGCTGGCTGGATCTGGTCGTGACCGTTCTGCCGCTGCTGCGACCGCTGCGCCTGGTCGAACTGCACGACCGGATGTGCCGGAACCGGAGCCGGCCGCAGCTCGCCCTGGAGGCCCGGGTCATGGCGTACACCGGCCTCGCCTCCCTGCTGCTGGGCTTCGCCGCCGCGCCGACCGTGCTGCACGACGAGCGCCATGCGCCCGGCAGCCACATCCGCACCCTGGGCGAAGCCGCGTCGGCTCGTTCTCGTCCTGGCTGGTGCGCCGCTTCCGGCAGGAGGGCGAGGGCTGAGCGGAAACGGTCTGGCCCCGGCACGCGGTGTCGCGTGCCGGGGCCAGACCGTTGCTCAGCGAGCGGCCGGGGTCACACCTGAACCCGGCGCTCCACCGCGTCCAGGATCTCCGTGATCGCCTCGTCACGCGGAATGCCGTTCTTCTGCGATCCGTCGCGGTAACGGAAGGAGACCGCGCCGTTCGCGACGTCCTCATCACCGGCGATGATCATGAAAGGCACCTTGCTGCGCTGGGCGTTCCTGATCTTCTTCTGCATCCGGTCCGACGACGAGTCGACGTCGATCCGCAGCCCCTTGGCACGCGCCTCGGCGGCGAACTCCTGGAGGTAGGGCACGTGCGCGTCGCCGATCGGGATGCCGGTCGCCTGCACCGGGGCCAGCCAGACCGGGAACGCGCCCGCGTAGTGCTCCAGCAGGACCGCGAAGAACCGCTCGATGGAACCGAACAGCGCGCGGTGGATCATGACGGGCCGCTGCTTCGAACCGTCCGCCGCGGTGTACTCCAGGTCGAACCGCTCCGGGAGGTTGAAGTCCAGCTGCACGGTCGACATCTGCCAGGTCCTGCCGATGGCATCCTTCGCCTGCACCGAGATCTTCGGGCCGTAGAACGCGGCGCCGCCCGGGTCCGGGACCAGCGGCAGCCCCTGCTTCTCGGCGACCTTGCGCAGCGTCTCGGTGGCCTCTTCCCAGACCTCGTCCGAGCCGACGAACTTCTCCGGATCCTTGGTGGACAGCTCCAGGTAGAAGTCGTTCAGGCCGTAGTCGCGCAGCAGGTCGAGCACGAAGGTGAGCGTCGAGTCCAGCTCGTCCGCCATCTGCTCCTTGGTGCAGTAGATGTGCGCGTCGTCCTGGGTGAAGCCGCGGGCCCGGGTCAGGCCGTGCACCACGCCGGACTTCTCGTAGCGGTAGACCGTCCCGAACTCGAAGAGGCGCAGGGGGAGTTCACGGTAGGAACGGCCGCGCGCGTCGAAGATGAGGTTGTGCATCGGGCAGTTCATGGGCTTGAGGTAGTAGTCCGTGCCCTCGTCCAGCTCCATGGGCGGGTACATGCCGTCGGCGTACCAGTCCAGGTGGCCGGACTTCTCGAACAGCTTCCCCTTGGTGGCGTGCGGGGTGTAGACGAACTCGTACCCCGACTCCTCGTGCCGCCTGCGGGAGTAGTCCTCCATGGTGCGGCGGATGATGCCGCCCTTGGGGTGGAAGACCGCGAGGCCGGAACCGATCTCCTCCGGGATGGAGAACAGGTCGAGCTCGGCGCCCAGCTTGCGGTGGTCGCGCTTCTCGGCCTCGGCGAGGAACTCCAGGTGGGCCTTCAGCTCGTCCTTGGTGGGCCAGGCGGTGCCGTAGATCCGCTGGAGCTGCTTGTTCTTCTCGCTGCCGCGCCAGTAGGCGGCGGCCGACCGCATCAGCTTGAACGCCGGGATGGCGCGGGTGCTGGGCAGGTGCGGGCCGCGGCACAGGTCCTTCCAGCACAGCTCGCCGGTCTTCGCGTCGAGGTTGTCGTAGATGGTCAGCTCGCCGGCGCCGACCTCGGCCGACGCGCCCTCTGCGGCATCGGCGGCGGAACCCTTGAGGCCGATCAGCTCGATCTTGTACGGCTCGTCCGCCAGCTCGACGCGGGCGTCCTCGTCGGTGGTGACCCGGCGGGCGAACTTCTGGCCGCGCTTCTGGATCTCCTGCATCTTCTTCTCGATGCGCTTGAGGTCGTCCGGGTGGAACGGGGTCTCGACGTCGAAGTCGTAGTAGAAGCCGTCCTTGATCGGCGGGCCGATACCGAGCTTGGCCTCCGGGAACAGCTCCTGGACGGCCTGCGCCATCACGTGCGCGGTGGAGTGCCGCAGGATGTTCAGGCCGTCGTCGGAGGTGATCTCGACGGGCTCGACGACCTCGCCGTCGGCCACCTCGTACGCCAGGTCCTTCAGCTCCCCGGCCACCCGCGCGGCGACGACGCTGCGCTCACCCTGGAAGAGGTCGGCGGCCGTAGTCCCCGTGGTCACCACGCGTTCTTCCCGCTCGGAATCGCGTTGGACGGTCACACGGACGTCTGACACCGGTCTCTCCTGACTCATGTCTCCTGCGCGACAGCGGTCGCTGCGCAGCAGAATCGTACCGAGCCGATGGACCGGACCGCGAAACGGTTTGTGCCGGTGACCTCACACCCCGCCGCTCCCCCGCCGCTCACTCCTCCGCCGGCGGCCCGCCGCACGCCTCCTCGAAGGAGCCGAAGTTCCCCTGGAGCGACTTCAGCAGCCGGTCCCGCTCCGCCTGGTCGACCTGCACCGGGGTGACGTCGCACGCCCCGGTGATCCGCCGGAACCCGCCCCGGCTCTCCAGCCGGCCGCTGACCCGGATCGGCAGCCCCACCAGATGCGCGTGCCCCGCGATCCGGTAATCCTCCTCCCCCAGCGCGACCCGCACCTGCACCACGTCCGCCCCGGTGAGCACCCGCAGCCGCACCGCGCCACCGCCCGGCCGCTCCCTGCGCAGCCGCACCACCGCGCCGGTCACCCGTACGGGCAGCGACGGCTCGTCCCGTACGTAGCGCTGCGCGGCGCGCTGCAACGCCGGCAGGTCACCGGGCGAGAACTCCACCGGCTCGGGACGGGCCGGGCAGCCGGCGGGCGGTCCCGCGCCCGGCGACCAGTCCACGGCGATCCGCAGCCCCTCCGCGTCCCTGATCAGCGCGATCAGCGCCTGCGCCAGTTCGTGGCAGACCCCGAGCCCGATGGCCGCGTCGAACGCCTCCATGCGGCCGGTGGCCCGCTGGTAGTCGGTGGCGTCGCGGGTCGCGTGCAGCGCCCGTTGCAGCCCGGCAACCGCGCCGCGCCCGGCCGTCACCGGTACGAACGCGGTGAGCCTGCGCCCCGCCGACGCCGGACCCACCAGCACCTCGCCCAGGAACCGCTCGGCCTGGCGCTTGTACCGCGAGCCGTAGTACCCGGCGCGGGCGAAGGTGCCGAGCGCGCCCGCGACCAGCATCGCGCGGGCCGCGCCGCGCAGTTGCTCCTGGGCCACCCAGCGCGCGGCCCCCGATCCGTCGTCGGGGATCTCGCGCGCCCAGCGCACCTCGTCGCTGGGCGTCGCCAGGCCCAGCAGGACGTCGCGGGCGGACGGCGCCGCGCTCTGCGCCAGCGCGGCCAGCGCCTCGGCCAGCAGTTCCGCGCTGTCGGGGAACCGGCCGTCCTGCGGCACCAGCAGGCTCGTCCCCGAGCCCCCGCCGGGCGGCGTCCAGCGCGCGTAGCGGCCGGCGGCGCCGCCGCGGCGGTGCCAGCCGTGCCGGGCCAGCAGGGCGCCGAGCACCGCCGGATCCAGCCCGGCCGGATCCGGGTACGCCGGGAGCGCGCCCGCCGGGTACCTCGTGTCGTGGTCGTCGGTCGGCCGGTGCATCAGGGTCTCCCTCCCGCCCCGACCCGCGTCATGATGTCGCAGAGCGCGCGGTCGTCGAAGATCCGCGCGGTCGGGATCCGCACGGTGGTCCTGCGCCTGCCGGTCACGGGGTGGCCGGCCAGGTTGATCCAGTAGCAGCAGTGCCGCAGTTCGAGGCAGTCGTGCCCGGCCCGCAGCCAGTCGTCACGGCCGCGCGGCGCCAGCATCACGACCAGGATCTTGTGCACCGCGACGGGCGTACGGGCCAGCTTCACCAGATGGTCGTTGTCGAGCGTGAAGCCGAAGGTGCGGCCCGGCGGGTGCGGCGCCGTCTGGTAGGTGCATTTCAGCTGCACCTTGATGGTGACCTCGTCGTCGACGGTGTGTCCGGGCGCGCCATGGCTGACGTGCCAGTCGATTCCGTTGTCCGGGAAGGGCTGCGCCGGCGAGCACCCGGAGGCGGCGGCGATCACGTGCAGATAGCCCACCTGGAGAGTCTCCATGCAGGCCGTCATGGCGAGTCCGCCGCGCTGCGGTGTGGTCCGCTGCGGCAGCAGCCCGCCCGGTTCGGGCTGCGCGAGCGTCATCGCTCAAGTGCCTTCCGGGCTGTGCCGATCGAGTGGGGTCCGCGAGTGACGGGAGACGGCCGTACGGATCGCCGCGGCCCGTCCCTCTGGTTGTCTCCGCGGCAAGCGGTCGGCAAACAAAGATGGTTCGACAACACCATGGGACGGGTATCACCAGCTCGGGCGAGGTGTCCCGTCAGCTGTCGTACGAGCGCGAGGAGTTGGGACGATGCCGTGCTGGTATGAGGGTCCGCTGGCTTCCTTCGACACCGAGACGACCGGCGTGGACGTCGAGACCGACCGCGTCGTCTCCGCGGCGCTGGTGGTCCAGGAGACCCCGCGCTCCGCGCCGCGCGTCACCCGGTGGCTGATCAACCCCGGCGTGGAGATACCCGAAGCGGCGACGGCGGTCCACGGCCTGACGGCCGGCCACCTCGCGCGCAGCGGCCGTTGGCCGTCGCCGGTCCTGGAGGAGATCGCCAAGGCGCTGGCCGCGCAGGCACTGGCAGGCCGGCCGCTGGTGGTGATGAACGCCCCGTTCGATCTCACGCTGCTGGACCGCGAGTTGAAGCGGCACCGCGCCAGTTCCCTGGCCGCCTACCTGGGCACGCAGCCGCTGCACGTCCTCGATCCACGGGTCCTGGACAAGCACCTGGACCGCTACCGCAAGGGTCGCCGCACCCTGACCGACCTGTGCGCGCACTACGAGGTCGAGCTGGAGGGCGCGCACGAGGCAGCCGCCGACGCGCTGGCGGCGCTGCACGTGGTGCGGACTCTGGGCCAGCGCTTCGCCCAACGCCTCGACCAGCTGCAACCGAGCGCGCTGCACACCCTCCAGACGAAGTGGTACGCGGCCCAGGCACGCGGTCTCCAGGCGTGGTTCGCACGCAGCGGAAAACCCGAACCCGTCGATCCGCATTGGCCGATACGGCCCGAGCTGCCCGCCGCCGCCTGAATTCTGATGCTGCCTCAGGGAAATCCCGGGGAAATCACCGGGCCCGGAAAAGGATCTCAACGAAAAGGGCCGGTCCGTCAATTGACGGACCGGCCCTTGATCCCGGTGGGCGATACTGGGTTCGAACCAGTGACCTCTTCGGTGTGAACGAAGCGCTCTCCCACTGAGCTAATCGCCCGGGTGTCTGCGGGGTTTCCCTCGCGAACGACCTGAACAATACAGGCCGCCACTGCCTTCCATCAAATTCCTACGCGATCCGGCTGCGGGCGGCCCCGCAGCCGGTCACCCCGCGTCGCGACCGCGGCCCTGCTCAGCGGGCCAGCCAGGCGGCGAGACCGCGCCGGCCACCGCGCATCATCAGCGCGTGGTTGAGCACGAACAGCGGGCGCCCCGGCACCGCCAACCGCCTCAGCAGGGGCTTGCGCAGCTCCACCTCCTGCTCGAAGACGACCCGTGTCCCGCCGCCCCGCGGCTCGACCCGCCAGCGCACCCAGCCCTCCATGTCGCCTTCCAGCGTCACCTCCAGCACCCCGGCGCGCGGATCCCGTACGCCTTCCCTGGCGATCACGTCGAGGTCGTACGGCAGCAGTGAGCGGAACCTGGCGGTGCCGCTGTGCGCGTCGATCCGGTCGACCGACCGCACCTGCGGCCACCAGTGGGGATAGCTCTCGACGCGTTCGAGGACCGCGTAGACGACGGCGGGCGGGGCCTGGAGGAGCCACACGCTGCGGAAGCGGTAGCGATGTGGTGCGCGTGGCCGGTGAGGCATGGTGCCAGTGTGCCGCTCCGAGGGCCCTGAATGCCCAACAACCACGAAGGTCCGGAGGCTTGAAGCCTCCGGACCTTCGGCCGGGGTGGGCGATACTGGGTTCGAACCAGTGACCTCTTCGGTGTGAACGAAGCGCTCTCCCACTGAGCTAATCGCCCGGCGCGCCGCCAACATTACCCCACGTCGACGGGCACTTGTGACCACCAGGGGATCATTCGTCGATGTTCCACGGCATCGCGAAGCCGAACTTGGCCACGTACACCGCCAGCAGCACCGCGATGATCACCACGCCGACGGACGTGAGAATGATGTTGCGGCGGCGCACCTTCGGGTCGAGCGCCTTGTGTGCCGCTTCGGTCACCTTGCGCTTGGTCCAGCGCAGCACCAACTGGGCCCAGACGAACTCCGTCGCCCAGATCGCCATACCGGCGAAGATCACCAGCCAGCCGGGGCCCGGCAGCGGGAGCATCACCACGCCGACGGCCACCACCGCGAGGCCGACGACGAAGACCCCCGCCTGCCAGCTCACGTGCAGCGGCCGGGAGCGCTTGATGAAGTGCGGCGCCCTGGATCCGAGCGGCTTCCCCACCGACGTCGCGCCTCCTTCGCTGCCCTCCGACCCCCCGTTACTCTCCGTATTCATAGCGTCAAACTTACCGGACCGTGCCACTCCGCCGGAATTACCACTGAGGACGATCCCGCAATCCGCCGGAAGAGGTACCTGAAGCCACCCAAAACCGTCAGAGGGGTTTACAACGGCACCGTAGGTGGCATGTCGATTTCGCCGACGTGCGAATCCCCGAGCGCACACTGAGCGAAAGGCCCTGGCGCTTATGAACACCACGGTCAGCTGCGAGCTGCACCTGCGCCTCGTTGTGTCGAGCGAGTCCTCACTGCCTGTACCCGCGGGCCTGCGGTATGACACGGCCGATCCCTATGCCGTGCATGCCACCTTCCATACCGGAGCCGAGGAGACCGTGGAGTGGGTTTTCGCCCGCGACCTCCTCGCCGAGGGCCTGCACCGGCCCACCGGCACCGGAGACGTCCGTGTCTGGCCGTCCCGGAGCCACGGTCAGGGCGTGGTCTGCATCGCCCTGAGCTCACCGGAAGGCGAAGCCCTCCTGGAGGCGCCCGCGAGGGCCCTCGAATCGTTCCTCAAAAGGACCGATGCCGCCGTGCCTCCCGGTACGGAACATCGGCACTTCGATCTCGACACGGAGCTCTCCCACATCCTCGCGGAGAGCTGAGGCGCACCACAGCAACCCACCGCAAGATCCGCTCACCTTCTGCGGCGTCCGACTCGGGGAGACGCCGCAGGACCGACAAGTTCATACGGCACACTTCGGCGCCGTCGCCGCGGACCCACCGCGGAGGCGGCGCCGAAGCTTGTTCGACGCGCTAGAGTCGGCGACCATTCGGCAAGGACCCCGGGGCGGTACCCGTCCGCCCCACCCGGCCTGGGAGCGGAACCGTGATGATCACCCATGACACCCGGTGCGCGCTCGACGCGGTCGTCGACCTGCTGAACTCCGCGCCGGAAGGCGAAGGGCCCGCCGCTCCGGACAGCCTGGCCGACCTCGCCGCCCTCCAGGACTTCCTGGGCCGCAACAACGTCAGCGGGGTCGGTGCGCTCGGCTCCGGCGATCTGGCCGATGTGCGTGCCGTCCGTGCGCGCTTCGCGCAGGTCTTCGCCGCCGCCGACGACCGCAGCGCGGTGGAGCTGCTGAACGCGCTGGTGGCATCGGCGGGCACCACGCCGCAGCTGACCGACCACGACGGCTACGACTGGCACGTCCACTACTTCGCGCCGGGCGCCTCGGTCGCCGACCACCTCGCGGCCGACGGCGGGATGGCGCTGGCCTTCCTCGTCGTGGCCGGTGAGCGGGAGCGGCTGCGGTACTGCGAGGCGCCGGACTGCCCGAACGCCTTCGTCGACCTGTCGCGCAACCGCTCGCGGCGCTACTGCGACAGCCGTACCTGCGGCAACCGGCTGCACGTCGCGGCGTACCGGGCGCGGCGGCGTGAGGCCGCGGGCTGAACGGCTGCGCCCTCCGGGGCGGGCCGCCGTTTCGACCGGCGCAGGGGCCAGGGATGCCCGCTGCGTATGTCCCGCGTTTCCGGCGCGTCTGCCGACCGTGTCCTGCGGCTCACAGGAGGAAGAGGTCGTGCACGGCGCCTAGCAGGAGCAGGAAGCCGATGACGCTCAGGAAGAGCATCAGGGGTGGCTGGGACAGCGCGAAAAGACAGCCGCGCGGTTCGGGGGCCGGGGCATCGTCCCGGGCCAGGACGCACTCATCGTTCATCTCGCGCCGATGATGGCGCAGACGGACGGGCGGGTTCGCCCAAGATGCCTCTCAGCAGCGGGAGTTCATCAGATCCCGTGCTTTTTCAGGATCGCTTCGATGTCCGAGAAGTCATCCTTGGGTGCACTGGACCTGCCCTTCTTCCCTGCGTCGGCGGACGGCTGCGACGCCGTGCGGCCGGCGCCGAGCGAGGGGGCCGATGCGGCCGGTGCCACCGCTTCGGGGCGGGCGGCCGTGGCGGCCCTGCGCTCCTTGCGGCTGCCGATCCCGCCCCTGCGGCGCTCCGTGAAGCGGCCGATCATGAACAGCACGACCGAGAGCGCCAGCACACCGAAGCCGGCCCAGACCATGGGCTTGAAGATGATGTTGGTGACCCAGTCGATGATGCCGGTCATCGCCAGGCCGACGGGGATGAGGGCGAAGGCCGCGATGCGCGTCGCGGCCAGGAAGCGCTTGCGGTAGGCCGTCAGCGCGGCAATACCCAGGCCCGCCGCCGACACCGCGGCGCATACGGTCGACGTCAGCATCGGGTTCTCCTGCCGTTGGACGTGGAGCGCACGGTGCGCTCCTGTCTCCATCCTGCCTTGTCCGGTGTGCGCGGGGCCATGTTCGGGTCCGGCCTCAGGGAGATCTCCGGGTTGCGGTCGTCCGCAGGTCCCGTCGCCCGGCCCTCCGGGCGGGCTGGAAGACTGGCCGCATGAACGACTCCGCCGCCTCCGGCCCCACCCGTACCGCGCCCGCCGTCCTCGACGTGTGGTGCGAACTGCAGTGTCCCGACTGCCACGCCGCCCTGGACGATCTGCGCGCCCTGCGCGAGCGCTACGGCGACCGGCTGGAGATCCGGCTGCGGCACTTCCCGCTGGAGAAGCACAAGCACGCCTACGCCGCGGCCCAGGCGGCAGAGGAGGCCATGGCCCAGGGCCAGGGATGGCCGTTCGCCGAGGCGGTGCTGGCGCGTGCCGAGGAGCTGGGCAGGTCGGGCGAGCGGCTGCTGCTGGAGATCGCGGGCGGCCTCGGCCTGGACGCCGACGAGATGGACACCGCGCTGATCGACGGCCGGCATCTGCTGATCGTCGACGCCGACCAGGCCGAGGGCAAGGCGATCGGTGTCACCGGCACCCCGACGTACGTGATCGACGGGCAGCGGCTCGACGGCGGACAGAGCCAGGAGGGCCTGCGCGCCCGCATCGAGGAGATCGCCGACCGGCTGGCGGCCGGGGAGAGCTGAGCCGCCCGGGGCGGACCGGTCAGCGGCCCGGCGTCACAGGATCGGCTTGTGCAGGAGGTGGGCGGTGGGCCGGTAGCCCAGTGCCGCGCACAGGCCGGCGGCCGGGGCGTTGCCGGAGTGGACGGTGAGGCCGAGTACGGGCCGCCCGGCGGCCAGGCACTCCCGTTCGGCGATGCCCATCAGGGTGCGGCCGTGGCCGCGCCCCCGGTGCCCCTCGCCGACCCGCACGTCGACGACGTAGCCACCGGGGTGCCCCGGCATCCGCAGGGCGACCCAGACGTGCCCCGCCTCCGTACCGTCGTGGACGAGGATCCGCAGGGCGTGGTCCGGCGTCGCGGCGCCCAGCGGGAGCATCGCACGGTGCCCGTCGGCCGCGGTGCGCGCGGCGCACTCAGGCGGCATTCCCTGCTGCGCGAGATGGCGGGTACGGGCCGCGACGGCGGCCTCGCGCCAGGCCGGGTACGCGGCTTCGGACAGCGGCAGGTCCGTGCTGCCTGCGGGCAACTGCGGTGCGGTGGTGACGGGTTTGGCCAGCCGGCTGCTGCGCTCGGTGTACCCGAGCGCCGCGGCGAGGCCCAGTGCGGCCCGCGCATCGGCGGGGACGGTCAGTTCGATCCGCCGGCAGCCCCAGCCGCGCAGCACTTCCTCGGCGGCCAGCGCGGCGACCGTGGCCCGGCCGCGGTGCCGGTCGGGCGGGTCGATCTCCAGGCCCGCCATCCGCCCGGCGGCGGGACCGAAGAGCGGGTCCGTGGTCAGCCGGATCCCGCCGACCCGGCGGGAGTTGACGCAGACGTCGTAGGTACGGGAACGGTGTCCGTCATCGCTTCGGTCGTCCGGCCCCGCGGGGCGCAGCGTTGTGGTCACAAGGACTTTCTACTCGCCCCTGCCACCGGCCGTCATCACCGCGGATCGAAGTCGGCTGCCGTCCGCTCGGCGAAGACCCGCATGGCTTTCGCCGTCACCGGGCCCGGTACGGCGGCGAGTTGGCGGCCGTCGATCCGGGTGACGGCCTGGATGTCGCGCAGCGATGAGGTCAGGAAGATCTCGTCGGCGCGCTCCAGGACGTCCAGCGGCAGATCGGTCTCCTCGGCGCCCGTCCAGGAGACGGTGAGGGCACGGGTGATGCCCGGGAGGCAGCCCGATGTCAGCGGCGGGGTGTGCAGTTCGCCGTCGATGACGACGAAGACGTTGGATCCGCTGCCCTCGCAGAGCGCGCCTACGGTGTTGCCGAACAGCGCCTCGGACGCGCCCTGTTCACGGGCGCGGGCGAGCGCGATGACGTTCTCGCCGTACGAGGTGGCCTTGAGGCCGGTGAGCGCGCCGCGTTCGTTGCGGGTCCAGGGGACCGTGACGGCGGACGCGGTGTCGGACCTGCGGGTGGCCTCGGCGAGCGCGATGACCAGGGTCGTACCGGCGTCGCCGCGGTCCGAGCCGAGCGGGGAATCGCCGCCGGTGTAGGTGATCCGCAGCCGGCCGAACGCCATGGGGTTGGCCTCCAGGACGGCGGCGCAGCCGCGGCGGACCTCGTCGATGTCGGGTGCGGGCAGGCCGAGGCCGCGCGCGGAGGTGACGAGACGCTCCAGGTGGCGGGTGAGGGCGAAGGCGCGGCCCTGCTCGGCCTTGAGGGTCTCGAAGACTCCGTCGCCGACCGTCAGGCCGTGGTCGAAGACCGATACCCGGGCGCTGTCGGCGTCCCGCAGTGCTCCGTCGAACCAGATCCTCATCGCTGTTCCCCTCCGCTCGTGCCGTGCCGGCCCGACGCTACCGCGAGCAGCCGGTGCGCCTTCAGTTCGGTTTCCGCCCACTCCCGTACGGGGTCGGAGTCCCAGATGATCCCGGCGCCCGCGCCGAAGCGCAGGGCGGGGCCGCCGGGGTCCGTGCGGTCGATCCAGAAGGTGCGGATGCCGACGGCCAGCTCGCCGGTGCCGCGGTCCGCGTCGACCCAGCCGATGCCGCCGCAGTACGGGCCGCGGGGCGCCCGCTCCAGCTCGCCGATGATCCGCAGCGCACTCTCCTTGGGTGCGCCGGTGACCGAGCCCGGCGGGAAGGTGGCGGTGAGCAGGTCGGCCCAGGCGGTCTTCTCGTGCGCGTCGGCGAGATCACCGCGCACGGTCGAGACGAGGTGGACGAGCCCGGGGTGCTCCTCGGCGGCGCACAGGGCGGGGACGGTGACGGTGCCGGTGGCGCAGACCCGGCCGAGGTCGTTGCGGACCAGGTCGACGATCATCACGTTCTCCGCCCGGTCCTTGTCCGACAGATCGGCGGCGGTCCTGCCGGTCCCCTTGATGGGCCCGGAGTCGACGGTGCGTCCCGTACGCCGCAGATACAGCTCGGGGGATGCGGTGGCGACCTCGACGCCGTGGGCGGGCAGCCGGATCGTGCCCGCGTACGGGGCGGGGTTGCCGTGGGCCAGCAGCGCGGTCAGCGCGTCGACGTCGGAACGGTCCGGGTCGGGCAGCGGCGCGCTCAGCACCCGGCAGAGGTTCACCTGGTAGACATCGCCCGCCGCTATGTGTGCGCGTACCCGCCGCACGCCGGCGGTATAGGAGTCGCGGTCCAGGGAGCTGTGCCAGGCGCCGGTCGCAGGGCCGCTCCAGCGTGCGGGGTCCGGGGCGTCCGCCGGGGTCGCGGGGCGGACATCGGCGAAGCGCGCACAGACCACCTCCCCTTCGAATCCGGCCACCACGGCCCACCAGCCGCTGGAATCCAGGGCGGCGGGGTCGCTGGTGACGTCTCGCAGATCGGTGGCTATCAGGCCGCCGAAGCGGGCCACGGGAGGTAGGTCGCGCACGTCAATGAGTCTATGGCGGGGGCCCGGTCGCCGCCGTGGCCGAGCGAGCAGCGCAGCACGCTGCACAAACGCGTTTTTGTACTGGCCCCGGAATCCGCTAGAGTTCAACACGTCGCCGGGACGCGAAAGCGCCCCGGAGGCCCGGTAGCTTCCCGACGTAGTCTGGGAGAGTCACCTGCGGACGTAGCTCAGTTGGTAGAGCACCACCTTGCCAAGGTGGATGTCGCGAGTTCGAGTCTCGTCGTCCGCTCGATGTTGGGGGATCTTCCCGAACCCCTGCACTCCTGGTGGAGTGGCCGAGAGGCGAGGCAACGGCCTGCAAAGCCGTCTACACGGGTTCAAATCCCGTCTCCACCTCCAAGGACGATTAGCTCAGCGGGAGAGCGCTTCCCTGACACGGAAGAGGTCACTGGTTCAATCCCAGTATCGTCCACTGGATCCCCGCACAACGGGTATCCGTCCCGCGCGATTAGCTCAGCGGGAGAGCGCTTCCCTGACACGGAAGAGGTCACTGGTTCAATCCCAGTATCGCGCACGCAGCACCGCAACACCCCACGGAGATCATCGAGATCCGTGGTCCCGAGGACGATTAGCTCAGCGGGAGAGCGCTTCCCTGACACGGAAGAGGTCACTGGTTCAATCCCAGTATCGTCCACACCGTACGACCGAGGGCCGGAGCACATCGCTCCGGCCCTCGGTCGTTGTCCGGCTGTTTCAGGAGGAGAAGAGCATCCGGCCGAAGCTGCGGTGATGGCCGTGGTGACCGTGGTGGGCGCCGTGGTGGCCCTGGTGCGGTGCTCCCCAGGCGGGGGCCGCCGGGTACGCCTGCGGGGCGGGCGGCGGCGGGGCCTGCTGGACCCACTGGGACTCCAGGCGGGTCAGCGACTCCAGCTCCCCGTAGTCCAGGAAGATCCCCCGGCAGCCGGCGCACTGCTCGATCTGGACGCCGTTGCGGTTGTACGTATGCATCGGTGCATGGCACTTGGGGCACTGCATCGTCGGCTCAACTCCCGTTATCCATCACTGCTCGTTTCGGCACCGCCGGAACGGCCTCCCGGCGATGAGGTGTTCACCCTACGATGCGTCCGGCCTGCGCGAACTCCCGCGGTGGGGAGGTCGTTCGGGGCCGGATCCGTCCGCATCGGGTGGCACCGGTGCCATTCGGGCACAGGCGTCGAGAACCGCCGTCTCGATGTCGTCCAGGAGGCGGGGCGCGGCGGCGGCCTTCGCGACGGCGAGCGCGGCCGTCTGCACGGTGAGCGCGCGGGCGGCCGGCTCCAGGGCGGGCCACGGGTCGTCCCCGGGCGGCACGGCGGGGCCGCCGGCCGCGCGGTAGGCGGCCAGGAAGCGGGACCAGATGTCCGGCGCGAGGAGGCCGGTGGCGAACCAGGCGGCGGGGCGGGCCAGGTCCCAGGCGGGGTCGCCCAGGCCGAGGTCGTCGATGTCTATCAGCAGCCAGGGGCCGGTGGCGGCCGGGTGGCGGACGAGTTGGCCGAGGTGGAGGTCGCCGTGGCACAGGAGTGCCGGGCGGTCCGCGGGGCGCGGCGGTCCGGCCGTTGCGGCGCGGGCCCAGGGCGGCAGGAGGGCCCAGGCGCGCTCGACGGCGCCGGATGCCGCGCGCAGCGGTGCGGGCAGCGGGCCGCCCGTGGTGGCGGCGCGCATTCTGGCCATCGCGCGGGCCGCCTTGGCCGGGCCGCGCATCGGCGGTACGGGGGCGGGCAATTGACGCGGGTCCACGGAGTGCAGCGCGGCCAGCAGGCGGGCGGCGTCCTCCCAGGGGGCGGCGTCGGGGTCGTCGGGCGGGACGGGGCTTCCGTAGGGCCACCGGGTCAGCAGGCGGCCGTCATCGGTGCGGGTGAGGAAGCCGTCGGGTGCGGTGACGGGGAGGGGCGTCAGGAGGATGCCGTGCAGGCGGGGGTGGGCGGCGACGCGCAGGCGGGCGGCGAGGTCGCGGGGTGCGCACGCGGGGTCGTGGGCCTTGGCCACCCGTCGGCCGCTGCGGACGACCGTGCCGTCCGGCCGGTCGGCGAGCACCTCGGGGGCGGGCGGGGAGGCCGGGGTCTCAGGGGAGGCCGGGGCCTCAGGGGCGGGCGGCGGTACGGGTGCGGCGGCGACCGGTCCCGGGCCGGGTGCCGAGGACAGGGCCGCCAGGCGGGCGAGCAGCGTGGTGGACATCGTTCCCCCGGGGTGACGCGTGGTGCGTGAAGGCGGGCCGGGCTCGGCCCGGTCCGGAATCGTACGCGCGGCGGGTGCGGACCGCGGCGGCGGTGGGAAAGCCCGATGGCCGGGCATCTCCCCAGATGCCCGGCCACTCGTGCCGTCCGCCGTACCCCCGTCCCCACGGGGTTGTCGGCCGGAGTCCCCCGTCCCGGGCCGCTCTCCCGGGACCGGGACGCCTCAGCGCCCCAGCATTCCGGCCACGGACGACGCCTGTGTCATGACGGCTTCCCAGCCGCCGAACGCCACGGCCAGGAAGATCGCCAGTGGCAGCACCATCGCCACGGCGACGAGGGGATGGCGGGTGCCCGAGGGCTGCCGGCCGAGCGCCGCGGCGGTCTTGCGCCCCTGCGCCCGGAGGCCCGTACGCCCTGGGATGTCCGGCATCACCTGACTCCTGTCCTGAATCCGCAGCGGCGGGTGTCTGACCTCGGGGGACGAGTGCTCCACCCGCCGCTTGATCTCCACAGTAGGCAACCGGCGGCGGACCGGCGTCAGCCCGTCGTACCGATGATGGGCCTCCAGGAGGATGACGGCGGGGCGCCGTGTGTACTCCCCTGGTTGGAGAGCGGGTGGCGGTGACCCCGAGGCAACCCCGAGGCGGTTCGGTGCGCCGCACGGTGCGGGCGGACCGTCGCCCCGTGCTCCCGGCCGGTGGCACCGGTTCCCCTGCGGGTGACTTCTCTCACTCCCGCAACTCCCCTCGCTCCTCCGGGTCATGCTCCGCACGCTCCGCACCCGGCCCGCACCACGGGGACTTGGGCGCTCCCGGGCGGCTTCCGGACCCCCCGCGCGCGTCTGACCTGGTGCCCCTCCCCCGCGCCAATCCCCTTTCCAGGGCCGAGGATTGGGACCGCGCGAAGGGCGGCGGACGCGCGGCCCGACCGCGCCGGGGCCACCGCGCCCGGATCCCGCCGCCCCGCGGTATTCCCGGTGCCGACGCATGCGCGGCCTCTCAGCGCAGCGGGCCGTCAATCCGTAAGCTGTGCCACGTCAGACGGTTGGCAGCGTGGGGCCTCCCCACCGTAGGTAGGGGACGGACATGGCGATGATGCGGCTCCGGCGCGAGGACCCGCGTGTCGTCGGCACGTTCCGGCTGCACCGCAGGCTCGGCGCGGGCGGGATGGGCGTCGTCTATCTCGGCTCGGACAAGCGCGGGCAGCGGGTGGCGCTGAAGGTGATCCGCCCGGACCTGGCGGAGGATCAGGAGTTCCGCTCGCGGTTCGCCCGCGAGGTGTCGGCGGCCCGGCGGATCCGCGGCGGCTGTACGGCGCGGCTGGTCGCGGCCGATCTCGACGCGGACCGGCCGTGGTTCGCCACCCAGTACGTGCCAGGTCCTTCGCTGCACGACAAGGTGAACGAGGAGGGCCCGCTGTCCCCCGCGCAGGTCGCCTCGGTCGGCGCCGCGCTCTCCGAGGGGCTGCTGGCCGTCCACGACGCGGGCGTGGTCCACCGCGACCTCAAGCCGTCCAACATCCTGCTGTCCCCCAAGGGGCCGCGGATCATCGACTTCGGCATCGCCTGGGCGACCGGCGCCAGCACGCTGACGCACGTCGGCACCGCGGTCGGCTCCCCCGGGTTCCTCGCGCCCGAGCAGGTGCGCGGGGCCGCGGTCACCCCGGCGACGGACATCTTCGCGCTCGGTGCCACCCTCGCCTACGCCTGCACCGCCGACTCGCCCTTCGGACAGGGCAGTTCGGAGGTCATGCTCTACCGCGTGGTGCACGAGGAGGCGCAACTGGCCGGGGTGCCGGACGCGCTGGCGCCGCTGCTCGCCTCCTGTCTGGCCAAGGATCCGGCGGACCGCCCCAGCACGCTGTCCCTCTCGCTGCGGCTGAAGGAGATCGCGGCCCGTGAGGCGCACGGCCTGTCGGGCCCGGCGGAGAGCGCGGCGGGCGGCCCGAGTCCGGGGGCGGGCCGGGCCCGTACGGACCGCCGTCCATCCGACCGGCCCACCGGGCAGCGCGCCGAGGAGTACGCGCGCCAGCGCACCGAACGGCGGGTGACCGGTACCCCGCCGCCGCGTCCGCAGGCCGCCAGACCCCCGGCGCAGCGGGAGGGTTCGCCCTCCCGGCCGTCCGGTCATCCGTCGGCGCCCGGCGGCGGCAACGCGCGGTCAGGCGGGCCACATTCGGGGCGTGCCCCGGCCGCCGGTCCTGCCGGGCGCAAGGGGCGCCGCGCCCCGGTGCGTACGGGGTCGGGCGGCCGGCGGCCCGGTCCTGACCGGCGGCTGCTGCGGCAGCGGATCATCGTGTTCGTGACGGTGACGCTGCTGGTGGCGCTCGGTATCGCGGCGGCGCAGGGCTGTCAGGGGCCCACCCGAGGTCTTGGCACGGAGCGAAACGTTCCGGTGACCCACGCCGCGGCGGGCACACCGACTGCCGGGCCGGCGGCGGAGGATGACGGTACGAAGGATCCGGCCGCCTGGCGGGCCCGCTGACCTTCGTCCGGGCCCGCCCGTCAGGTCAGTCCTTCGGGCGGCCGGTGGCGACCGCGTAGAACGCGACGGCCGCCGCGGCGCCGACGTTGAGCGAGTCCACGCCGTGCGCCATCGGGATCCGCACCCACTCGTCGGCGGCCCGCAGCGCTCCGGTGGACAGTCCTTCGCCCTCGGCGCCGAGCATCAGGGCGGCGCGCTCCAGGGTGTGCGGCGCGGCCTCGTCGATGGCGGTGGCCTGCTCCGCGGGGGTCAGCGCGAGCAGCTTGAAGCCCGCCTCCCGTACGGCGGCGAGGTCGCGGGGCCAGCTGTCGAGCCGTGCGTACGGCACGGAGAAGACGGCGCCCATGGAGACCTTGACCGAGCGCCGGTAGAGCGGGTCGGCGCAGTCCGGGGAGAGCAGGACGGCGTCCATGCCGAGGGCGGCGGCGCTGCGGAAGATCGCCCCGATGTTGGTGTGGTCGTTGACCGCCTCCATGACCGCGATCCGCCGTGCGCCGCCGAGCAGTTCGGCGGCCGTGGGCAGGGGTTTGCGCTGCATGGAGGCGAGCGCGCCGCGGTGGACGTGGTAGCCGGTCACCCGCTCGGCGAGGTCCGGGCTGACGGCGTAGACGGGGGCCGGTACCTCGTCGATGACGTCGCGCATGACGTCGACCCACTTGGCCGAGAGAAGCATCGAGCGCATGGTGTAACCGGCGTGCCCTGCGCGCCTGATGACCTTCTCGCCCTCCGCGATGAACAGGCCATCGGCGGGCTCGCGCCGGCGCCGCAGCTCGACGTCGGTGAGGCCGATGTAGTCGCTCAGCCGCGGGTCGTCCGGGTCATCGACGGTGATGATTTCTGCCACGGGGAGATAGTGCCTTGTCGGTGTCGAGGTGCCAATGCCGGTTACGGAATCGGCTACTTACGGGTAGGTGAGGCGACCGCGACGACGTCTCCGACGACGATGACCGCCGGGGGCCGTACGCCTTCGGCCCGTACCGTCTCGCCGAGCGTCGCGAGGGTGGCGTCGACGCGGCGCTGGGCCGCGGTGGTGCCCTCCTGGATGACGGCGGCTGGGGTGTCGGCGGGGCGGCCGTGCTCGATGAGCTTGGCGGCGATGGCGCCGCTGTTCTCCACGCCCATCAGGACGACGAGGGTGCCGCGCAGCTTGGCGAGTGCGGGCCAGTCCACCAGCGAGCGCGCGTCGTCGGGGGCGACGTGGCCGCTGACGACCGTGAACTCGTGGGCGACGCCGCGGTGCGTGACGGGGATGCCGGCCGCGCCGGGTACCGAGATGGTGCTGGAGATGCCGGGGACGACCGTGCAGGGAATGCCCGCCTCGGCGAGGGCCTGGGCCTCTTCCATCCCGCGGCCGAAGACAAACGGGTCGCCGCCCTTGAGCCGGACCACGGCCTTGCCGGCCTTCGCGTGCTCGATCAGCGCGTGGTTGATCGCTTCCTGGGCCATGAAGCGGCCGTAGGGGATCTTGGCCGCGTCGATGATCTCGACGTGCGGCGGGAGTTCGGCGAGCAGGTCGCGGGGGCCGAGGCGGTCGGCGATGACGACGTCGGCCTCGGCGAGCAGCCGCCGGCCGCGGACGGTGATCAGGTCGGGGTCGCCGGGGCCGCCGCCGACCAGGGCGACGCCGGTGGCGCGGCTGCGGTGGTGCGGTGCGGCGAGGGTGCCGTCCCGCAGTCCTTCGACGATGGCGTCGCGGACGGCGGCGGAGCGGCGCGGGTCGCGGCCGGTGAGCACGGCGACGGTGACACCCTCGCTGTGGCCGGTGGCAGGGGTCCAGGCGGTGGCCGCCTCGGCGTCGTCGGAGCGTACGCACCACACGCGGTGGTCCTCGGCCTCCTGGGACGCGGCGGCGTTGGCCTCCGGGTCGTCCGTGGAGATCAGCGCGTACCAGGCGCCGGTGAGGTCGCCCGCGCGGTAGCGGCGGCGCTCCCAGCTGATCTCGCCGGTGTCGGCCATGGCCTCGACCGAGGGGGTGGCGGACGGGGAGATCAGCAGGACGTCGGCACCGGCGGCGATGAGCGCGGGGAGCCGGCGCTGGGCGACCTGTCCGGCGCCGAGGACGACCACGCGGCGGCCGGACAGGCGCAGTCCGACGGGGTAGGCGGCGTGTTCGGCGACGTGCTCGGCCATGGCGGTGTGGCTCCTTGATGCGGAAGGGTGCGAGATCGGCGGCTGCCGCTGCGGCGCTGGAGCGGCTGGTGAGGGGTGGTACGGCCGGGGTGCCGGTGCGGGGGCATCCTGGCCGCCAGCCTAGATGAGCGCTCCCGAGGGGCGGGCACCCGCTCATCCCTGCGGCTCGCGGCCCGGCGCACCGGTGGAGGGTAAGGCCCCGGCCCGCAACGTGCAGAGCTGCGGGCCGGGGGTGCTGCGGCGGCGGTGCCGGTCAGTCCTTCTCGGTCACCCCGGCCGCGTCGAAGGTGGCGACTTCGTGCATGGCGCGGGCGGCGGCCTGCACGACGGGGAGGGCGAGCAGCGCGCCGGTGCCTTCGCCGAGCCTGAGGTCGAGGTCGACCAGCGGGCGCAGGCCCAGCTTGGTCAGGGCCGCGACGTGTCCCGGCTCGGCGCTGCGGTGGCCCGCGATGCAGGCGGCCAGCGCCTCGGGGGCGATGGCGCGGGCGACCAGGGCGGCGGCGCCCGCGCTGACGCCGTCGAGGATGACCGGGGTGCGCAGCGAGGCACCGCCGAGGATCAGGCCGACGAGTGCCGCGTGCTCCAGGCCGCCGACCGCGGCGAGGACGCCGATCGGGTCGGCCGGGTCGGGCCTGTGCAGCTCCAGCGCGCGGCGGACCACCTCGACCTTGCGGGTGTGCGTCTCGTCGTTGATGCCGGTGCCGCGGCCGGTGACCTCGACCGGGTCGGCGTCGGTGTAGACGGCGATCAGGGCGGCCGAAGCGGTGGTGTTGGCGATGCCCATCTCGCCGGTCAGCAGCGCCTTGTTGCCGGCCGCGACGAGGTCACGGGCCGTCTCGATGCCGACCTCGATCGCCTTGAGCACGTCCTCGTGGGACATCGCGGGGCCCGCGGTGAAGTCCGCGGTGCCGGGGCGGACCTTGCGGGGCAGCAGGCCGGGCGTCGCGGGGAGTTCGGCGGCCACGCCGACGTCCACGATGCAGACCTCGGCGCCGACCTGGTTGGCGAAGGCGTTGCAGACCGCGCCGCCGCCCAGGAAGTTGGCGACCATCTGGCCGGTGACCTCCTGGGGCCAGGGAGTGACGCCCTGGGCGTGCACGCCGTGGTCGCCCGCGAAGATCGCGACGGCGGCCGGCTCCGGGATGGGCGGCGGGCACTTGCGGGAGAGTCCGCACAGCTGCGCGGAGATGATCTCCAGCATGCCCAGCGCCCCGGCGGGCTTGGTCATCCGCTTCTGCCGCTCCCACGCCTCGCCGAGCGCCTTGGCGTCCAGCGGGCGGATGCCGTGCAGCGTCTCCTGGAGCAGGTCGTGCGGGTCCTCGCCGGGCAGGGCGCGGCGGCCGTAGGTCTCTTCGTGGACGACCCAGGACAGCGGGCGGCGCTTGGCCCAGCCCGCCTGCATCAGCTCGGGCTCGTCGGGGAACTCGTCGACGTAGCCGATGCAGAGGTAGGCGACGACCTCCAAGTGCTCGGGCAGGTCCAGCGCGCGGACCATCTCGCGCTCGTCGAAGAAGCTGACCCAGCCGACGCCGAGGCCCTCCGCGCGGGCCGCCAGCCAGAGGTTCTCCACGGCGAGCGCGGAGGAGTACGGGGCCATCTGCGGCTGGGTGTGCCGGCCGAGGGTGTGCCGGCCGCCGCGGGTGGGATCGGCGGTGACGACGATGTTGACGGGCGTTTCGAGGATGGCCTCGATCTTCAGCTCGCGGAACTGCTTGGCGCGGGCCTTGGGCAGCGACTTGGCGTACGCGTCCCGCTGGTCCGTCGCGAGCTGGTGCATCCGCTCACGGGTCTCGTCCGAGCGGATGACGACGAAGTCCCAGGGCTGGGAGTGGCCGACGCTCGGCGCGGTGTGCGCCGCCTCCAGGACGCGCAGCAGCACGTCGTTGGGGATCGGGTCGCTGCGGAAGCCGTTGCGGATGTCTCGGCGTTCGCGCATCACGCGGTGGACGGCGGCGCGTTCGGAGTCGTCGTACGGGGCGGCCGGGGCCTGGAGCGGGCCGCTTTCGGGCTCCGTTCCGTCGTCCACCGGTCCGTCCACCGGTCCGTCCTGGGGCAGGTCGGACGGGGCGGCGGGGGCCGTGGCTTCGGCGGGGTCGGCCGCGGTCGCTGCGGGGGTGTCCGCCGCCTCGCCGGTCTCCGCCGTCGCCGCCGTCTGCTCGGCTCCGGGGGTGGCGGCGCGGTCGTCGGCCGCGGCGGCTTCGGCCTGCGGTGCGGCCGGTGCCTCGGCGGCGTCCTGACTTACGGGGTGAGCCTGGTCCTGGCCCGCGCCGTCGGGGGCCTGCTCCGCGCCCTCGGGCTGGGGCGCGGCCTCGGGCTGCTCCTGGGACGGGGCCTGGCCGTCGGAGCCGTCGGACTCGCCGAGCTGGACGAGTTCGGCGCCGTCCTGCTGCTGCGGCGCGGGGCCTTCGGCTGCGGCGGGCACGGCGTCGGCGGGTACGGCGATTCCGGCGGGCACGTTCCCGGGCCAGCCGTCGATCGGGGTGCCGGCGGCCGGGGTGCCGTGAAGCGGGACGCCGACGGGGAAGGCGCCGGTGGCCTGGGCAACGGGCTGCGGCTGTCCGGGGATCTGCTCGGCGGGCGGCTGCTCCGGGTGCGGCGCAGCGGCCGTCCCCTCCGGGGCGACGGCTTCCGGCTGCGCCTCGGCGGCGTCCTGCGGCTCCGCGGCATCGGGCGCCGGGGCGCCGCCGTCGGCTGCCGGGGCGGCCTCCGCGACGACAGCACTGCCGTCGCCCCGGGCCTCCCCGTCGGCCTCGGCCGGAACGCCGTCCGCCGCCTGCTCGCCGTCCGGCACCTGGTCGCCGTGGTCACCCTGCGGTGCCTGGTCCGCGGGCTGTTCGGACTTCGGCTCCGCGGCCTGTTCCGTCTCCTGGGCCTCGGCCTGCGGCGACGGCGGGGCCTGGGCTCCGGCGTCCTCGGCGGCCTGCGGTTCACCGGCTGCGGCGCCCGCGGCCTCGGGGACCTGGTCGCCGACGGCTGCCGACGGCTGCTGCGGCGCGGCCGGGGCAGGCTCGGCGGCGGCCTGCTCCTCCTGGGGGGCGGCCGGTGCGCCGTCGGCGGTGGGCTGCGCCGGGGCGGCGGGCTCCGTGTCCTGCGGCGCCGGCTGCTCGTCCGCGTCCTGCGCGGTGGCCGCGGCGGCGGACGGGGCATCGGCCGCCGGCTGCTCCTCCTGCGGCGTCCGCTCGGTGGCGGACGGTTCCGGCGCGGCCTGTATGACCTGGTCCGCGGTCGCCTGGAGCGGCGACTGGACCTGGGCGTCCGGGGCCGCCTGCGCGGGAGTTGACCCCTCGGCTTCCGGCGTCGCCGGGGCCGTTGCGGGCTGCGGAAGGTCCTGCGGCGCGTCATCGGCCTGCGGCGGCGCGGCGGATACGGCGGCCTGCTCCGCGGCGGCCGGGGCGGCGCCGACGGCCCGGGCGTCCTCCGGAGCCGTCTCGTCCGGTGCCTGCTGCGGTTCCTGCGCGTCCTGCGATTCCTGCGCGTCCTGGGGTGCGACCGCGCCGTCCGGCACGCCGCCCTGCTCGGCCGTTCCTGCCATCGGGAGGCCGACGGCCTGGGCCGACGCCTCGCCCCACGGCGGCACCTGCGACGGGATCTCGCCGAGCTGCGGGCCCGGCAGCGGGGCCTCGCCCGGCGCGCCGTACGCGGTGAGTCCCTGGGCCTGCGGGCCGAACGACCGGCCGTCGTGGGCGGTCCCGCCCGGCTGTCCGGCGTACGCCTGGACGGTCTCCTGCTCGGCCGGGGCCTCGGTGGCGGGGCCCGCTTCGGGGACGTCGAGATACTCGGGGCCGACGGTGGGCGGGCCCGGCTGCCGTACGGGCATGGGCTGGGGCGGGTGCGCGGGGCCGCGGTCGGCGAGCGAGCGGACCACGCCGCCGGTCGCGTCGGGCACCGGCGGGCCCATGTGGAGCGGGCGGCGCGGCGGCGCTGCCTGGGCCGCCGCCGGCATCCGCTCCTGCGGGGCCGGGGCGGTCTGCTGGAGGCGGACGGCTTCGAAGTCGACGGAACCGGTGTCGCGGCCACCGCTCTCGTGGTCGCCGGCCTGGGCGGGCAACTGCGCGCCGGCGACGGCTTCCTGGGGCGCCGGGACGGCCGCCTGCGGCTGCGGGGGCGGCTGGGGCACCTGGTGTTCGCTCCAGGCGCCCTGGGCGCCCGGCATCAGCAGCAGATCGTCGTCATCGGTCACGACCTCGGCCGGTTCGACGTAGGGGTAGGCGTCCGGGGGCGGCAGCACGCCCGGCTCGATCGGTGCGGAGCCGGCAGGGGAGGGGACGGCCGCCGGCTGCGGCTGCCCGGGATGTCCGCCTGCGTTCTCCGGCAGTCCCTCGCCCGGGACCTGGCCGGTGTCGGTCATGCGTACCCCTCGCCCATTGGTAGTGCTCCTTCTCAACCGCTCGTACGACGCGCTCGACCGGGACGCGTCGTACGCCCCGATAGCTAGAACGAGCGAGCACGCCTCCCGGCACGTCCGCCCTCTAGAGCTTCATTTTCAGCCAAAACCGCGGCATTTTCCGGATATTGGTGTACGAAGCCGAACGCGGCACGGCGGCGCAACGATCCGCCAGCCTACCTTCCGCGGGTCGCCGTCCTGGTCACGGGTGAGGAACGCGATAGCCGCTCAGCAGAAAGACGACGGAGCGCTCGCGTTCGACCCATGCCGAAGTGTCCAGATCGACGGATTGCAGCAGCGCGCACTCGACGTCGTACCCGCCGTCGGCCAGCGCGCGGCCCAGCGACTCGGCCTCGTCGCGGGTCGACGCGTGGGTGACGATCCGCTCCGGACGGCGGGCCGCGCAGGCGGTGACCACCGCCGCTCCCCCGCCGCCGACCCGCACCACGTCGGGTTCGGGCAGGTCTTCGAGGATCTGCGGCGCGCGGCCGTGGACGACCTGGAGCTGGACGCCGTAGCGCCGGGCGACGGCGGTGGTACGGCCGCAGGCGTCCGGGTCGGCGTCCACCGCGATGACCGCGGCGCCGAAGCGGGCGGCCTCCACCGCGGCGGCCCCGCAGCCCGAGCCGATGTCCCAGACCAGCTCGCCCACCTGCGGCCCGAGCCTGGCCAGTTGGGCGGTGCGCAGCTGGACGGACTCGCCCTCGCCGAGCACGCCGCCGTAGGCGCCGGCCGGCAGTCCCCAGCCGCGCGGCCCGGTCGGGTGCCCGACGTCGTGGCCGGCGATCCAGCCGCTGCCCTGGGCCGCGGCGCCGCCGGCCGAACCGCCGACGACGATGACGACGTTGGGGTCGCGCCAGTCGTGGTCGGCCGCCTTGTCCGAGGTGAGAACCGTCACCCGCTCGCGGTCGGTGCCCAGCGCCTCGCAGATGACGAACGTACGGTGCACGCCGCCCAGCAGCAGGGCGAGTTCGGCGGGCCCTGCGCCCGGTGCGGTGAGCACCGCGACCTTGGGGTGGGCGCGGCAGACGTTGACCGCGCGGCGCAGGTCGCGGCTGTGCGCGACGACGATCTGGGCGTCGTCCCAGGGCATTCCGGCCCGTGCGAAGGCGGCGGCGACGGAGGAGACGGCCGGTACGACCTCGACCTCCAGGCCGTGTTCGGGGGCGCGCAGGGTGCGCACGACGCCGAAGAAGCCGGGGTCGCCGTCGGCGAGGACGACGGCGGTGCCGCGGTGCTGGGCGATCCGGCGGGCGGCGAGCGAGACGCTGCCGAGCCGGATGCGTTCGGCCGCGGGCGGCACTTCGGGCAGTGCGAGGTGGTGGGCCGCGCCGGCCACGAGGGTCGCGGCCCCCAGCGCTGAGCGGGCGGCGGCGGTGAGCGGCGAGCCGTCCCAGCCGATCACCGTGACCCGGTCGGCCATGCTTCGTCAGTCTCCTGTGGCTGGTGGGGTTACGCGGGCGGGGTGCGGGGATCCGCGGCGCCGCAGGTCCGCGCGGGGCGGAGGGCGGCAGGCCGAGACTACCCCCGGCGGGTCCGGTCCCGGGATCGGGTCCGGTGCCGGGTCAGTTCCACTCCGGGTGGGCGAAGCCGTTGGCGTCGACCGTCCTGCCGGGCAGCACTTCGAGGTCTTCGGGCAGCAGACTCCAGACGATGAGGTCCGTGCGGATGTCCGCCCAGCCGCCGTCCTCGGTGCGGCTGCGGGCTATCCAGGCGTTGCGCAGGACGCCTTCGCTGATGCAGCCGGTCTTCTGCGCCACCTGCTGGGACGCGGTGTTGCCGGCCGCGGTGCGCAGTTCGAGGCGCTCGAACCGCTGGTCGTCGAAGAGCCACTGGGCGACGGCGAGCGTGGCCTCGGATGCGTAGCCCTCGCCCCTCGCCCAGGCGGCGACGATGTACGAGAGTTCGGCGGAGCGCACCCGCCAGTCGGTGTTGCTGAGCTGGACGACGCCGACCAGGCGCTGGGTGAGGAATTCGGTGACCGCGAAGTCGATGCCGCGCCCCGCGGCGCGTTCGGCGGGCGCGTACCGGGTGGCCCAGTGGCGGGCGGCGGCTTCGGTGTAGGGCTGCGGTACCGCGGTCCACGCGGCCACCAGCTCGTCGTTCATCATCGCGGCCAGCGCGGGGGCGTCGGTCTCGTCGAAGGGGCGCAGGACCAACCGCTCCGTGTTGATGGAGATGTCCGGAAAGGTGGGTGTCATGCCGCTGCTCCAACGCCGTTGACCGTAGAACTCCGGGAAGTTACGGGTCGTTTTCGATCATCTTGTTGACCTCGTGAGTGCACCAGCATGCAGCATCCGGACGGGGATGTGCCAAGCACAACGGCCCGTGCGCAGCACCTGGCTGCGGACGGGCCGTCGGGATGCCTGGCGCGGGGTCAGCTCTTGGGCTTGCCGAAGGACGGCAGGGCGGAGCCGTCGCTGTAGGTCTTCTCGATGTACTTCTTGACCGCGTCGGAGTTGAGGAGCTTGGCGAGCTTCTCGACCCGCGGGTCGTCCTCGTTGCCCTTCTTCACGGCGAGGAAGTTGGCGTACGGGTTGCCCTGGACCGGCTCGATGGCCAGGGCGTCCTTGGACGGCTTGAGCTTGGCGGGGATGGCGTAGTTGCCGTTGATCGCCGCGGCGTCGTAGTCCGGCAGGGAGGACGGCAGGGTCTCGGCCTTGGCCTCTTCGAACTTCAGGCCCTTGGGGTCCTTGATGTCGTTGAGACCGGGGTTGTCGGCGTTCTTGTCCTTGAGGACGATCAGGCCCTTGGAGTCGAGCAGCTTGAGGGCGCGGCCCTGGTTGCTGGGGTCGTTGGGGACGCCGATGACGCTGCCGGAGCCGAGTTCCGAGAGCTTGGTGTGCTTCTTGGAGTAGAGGCCCATCGGCTCCAGGTGCACGTTGACCACCGGGACGAGGTGGCCGTTCTGCTTCTTGTTGTACTCGTCGAGGTATTCCTTGTGCTGGAAGTAGTTGGCGTCCAGCTCCCCGTTCTCGGTGGCGGGGTCGACGAGCGTGTAGTCCTCGAAGGTGCGGACGTTGAGCTTGAGCCCTTCCTTCGGCGCCAGGTTCTTCTTGACGTAGTCGAGGATCTGGCCCTGCGGGACGGAGGTGGCCCCGACGGTGAGCGGCGCGCCTGCGTCGTCCTTCTTGCCGGTGTCGGGGTCGGACGGGGCGCTGCACGCGCCGAGTCCGAAGGTGAGGGCTGCGGCGGCCACGACCGCCCCGGTGATCTTGATGGTGTTACGCACGAAGAGTGCCTTTCTTGCGGGTGTGTCGTCCGGCAAAGGGTCCGGACTCCGGGTCACAGAAGACGCGTCAGATCTTGGCGGTCTGCTCGGACGGCTTGCGCTGTCCGGGCAGGCGCAACAGCCGTACCGGGCTGTTGGCGCGGGAGGAGCGGCGGGACAGGATGCGCACCGCGAGGTCGCCGATGAGCTGGACGAGGGTCACGATGACGATGATGAGGACCACCGTGACGATCATGAAGCGGGTGTCGAAGCGCTGCTGCCCGTAGGTGATGGCGACGCTGCCGAGTCCGCCCGCGCCCAGGGCGCCGGCCATCGCGGAGTAGCTGATGACGGTGATGACGGTGTTGGTCAGACCGGCCACGAGCGAGGGCATGGACTGCGGGAGCAGGACCTTGAAGACGATGGTCCAGGTGCCGCCGCCCATGGACTGGGCCGCCTCGACGAGCCCGCCGTCGACCTCGCGCACCGAGGTCTCCACCAGCCGCGCGAAGAACGGGATGGCGCCGATGGCGAGCGGGACGACCGCCGCGCTCGGGCCGATCGATGTGCCGATCACGAAGCGGGTGAAGGGGATCAGGGCGATCATCAGGATGACGAAAGGCAGCGAGCGGCCGATGTTCACGACGACGCTGATGACCTTGTTGACCACAGCGTTCTGCAACTGTCCGCCGCGCTCGGTGAGCACCAGCAGCACACCGAGCGGCAGACCGCCGACGACGGCCCACACGGTCGCCCACCACACCATGAAGAAGGTGTCGAGACACGCGTTGTAGAGCAGCGGCTGCATGTCGCTCCAGCTCACTTGGCACCTTCCTTCAGGGACGAGGCGCCGGGCGCCGGGGACGTGGCGGGCTCATCGGCGGCGTCGGCGACGTCCACCTGCAATCCCTGTTCGCGGAGGAAGCCGATGGGGACGACGTTCTCCTCGAACGGGCCGGGCAGTGCGATCCGCATCCGCCCTACCTGCTTGCCGCCGATGGTGTCCATGGCGGCGCCGAGGATCGAGATGTCGACGTTGTAGGTACGTGACAGCTCGGAGATGACCGGGCGGGTGGCGGCGTCGCCGTGGAAGGTGACGTCCACGACCGTGCGGCCGTCGGCGGAGGGCTCGCCGCCGACCGGGAACAGCTCGCGGGCCAGTTCGGAGCCGGGGGTGGCGAGGAGTTCGGCGACGGTGCCCTGTTCGACGACGCGGCCGTTCTTCATCAGTGCCGCCGAGTCGCAGATGGTCTTGACGACGTCCATCTCGTGCGTGATGAGGACGACGGTGAGGCCGAGCTGCTGGTTGAGGTCGCGCAGCAGCTGGAGGATGGAGCGGGTGGTCTCCGGGTCCAGGGCGCTGGTGGCCTCGTCGGAGAGCAGCACCTTGGGGTCGCCGGCCAGGGCGCGGGCGATGCCGACGCGCTGCTTCTGGCCGCCGGAGAGCTGGGCGGGGTACGCCTTGGCCTTGTCGGCGAGGCCGACGAGGTCGAGCAGTTCGAGCGCCTTGCGGGCGCGTTCGCGGCGGTCGACCTTGAGGATTTCCAGGGGCAGTTCGACGTTGTCCTGGACGGTGCGCGAGGACAGCAGGTTGAAGTGCTGGAAGACCATGCCGATGTGGCTGCGGGCGGCGCGCAGGGCGGCGCCGGCGCGCTTCTGGTTGCCGGCGAGCGCGGTGAGGTCCTGGCCGGCCACGGTGACCGTGCCGGAGCTGGGGCGCTCCAGGAGGTTGAGGCAGCGGATGAGGGTGGATTTACCGGCGCCGCTCTGGCCGATGACGCCGTACACCTCGCCCTCGCGGACGTGCAGGTCGACGCCGTCCAGGGCGGTGACTACGCGGTCGCCCGATCGGTAGACCTTGGTCAGGCCCGTTGTGGTGATCACAGGGAATTCCGTCACTGTCGAGTGCTCGGCGGCTCGCCCGCCGGGCACGGGGCATTCTTGCGAGTGCGGCATGGGGGAACCGGGGAAGGCGGGCTCGGGGCCGGGCTTCGGGTTCCGGTGACGCGCGGGGCGGCCGGTTCCGCGGGGACGGACGTATTCGGCACATGGCAGCAGGTCTCGCTTCGGGGCGCGAGGCTCAGGCGGGGGCCCTCAGCGGTCACACATTCGACACATGCAACGAGCACCGGGCGTCGTGATCGCCTCGGTCGCAGGGGTGCGGCTGCTCGTCGTGGTCATAGCGGCCAGTAAACCAGACGGCTCCGCGCGCCCCTCAAGCCTGTCCGCATAACGGACAGGGCCGATCAGAGGGTGGACGACGGGCCCGCCGCCACGGTCTCCACCGCCCCCTCGCTGGCCTGCGTGGATGCCACCGGGAAGCCGGGACGGCCGCCGGTGCCGGGCAAACACGGCACCGGCAGGTTGTGGCCAACACCACGGCCCCTGCCCCGGCAGCAGGACGCGGCGGCACCGGCCGGCACCGCCGTGCCGGGCCACCGCGGCGTGCCGGGGCCGGACGCAGCCGCCCGCCGGGCGCCGATTAGCATCGCCTCATGCCCCACAACCCCACGGTGCGCCGCCGTGCCGCGCGGAGGTCCCGGTGATCGACGCCCTGACGATCGTGGTCGCCGTGACCGCTCTCGCCCTGGCCGCCTGGTGCGGTGTCGCCACGTACCGCGACGAGCCGACGAAGGACTGGCACTTCATCGGCATGGCCGTCGTCTCGCTCCTCGGTATCGTCCAACTGGTCGTCGCCGTCGTGCAGTTGGCGCGCGGGCAGTCGCCCGACCAGGGCACCGCGATCTTCGTCGCGTATCTGGTCGGAGCGGCGGCCTGCATCCCGGCGACCGGGTTCATGTCGCTCTCCGAGCGCACCCGCTGGGGTTCGGCCACCGTCACGGCGGGCGCCGTGGTGCTTGCGGTGCTGGAAGTAAGGCTTTTCGACATCTGGGGAGGCGGCAGTGCCTGAGACCTCTGCGACCACCGCGGCGAAATCCGCCGCCCCGGCCGGGGAACGGCGCTCGCTCGGCACCGGACCCGGGCGGCTGCTGGTCACGCTCTACGGCGTCTTCACCGTCGCCGCCGCGTCCCGCTCGCTCTATCAGCTGATCGCCCAGTTCGACGTGGCCCCGCTGCCGTACATCCTGTCGGCGGTCTCCGCTGTCGTCTACGGCTTCATCACCTTCTCGCTGGTGCGCGGCGGCGAAGGGGCCCGCAGGGCGGCGTTCGCCTGCTGCGCCCTGGAACTGCTCGGGGTGCTGGGCATCGGCACCTGGACGCTGGCCGACCCGTCCGCCTTCCCGGACGCCACGGTCTGGTCCGACTACGGCATGGGTTATCTCTTCATCCCGGTCATCCTGCCGGTCACCGGCCTCATCTGGCTGCGCAGGTCCCGTACCGCGTAGCCGTCCCGCCTGTGGTGGTGCGGGGTCCGCGGCGAACCGCCGTACGGGCCCCGCACCGCTTCGTCAGGCTCCGGCCGCGTACGCCGCAGCGGCGGCCGGCTTCTCCAGCGTGATCACGCTGAGCCTGCGGGTGACCTCATCCGTCCCGACGGGCGCGTAGCCGTGGCTGCGGTAGAGGTGCAGACCGGCCTCGCTGCGGTGGCCGGTGAACAGGCGGTAGCGCTTGGCCGCCCGCTCCTCGCCGAGCCTGGCCTCGACGGCCGCGAGCAGCCGGCCGCCCAGGCCGTGCCGCTGGAGCCTGGGGTGCACGATGAGCTTGGCAATGTCGGCGGTGCCTTCGGCGTCGACCGTGCCGCGCACCGAGCCGACCACCTCCGCGCCGAGCCTGGCCACCAGCACGCAGCCGTCGCCCAGTTCCGTGCGGAGCGCCGCGAGGCTCTGGGTGAGCGGCTCGATGCCGTAGTCGTCGTACAGCGCGGCCTCCGACTGGTAACAGAGGTACTGGAGTTTGAGGATCTGCTCGGCGTCCTGGTCGGTCGCCGCAGAGATGGTCACGCTCGTGCCCATGCGCGTCTGCCTCCCCTTTTCGGTTCGCTGTGGCCGGGCGCGCTGAGGGTGTTGGGGGTACGCCCGGAACGAATGGCCCTGACCGGCGGCGCTGGGATACGCGCCGCCGCCATGGCGTGACTGACACTGCTGCACTCCGCACTCCCCGGAATTCGGCAGCGGCAATCTCCGCCGCGAGCATTCTGCGACGGCAAAGGGGACAACCGGAACGGACCGGCCCCAAGCTCCCCTGTGACTTTGCCAACTCCGATGAGCGGCGCAGGGGGTGGGGCCGGTCCGGTGCGGGCGGCCGGGCGGTCAGCCCTTGCGGAACTCCGCGGCGGCCAGCAGCGCGGTGTCGGGGTTGTCGGAGAACAGCCCGTCGATGCCGGTGCCGAGGTACGCCCGGAAGACGGCGAGGGAGTCGCCGTACGCCTGGGGGTCGCTGCCGCGGCGGTGGTCGGCGGGCAGGAAGGGGTTCTCGTTACGGACGGTGTAGGGGTGCAGCACCAGACCGGCGGCGTGCGCGTCCTTGACGACCGAGGTCGGCTCGCCGAGCTTGTCGTCCTTGTCCCAGGGGATGATCACGGTCAGGTCCGGTCCTATGCCCTGCGCGAAGCCGGCTATCCACGCCAGGCCCTTGGGCGTGATCAGGTCGGCGACCGTCCGCGGGTCACCGGACTCGAGGAAGTCCCACGGCTGGGTGTCGGGGGTGGAGAGCAGGACGACCTTGGGGCAGTCCACCAGCTTGCCGAGCCGCTGGAGGCTGCTGGGCTCGAAGGACTGCAGGAAGTTCGGCGCGTGCTTCTTGTGCCTGCCGTACTTGCGCAGCGCCTTGGCCAGCCGCTCCTCCAGGCCGAGGCCCAGCTTGCGGAAGTAGGTGGGGTGCTTGGTCTCGATGTGCAGCCAGACCCGGCGGCCCCGCTTGCGGCCCTCGCGCTCGGCCCACTGGAGCACCTCGTCGAAGGAGGGCACCTCCCACACCCCGTCGTACAGGGTGTTGTGCTGCCGGTTGCCCGGAATGCGCTCCTTGGCGCGCAGCGTCTTGATCTCGGCGAGCGTGAAGTCCTCGGTGAACCAGCCGGTGTGCTTCTCGCCGTCGACGGTCTTGGTGGTCTTGCGGTCGGCGAACTCGGGGTGGTCGGCGACGTCCGTGGTGGCGGTGATGTCGTTCTCGTGCCGGCAGACCAGATGCCCGTCCTTGGTGGGGACGACGTCCTGCTCGATGATGTCCGCGCCCATGTCGAGGGCGAGTTGGTACGAGCCGAAGGTGTGCTCGGGGCGGTAGCCGCTGGCTCCGCGGTGGCCGACGATCAGCGGCACCGGCAGTTCGTGGCCCCCGCCGCCGTGGCCCGCCGCGCCACGGTCACCGGACGCGGCGGTGCGCCCTGCCGCGCCCGCCGGTCCGGCCGCGCCCAGTACCGCCGCGCCCGCGCCCAGGGCCGCTGCCCCCAGTACCTTCCGGCGTCCCGGCTGCTGCCGCTTGTGCATCCCCGCTCCTTGCTCCGTGCTGTATCGGTCGTCCCTGACCTGCTGTTGGGACGGTCCGATCGTATGCACGACCGGGGGCATCCGGGGAGACGGGCAGCGGTGTGAGAGGGAACATGGGACAAACGCGTGTCAACTCTGCGTATCCGTCCGGTGAACCCGATGTGCGGGCGGAGGTGACCCGCGAGTATCGTCCAGAGCCGCTGAGTAGTCCTGCACCTGTTCGCTTCGACCAGCCACGCCCGGAGGGCCCGTTGTCCCGCATTCTGCTGAAGGCGATTCTCGGATTCGTCATGCGCGTCCTGTACCGCCCGAAGGTCGAGGGCATGGAGCACATCCCGGACACAGGACCCGTCATCATGGCCGGCAACCACGTCACCTTCATCGACTCGCTGTTCCTGAGCCTGGTGGTCAAGCGCCCCGTCTACTTCATCGGCAAGGACGAGTACGTCACCGGCAAGGGCGTCAAGGGCCGCCTGATGGCCTGGTTCTTCACCAGCTCCGGGATGATCCCGGTGGACCGGGACGGCGGACGCGGCGGCGTCGCGGCGCTGATGACCGGCCGCCGGATCCTGGAGGACGGCCACGCCTTCGGCATCTACCCCGAGGGCACCCGCTCCCCCGACGGCCGGCTCTACCGCGGCCGTACCGGCATCGCCAGGCTCGCGCTGATGACCGGCGCGCCCGTCGTGCCCTTCGCGATGATCGGCACCGACAAGGTGCAGCCCGGCGGCAAGGGCAGGCCGCACGTCGCCCCGGTGACCGTCCGCTTCGGCGAGGCGCTGGACTTCGCCCGCTACGACGGCATGGACCGCGACCGCTACGTCCTGCGCGCGGTGACCGACGAGGTCATGAGCGACGTCATGGAGCTGTCAGGCCAGGAGTACGTCGACATCTACGCCACGAAGGCCAGGGCCGCCTGACCCACCGTCCGCCGCACGGGCCGCATCCCTCACGGGGGTGCGGCCCGTTGCCGTACCGGGGGCGGGGTCAGCAGGGCACCCGGAAGCCGCCGGGCGCGCGCTGTCCCTCGGGGCCGCCGGTCCGCGCGGCGCGCAGGGCCGCCTCGGGCCGCGGCATCGCGCTGCCGTCCGCCTGCCGCAGCTGCGCCCGTTCGGTGACGGTGCCGACGCGGGCGCCCGGCACGTCCGCGTTCTTCACCCGCACCCGGTCCAGGGCGGCGGGCGCAAGCGTCTTCGTGGTCCGTACGTAGGAGACGAAGCTCTCGAAGTCCCTGGTGTGCCGCACCGGCGCGGTGAAGCCCAGGAAGGCGCTGAAGCCGTCCTGGTTGATGAGGGTGTACGAGGGGGCGGCGAGCCGGTAGGAGCGGGCCGGGTCGAGGGCCTTGCCGTCGATGAGGACATCGGCGGGGTCGACGCGTTTGCCCACCGGGCCCGCGGCGTCGAAGGAGTAACGGACGTTGGCGGAGACGGCCAGCGGTGCGAAGGACAGGACGCCGCCGGAGGCCGGCGCCCACTGTTCCTCCAGCGCGTCGTGGATCTGCGCGCCGGTGACGGTCACCGTCATGACCGGGTCGCCGAACCCGACGGCGTTCCACGCCTTCCCGAACGTGACGGTGCCGCCGGAGGCTTCGTCGCGTACCAGGTCGGCGGCGATGACGGCCTGTCCGATGCGCGGCGCGACGGCGATGAGGGCGAGGTCGGCGGGGGTGTTGGCGGGCCCGCCGGGGTCGGCTGTCGGGTCGAGCGGCTGCCGTCCCGCCCACAGCGCCCAGTCGGCCGCGAGGTCGCCCATGGTGCTCTCGCCCGCGGCGTTGCCGGCACGGGTGAACGATCCGGTCTGGGTGCCGAGCGCGGTGGCGGCGCGCCGGGTTCCGTAGCCGGCCCAGTAGTCGGCGATCTCCCGCAGCTCCGGATCGGGAGTGATGTCACGGGTGTTGGGGTGGTTGGTGGTCGTGGTCAGGGACCGGACGACGGCTCCCGTGACGGGGTCGAGGCGCAGGTTGATCTCGTTGATGAGCTGCCCGTAGCAGCCCGCTTCCACGAACGGGCGGGGGGTGCCTTCGGGATCGGGCAGCATCATGGAGAAGGCGCAGTGCCAGTGTCCGGTGACGATCGCGTCGATGTCGGGCGAGGCGCGCAGGGCCAGTTCGTAGGCCGGTCCCGAGGGGTTGCTGCCGCTGTTGAAGTCGCTGCCTGCCACGGCGCCGTCGTGCATGCTCAGCACGATGGCGTTGACGCCGCGGGCCTTGAGTTCGGCGGCGCGGCTGTTGGCGGTCTCCAGTTCGTCCAGGGTGCGCAGTCCCGGCTGGTAGGAGCCGGGGAAGGACTCGGTGCCGACGGCGGTCAGGTGGATGAAGCCGACCGGCAGCGTACGGCCGCCGCCGGCGTCCACCTGCACGATGTTGTACGGCGGCAGCACGGTCTTCCCCGTGCCCGACCAGACCATGTTGGCGCTGTAGTAGGGGAAGTCGGCGCCGTGGAACCGCCGTCCTGTGGAGTCCTTGAAGGCGTCGTCGCGGTCGATGACGGGGAAGGGCCTCCCCGCTTCCATGTGCGAGGTGAGGAAGGCCGCCGACTTGTCGAACTCGTGGTTGCCCGCGGAGGCGAAGTCCAGGCCCATCGCGTTCAGGGCCTCGATGGTGGGCTCGTCGGCGAGCGAGGAGGCGTCGAACTCCCAGCCGGAGAAGAGGTCGCCGGGCGCGAAGAAGACGGAGTTGGTGCGGCCGGCCCGCAGCGCCTCCAGGTGCGCGCCCATGTACGCCACCCCGCCCACGGTGTAGGTGCGGCCACCGGCGCCGGTGATGACGGAGTTGCCGCCCGGGGCGCCCTGGAGGAAGCCGTGCAGGTCGGTGATGCTGAGGAGTTGCACGTCGACGTATTCGGTGGCGGTGGCCGCGTCGCGTGCGTGGTCGGTGGCGTAGGCGCGGCTGCCGATGGCGCCGGTGGTGGCCAGGGCTCCGGCCGCGGTGAAGAAGGAGCGTCGTCCGATCTCGCGCACTGCGTCACTCTCCTGAACGGGCCCGACCGAAGGGAACGGACGGAGAGTCAAACGGGCGGGTCGGGCCGGCCGGCCTCCGGGACGCGTCCCGGACGTGAACAGGCGGCGGACAGCGGTCCCGGCGGCGTGCCGTATGGATCATGGCGCTCGCGTCGCGCGCCGCCCGGCAGGACACGCCCCGCCGGCGCGCGCCGGGCGCCGGCGTCCCCCGTCCGCCTCAGGACACCGAACGGCCGTACGGGCCGCCGTGCGCCGGAGCGTGCGGCGGCCCGTCGGGCCGGGTGGCGGGGGCGGTGCCCGGGTTACGCGGATCCGGCGGGGCGCTCGGGCACGGTCTCCGGCTCGGGCTCGGGGCTCTCGCCCAGTTCCTGGCCGTGCAGCAGGAACCACGCGGCGACCGACGCGGCCAGCAGCACCGCAGCGCCGACCCCGGCCGCCACGTCGAGTCCGTCGACGAAGGCGTCCTGAGCGGTCTTCAGCAGCGCGGCGGCCTGGTCCTGCGGGAGCGACGAGGCGGCGTCGACGGCGCCGCCCAGGGATTCCCTGGCCGCGTCGGCCGGGGCCGCCGGTACGCCGGAGGGGGTGGCGAAGCCGCGGTAGATGCCGGTGACGATGGAGCCGAGCAGGGCGATGCCGAGCGCGGCGCCCAGTTCGTAGGCCGTCTCGGAGACCGCGGACGCGGCGCCCGCCTCGTCCCTGGGCACGCTGGAGAGGATCACGTCGGCGGTGACGGTGAAGGCGAATCCGGCGCCGATGCCGACGACGAAGAGGATGGTGGCCAGCGCGAGGGTGCCGGTGTCGGCGTGCAGGGTGACGCAGCCGGCGAGAGCGAGCCCGACGACCGCCAGGCCGCCGGCCACCACGATGCGCACGGACAGCCGTCTGGCGACGTATCCGGCGGCGAGTCCTGCGCCCACCGCGCCGATCGCGGCGGGGAGTTCGGTGAGCCCGGCGTTCAGCGGCGAGCGCAGTTGCACCATCTGGAGGAACTGGGAGAGGAAGAAGACGAGCCCGGACAGGCCCAGGATGGTCAACAGGTCGGCTAGTACCGCCCCGGAGAAGCCGCGGTGGTGGAAGAGCTTCATGTTCAGCAGCGGCGAGGGCAGCGCGTACTGACGGCGGACGAACACGACCAGCGCCAGGATGCCGATGGCGGCGGCCACCGCGATGTCCCAGCGGAAGCCGTGCACCGCGGCTTCCTTGATGGCGTAGACCACGCCGACGATGCCGACCAGCGAGAGGGCGACGCTGGGGATGTCCCACGGTCCGGGGTCCGGGTTGCGGGATTCGGGGATCACCCGGGCGCCGACGACCACCAGCAGCGCCATCACCGGCAGGTTGATCAGGAAGACCGAGCCCCACCAGAAGTGGCCGAGCAGGAAGCCGCCGAGTACCGGCCCGACGGCGGTGCCGGCCGAGGCCATCGCGCCCCAGATGCCGACCGCGAGGCTGCGTTCCTTCGGGTCGTGGAAGAGGTTGCGGATCAGCGCGAGGGTGGAGGGCATCAGCGTCGCGCCGGCCACGCCGAGCAGGGCGCGGGCCGCGATCATCATCTCCGGGCTGGTGGCGTACGCGCACAGCGCCGACATCGCGCCGAACACGACGGAGCCGATGAGCAGCAGCTTCTTACGGCCGATCCGGTCACCGAGGCTGCCCATGGAGACCAGCAGTCCGGCGATGACGAAGGAGTAGATGTCGCCGATCCACAGCAGTTGGGTGCCCGACGGCTTCAGGTCCTCGCTGAGGAAGGGGGTGGCCAGGCCGAGGACCGTGGCGTCCACACCGACCAGCAGTACGGCGAGGACGAGGACGGCGAGCGCGAGCCAGCGTCCTGGGCGGGGGTGGTCCTCGTGGGCCGAACCTGCCGGTCCCACCGCTGCGCTCTCGCTCATTTCTCCATGCTCCGTCGGATGCCGCCGAGCAGCAGCTCGGCGATCGAGTGGGTGAGGTCGTTGCGGGCGACCCGGCCTTCCTGGACGGCCCACGCGCCGGCGCCGACGAGTCCGTAGAACGCCTCGGTCAGCCAGGTCGCGCTCAGGTCGATGCGGAAGTCGCCCTCTTCCTGGCCGCGGCGGAACAGCGCGTGGATGCGGGTGTCGAGGCGGGCCCAGCCCGAGTTGACCTCCTCGCCCTCGAACAGCTGGTTCTCGGTGAACAGGAAGGCCAGCACGCCGGCGACCGGCTGCGCCTCGGTGACCAGCCGGCGCAGCGCGGTGGCGGCGTCGTCCTCGTCGAGCCTGGCGGCGTCCATCGCCTGGGCGAGCTGTTCTATGCCGAGCTGTTCCAGGGCACGGATCAGCGCGTCGCGGCCGGCGAAGTGCCGGTGCAGGGTGGCCCTGCTGATCCCGGCGGCGCGGGCGATCTCGTCCATGGAGGAGGTCGACCGGCGCGCGAGCAGCGCGGCGGCTTCTTCCAGTACGTGTGCACGATCCACGGCCATGAGACGCACCTTAACGGAATGAGACGTGAATGTCTCATTCCATACGCGGGGCGCTCCCTGGGGGGATGTCGGATCCCTGCCGGGCCGAAACGGCGGCGGCCCCCACCCGGCCGATCAGGTGGGGGCCGCCGCACGGGCAGGGCGCGGTGTCCCTACGTCGTCGGCTGCTTCGCCGTGGCCCAGGCCCGCTGCGTCGCCAGGTCCGCCGTCACCTCGGCGAGCTGGACGGCGACGGCGGACGGCGCGGTGCCGCCCCGGCCGCTGCGCGAGGCGAGCGCGCCCGGCACGTTGAGCACGGTGCGGACCTCGGGGGTCAGATGCGGCGAGATCTTGGCGAACTGCTCGTCGGTGAGCTCGTCCAGCTCGATGCCGTGCGCCTCGCACTCCTTGACGCACTCACCGGCGACCTCGTGCGCGACCCGGAACGGCACACCCTGCTTGACCAGCCACTCCGCGATGTCGGTGGCGAGCGAGAAGCCCGCGGGGGCCAGCTCCGCCATCCGTGCGCGGTTGACGGTCAAGGTGGCCATCATTCCGGTGAAGGCCGGGAGCAGGACCTCCAGTTGGTCACAGGAGTCAAAGACCGGCTCCTTGTCCTCCTGGAGGTCGCGGTTGTAGGCGAGCGGCAGCGCCTTGAGCGTGGCCATCAGGCCGGTCAGGTTGCCGATGAGGCGGCCCGACTTGCCGCGCGCCAGCTCGGCGATGTCCGGGTTCTTCTTCTGCGGCATGATCGACGAGCCGGTGGAGAAGGCGTCGTGCAGGGTCACGAAGGAGAACTCCTTCGTGTTCCAGATGATGACCTCCTCGGCGATCCGGGAGAGGTTGACGCCGGCCATCGCGGTGATGAAGGCGAACTCGGCGACGAAGTCACGGGAGGCCGTGCCGTCGATGGAGTTGCCCGCGCTGCCGTGCTCGAATCCGAGGTCGGCGGCGACCGCCTCCGGGTCGAGGCCGAGCGAGGAGCCGGCCAGCGCGCCGGAGCCGTACGGGGACACGGCGGTCCGCTCGTCCCACTGCCGCAGCCGCTCGGCGTCCCGGGACAGCGACTGGACGTGGGCCAGCACGTGGTGGGCGAAGAGCACCGGCTGGGCGTGCTGGAGGTGGGTGCGGCCCGGCATCGCGACGTCAGGGTGCGCCTCGGCGAGGCCGACCAGCGCCTCCTGCAGCTCGACGAGCAGGCCGCCGATGATCCGGGCGTGGTCGCGCAGGTACATCCGGAAGAGCGTGGCGACCTGGTCGTTGCGGGACCGGCCGGCCCGCAGCTTGCCGCCGAGGTCGGCGCCGAGCCGCTCCAACAGGCCGCGCTCCAGGGCGGTGTGCACGTCCTCGTCGGCGACGGTGCCGGTGAAGGACCCGTCGGCGACGTCGGCCGCCAGCCGGTCGAGTCCGGCCAGCATCCGCTCCAGTTCGTCGGCGGTGAGCAGTCCGGCCTTGTGCAGCACGCGGGCGTGTGCGCGGGATCCGGCGATGTCGTAGGGGGCCAGACGCCAGTCGAAGTGGACCGAAGCGGACAGCTGGGCGAGTGCCTCGGCCGGTCCGTCGGCGAATCGGCCGCCCCAGAGCCGGACGTCTCCCGTGCTCTTGTCGATCGAATCGGCGCCGTTGCTCACTGCTGCTCCTCAAGGCTGTGACGGTACGACCGCTTCCCCGCGCGGGGCGGGGAAGCGGGGTGGTGCCGGAAAGTGACGGGTCCTGGGCTCAGCCCTGGTCGCGCCGGGCGGCGATCTTGCTGGACATTCCGAAGAGCTCGATGAAGCCCTTGGACAGCGACTGGTCGAAGGTGTCGCCGGTGTCGTAGGTCGCCAGGTTGAAATCGTAGAGCGAATCGGCGGACTTCCGGCCGGTGACGACCGCACGACCGCCGTGCAGGGTCATCCGGATGTCGCCGGTGACGTGCTGGTTGGCCTCGGCGATGAAACCGTCCAGGGCGCGCTTGAGCGGCGAGAACCACAGGCCGTCGTAGACCAGTTCGCCCCAGCGCTGCTCGACCTGCCGCTTGTAGCGGGCGAGTTCGCGCTCGACGGTGACGTTCTCCAGCTCCTGGTGCGCGGTGATCAGCGCGATGGCACCGGGAGCTTCGTAGACCTCGCGGGACTTGATGCCGACCAGCCGGTCCTCGACCATGTCGATCCGGCCGATGCCCTGGGCGCCGGCCCGGACGTTGAGCTGCTGGATCGCCTCCAGGACGGTGACGGGCCTGCCGTCGATCGCCACCGGGACACCCTGCTGGAAGGTGATGACGACCTCGTCGGCCTCGCGCGCGGTGGCCGGGTTCTCGGTGTACTCGTAGACGTCCTCGATCGGCGCGTTCCAGATGTCCTCCAGGAAGCCGGTCTCGACGGCCCGCCCGAAGACGTTCTGGTCGATGGAGTACGGCGACTTCTTGGTGGTCGCGATCGGGAGGTTCTTCGCCTCGCAGAAGGCGATGGCCTTGTCCCGGGTCATCGCGTAGTCACGTACCGGGGCGATGCAGGTGAGGTCGGGGGCGAGGGAGGAGATGCCGGCCTCGAAGCGGACCTGGTCGTTGCCCTTGCCGGTGCAGCCGTGGGCGACGGTGGAGGCGCCGTGCTTCTCGGCGGCGGCCACCAGGTGCTTGACGATGGCCGGCCGCGAGAGGGCGGAGACCAGCGGGTAGCGGTCCATGTAGAGGGCGTTCGCCCGGATCGCCGGGAGGCAGTACTCGTCGGCGAACTCGTTCCTGGCGTCCGCGACCTCGGCTTCGACGGCGCCGCAGGCCAGGGCGCGCTTGCGGATGACGTCCAGGTCCTCGCCGCCCTGGCCTACGTCCACGGCAACGGCGATGACCTCGGCGCCCGTCTCCTCGGCGATCCAGCCGATGCAGACAGAGGTGTCAAGGCCGCCTGAGTAGGCGAGTACGACGCGCTCGGTCACGGGTTTCTCCTTACGGTGCATACGCTGATGGGCATAAGTATGCACTCCACCGTATGTTTCGTCAATGAGCGAGCGACGTCGCAGGTCAGCGGTGTCTCTATGGGGTCGCGCGGGCCGGTCAGCCGACCTCGCGCAGCGCTTCCAGCAGGATCTGTACGTGGCTGTGCGGCAGGTCCTTCGTCGCGGTCAGCAGCGTCAGCGGGCCGTCCGACGCCAGCTCGCGCAGCCGCCGCAGGGCCGCCTGCGGCTGCGGCCCGGCCAGCTCCTCGCGGTAGCGGCCGGCGAACCTGTCGAACCGCTCCGGATCGTGGCCGTACCAGCGGCGCAGGTCGGACGAGGGCGCGGCGCCCTTGCACCACTCCGTCAGCCGGGCGTCCTCCTTGGAGACGCCGCGCGGCCACAGCCGGTCGACCAGCACCCGCGCGCCGTCGGCGGGGTCGGCCGGGTCATAGATCCGGCGCACCTGGATGTCGCTCCCCGACCCCCCGCGTCCCGGGTGTCCGGTGCCGGGCGATTCCTTGGCCATGCCCTCATCGAAACACGTCAGGCGCCGCTTCACCGGTGCGCGCGAGGCCCCCCGCACCCCCTCCGGGAGGCCGGTCGTGGGGCCGTCGGGGGCCCCGCTTTGGAATCAGGGCACCGGACAGGGTATTTTTCTTCTGCACGCGCCGACCGGAGAACATCCGGGCGGACGAGCACCGGGACGTGGCGCAGCTTGGTAGCGCACTTGACTGGGGGTCAAGGGGTCGCAGGTTCAAATCCTGTCGTCCCGACGGTGCGAAAACCCGCTGACCGGAGAGAAATCTCCAGGTCAGCGGGTTTTTTCGTGCGAGCGGCCGATCAGACCTGCGCGCCGGTGCCGGGCCGCTGCCCCGGGCGGCGGCGGGCGCCCGCCGCTCCCCTCCTGCCGGACCCGCGGCCGGCCGGCCGCGGCGCGGGACTGCCGCTGCGCGCCTCCAGCGCGATGGCCAGCGGCGTCGCGGTGAACATCGACGAGTACGTGCCGACGCCGATGCCGATCAGCAGCGCCACGGCGAAGTCGGTCAGCGAGTCGCCGCCCAGCACGGCGAGCGCGGCGAGGATGAAGACCGCACCGATGCCGGTGTTGACGGTGCGCGGCACGGTCTCCAGGAGCGCCCTGTCGGCGATCTGCGCGAACGGGGTGCGGCGGGCCGCCGCCCACAGCTCGCGCACCCGGTCGAAGACCACGACGGAGTCGTTGACGGAGTAGCCGATGACCGTCAGCAGCGCCGCCAGGAAGACCCCGTCGACCGGCTTGCCCAGCCAGGCGAAGACGCCGACGAGGATCAGCACGTCGTGTGCCATCGCGGCGACCGCGGAGACCGCGAACGTCCAGCGGAAGCGCAGCGCCAGGTAGGCCATCTGGCCCGCGAGCGCCACACCGAGGGCGATCAGCGCGTTGCGGCGCAGTTCGTCGCCGAGGCTGGGCCCGATCAGCTCGTCGCGTACCTTCTGCGCGCCGCCGCCCAGCTCGTCGACCACCGTGCCGACCCGGTCCTCCTCCTCGCCGGTCAGCCGCTCGGTGCGGACCGTCAGCTCCCCGTCGCCCGATGTCTGGACCACCGCCCGCGGGAAGCCCGCGTCGCCCAGGGCGGTACGGGCCCGCTCGGCGTCGACGGGGGACTGTGTCGCGTAGGCGATCTGCCGGCCGCCGGTGAACTCCACCCCGAAGTCGAGGCCGCGCAGCGCGATCCCGCCGGTGGCCAGGATCAGGGCGGCGGCGGATCCGGCGAGCCAGCGGCACCGGTGGCGCATGAGGGACGGGCCGCGGCGGACGAGCAGCCGGCGCACCCGTCCGTGACCTGCGATGCCGGACAGTCGCGGCCGGCGTTCCAGCGGCTTGCGGGTCACCGCGTACTCGGCCAGGACCCGGGTGACGAGCAGGGCGCTGACCATGGAGGCGAGCACGCCGATGGACAGCGTGACGCCGAAGCCGCGGACCGGCCCGGAGGCGAACAGGAACAGCAGTCCGGCGGCGAGCAGGGTGGTGACGTTGGAGTCGGCGACGGCGCTGAAGGCGTGCCGGAAGCCGGCCGTCAGGGCGGTGCGCAGGCTCCGGGGCGCGGAACCGTCGCGGCGGGGCGTGCGCCCGGCCGCGTACTCCTCCCTGGCCCGTTCAAAGACCAGCACGTTGGCGTCCACCGCCATCCCGACGGCGAGCACGAAACCGGCGAGCCCGGGGAGCGTGAGGGTCGCGCCGACGGCGAGCAGCGCCGCGTACGAGAGGAGCGCGTAGCAGGCCAGGGCGAGCGTCGCGAGGGCGCCGAGCAGCCGGTAGACGACGGTGAGGAAGACGGCGGTCAGCGCGATGCCGAGGGCCGCCGCGCGGGCGCTGGAGTCGATGGCAGCGGCGCCCAGCGTCGGCCCCACGGTCCGCTGTTCGACGACCTCGACGGGGACCGGCAGCGCACCGCCGTTGACCAGCAGCGCCAGTTCGGTCGCCGTCTCCTGGTCGAATCCGCCGGTGATCCGCGTCGAGCCGCCGGTGATCCCGGTGCCGCAGGCCACCGAGGTGTCGACCTGCGGCGAAGAGATGATCTTGTCGTCCAGGACGATGGCGGCCCGCCTGGCCGGATCCCCCGGCGGCGCGCAGGCCGCCTCACCGGTCAGCCCGGCCCAGGCCCGCTCCCCCGCACCGCGCAGATCGAGGCCGACGAACCAGCCGGAACCGGTCTCCGCGTCGAACTGCGCGTCGGCCCGGTCCACCTCGGCGCCGGTCAGGGCGGGCGGCCCCAGGCGCAGGTGGGCGCCGGACGCGTCCGGGAGCACCTTTCCTGCCGGGTCGGCGGGTTCCTTCCCCTTGTGGCCGGTGGGCTGCTGCGGCCCCGCTGCCGTGCCGATGACCGGGTGGACGGTCAACTGGGCGGTGCGGCCGAGTACTTCGGTGGCCTGCTCGGGGTCCTGGACGCCGGGAAGTTCCACGACGATCCGGTGGTCACCGGAGCGGGCGATGGACGGTTCGGCGACGCCGAGGGCGTCCACCCGGCGGCGCAGCACCTCCAGTGTGCGGTCGGTCGCGTCCCGGTCGGCATCGGCCGTCGGGGAGTCGCGGGTCTCCAGGACGATCTGCGTACCGCCGCGCAGATCGAGACCGAGCCGGACGGGCTGTGTCACGGCGAGAAAGACGGACAGGGCTAGCAGGGCGAGCGCGAGCAGCGCCCGCACCTTGGTGGCGCGGGTCATCAATGCCTCCAACAGGCGCACCGCGGCCGGGAGTTGTCCGGGCGCGGCGAAGAGCGACGGGAATGCCGGTCAGCTGCTGGAGCGGGGCGGGGCGCGGTCCAGGCACCGCCCGGCGTACGGGGGGTGGTCCTGGCGGGCGGGCCGGAGGCGGGGCGGGCGGGGTCCGGCGCGCAGTGGGGGCGCCCAGCGGTACGCGCACGCCGTGCCGGGCGCGGGGAGGTGCGGGTGGCCGGGCTCACCGTCGCACGGCGCGCCGGGCCGCAGCGCGGACAGCGGGGGCCTGGCGCCGGGAGTGGCCTGGTGCCGGGCGCCGGGATGCGAGGTGCCGGTGTGCGGAGCGCCTGAGTGCGGGGCGTACGGAAGCGGTGCCGCGGTGGCCCGGGTGGCGGGCGCGGGGCCCGCGGTCGCCGGGGCCGCGGCCGGGAGGAGGCCGACGAGGAGTGCGGTGAGCGTGAGCAGGACGCGCAGCGCGTGGCCGCCCCGGATACGGAGCGCGCCGCCGGGCCGCCGTACGGTCCGCCGCGCCATGCCCCCTCCTCGTGTCCGGTGTGTCCCTGCCCCAGCCCGCTCCCGTCCGCGGCGCGTTACGGCTCGATCAGGCCGACCCTGATCGCGTAGCGGGTCAGTTCCAGGCGGTCCCGCATGCCGAGCTTGTGCAGCATGTTCGCGCGGTGGCGTTCGACCGTCTTGACGCTGATGACCAGGGTGTGGGCGATCTCCTTCGACGAGTGGCCCTCGGCGATCAGCTTGAGGATCTCCTCCTCGCGCACGGTGAGCACCTTGTCGGGGACGTCGTCGCCCTGCCGTACGCGGTCGAGGTAGTTGCGGATCAGGGCGGTGACCGCGCCCGGGTAGAGGAACGGCTCGCCGCGGATCGCGGCGCGGCAGGCTTCCACCAGGTCACGGTCGGCGACCGACTTGAGCACGTAGCCGGACGCGCCCGCCTTCAGCGCCTCGAAGAAGTACTGCTCGTTGTCGTACATCGTCACCATCAGGATGCGCAGGCCCGGTTGGAGCGCGGAGAGTTCGCGGGCCGCCTGGAGGCCGGTCATCCGTGGCATCGCGACATCCAGGATGGCGAGGTCGGGGCGGCTGCTGCGGGCCAGCGCCAGCGCCTCGGCTCCGTCCCCTGCCTCGGCGACGACTTCGAGGTCGGGCTCGCCGTCCAGGATGAGCCGGATGCCGCGGCGTACCAGCGCGTGGTCGTCGGCGAGGAGGATACGGGCCGGGCGCGGGGTGCCGGTGCGGGGCGGGTGCGTCATGCGGCGTCCCGGGGCAGCGGAACGGTCAGCCGGACCCGGGCGCCGCCCGCGGGGCCCGGCCCGATGTCAAGCCCTGCGTCGATGAGCAGGGCGCGTTCGCGCATCCCGCGGATGCCGGCGCCCTCCCAGGCGTGCCCGAGCCCGCGGCCGTCGTCGCAGACGTCCAGCACCACCTCGGTACCGGAGTGCCGCAGGGTCAGCTCGACGTTTCCCGCGCCCGCGTGCCTGGCCGCGTTGGTCAGCGCCTCCTGGGCGACGCGGTAGAGCACCAGCTCCGTCTCCGGGTCCAGGGGCGGCAGGTCGGGGGCGCAGCGGCGCTGCACGGCGAGGCCGGTGTGGGTGGCGTAGTCGGTGGTGAGCGCGGTCAGCGCGCTCACCAGGCCGAGGTCGTCCAGGACGCCGGGGCGCAGCCGGCGGGCGATCCTGCGGACCTCGTCCAGGCTCTGCCGGGTGGTTTCCTGGGCGTGCTGGAGGTCGGCGCGCAGGGCTTCGGGAGCGCGGTCGGCGGCACGTTTGAGTTCGAGCAGTACGGCGGTCATGCTCTGTCCCACCTCGTCGTGGAGTTCCTGGGCGATGCGGCGCCTTTCGGCCTCCTGGGCGGAGAGCACCCGGGCGGTGCTGGTGGCCCGCTCGGCCTCAAGACGGTCGAGCATCTCGTTGAAGGTGCGCAGCAGTTGGGCGACCCCGCCGTGTCCGTTGACCGGCAGCCTGCGGCCCTGCCGCAGCAGGTCGACGGTGGTCATCTGCCGGGCCAGCCGGTCCAGCGGAGCCAGCCCGATGCGCAGCAGCGCCGCGTTGGCGACGAGCATGACGACCAGGCCGCCGACCAGGACGACGGCCTCGGTGAGCACGACGGGGACGGATACGGTCACCGGCGCCCACAGCAGCAGCGCGGTGGCCGCGCCCAGCACCACCGCGTTGAGCCCGAAGATCCGCCAGAACAACGACACGGTCACAGCGTGCAAAACCTCCTCGTTTCGGTCACTCTCCCATTCGCCGTGCCCACGGGAACGGCCGGGTCCTGACCGTCGGGGCCCGGTACGGCCCAGCCTGCCGTTGGCGGGGACGCCGCGTCGATCGGGTACGGCAGCCATCCGCGGTGTCCGAAACGCGGGGCGCGGGCGGGCGGTTACAGCCCCGGCGCCCCCGGAAATGGGTGCCTGCCCCCATGGCGGGATGCGGTGCGGGCGGCCAGGGTGGGGGCATTCCCGTTCGTTCGCCCTCGACCCCGCAGCACCTGCCCGCCCCGAAAGGAACGTCCCTCATGTCGCCAGAAGCGGCCCACGCCGATCCCCGAGCCGAGCGGCTCGCCGCGCACGACGCCCGCGGGCGCCTCGCGCACGAGCGCCGATCCCGGCTGGCGCAGATCGCCGCGATCGAGGAGAGCGCGCCGCCCGGCGGTGACGCGCTGCTGACGGGGCAGATCCGTGCGATCCGGCAGGTGCTCGCCGAGATCGACGCGGCGGTCGCCCGCCTGGACGCGGGGACGTACGGCGACTGCGGGCGGTGCGCCAAGCCGGTGCCCGTCGAACGCCTTGAGATCCTGCCGTACGCCCGCTGCTGCGTCGGCTGCCAGGAACGCACCGCCTGACCGGCGCCGGACGCGCCGCTCTCCCCTGTCGCCTCTCCCGGAGGATGTGACGTCGTGCCCCACCAGGTCACCGACGCCGGCCCGGCCGGCATCGGACCCGATGAACTGGCCGCGCTGCGCGCGAACCTGGAGGACCAGCGCCGGTTCCGCCACGAGCAGCTGCGGGAGTTCGGACGGTCCCGCGCCTGCGCCTCACCGGGGCGCCGTGAGGTACACGTCCAACTGGTGGCCTCCGCACGGATGGTGCTGGTGGACGTGGAGGCCGCCCTGGAGCGGATGGACCGCGGCGACTACGGCGGCTGCCGGCGCTGCGGTCTGCCGATTCCGTTCGCGCGTCTGGAGATCGTGCCGCAGGCCCGGTACTGCGGCGGCTGCCACCAAGCCGGGGAGGCGGCGCGCTGAGCGCCTGTGTCGCGCTCGGCGCCGCCGTCCCGGCCGGTGCGCTCAGTGCGGCTTCTGTGCCAGCCGCAGCAGATGATCGGCCAGCGCCTGGCCGCCCGCGGGGTCGCGGCTGATCAGCATCAGTGTGTCGTCGCCCGCGATGGTGCCGAGGATGTCGTGCAGTTCGGCCTGGTCGATGGCCGAGGCGAGGAACTGCGCGGCGCCCGGCGGGGTGCGCAGCACGACGAGGTTGGCCGACGCCTCGGCCGAGATGAGCAGTTCGCCGGAGAGCCTGCGCATCCGCTCTTCCTTGGCGGACTCCCCCAGCGGTGCCCGCGGCGTGCGGTCGCCGCCCTCGCTCGGCACCGCGTAGATCAGCTCACCGCCGGTGTTGCGGATCTTCACCGCGCCCAGTTCGTCCAGGTCACGCGAGAGCGTCGCCTGGGTGACGGTGAGCCCGTCGTCGGCGAGCAGCTTCGCGAGCTGGCTCTGGGAGCGGACCGCCTGCCGGTTGAGGATGTCCACGATCCGGCGGTGGCGGGCGGTGCGGGTCTGCGGTACGGCCTGGCCGCCGGCCTGCGTCTCGTTGTCCTGCGCCTCGGTCATCGTTGTCGTCAGTCTCCGGATCGTTGTTCCCCGTTGGCCCCTTCGAGGACCGTGTCGAGGACGGCGGGAAGCCTGTGGAGGAACGTATCCGCATCGTCCTCGGAGAGGATCAGCGGCGGGGCGAGCCGGATGACGTCCGGCGCGACCGCGTTCACCAGCAGGCCCGCGTCCTGAGCCGCCTGCTGCACCTGGGGCGCGAGGGGCTCGGTCAAGACGATACCCAGGAGGAGACCCGCGCCGCGGACTTGGTCGACCAGAGGGTGCGCCGACGCCTCGACGCCCGCGCGCAGCCGCTCGCCGACCCGCTTGACGTGGTCGAGCAGCCCGTCCGCCTCGATGGTGTCCAGGACAGCGAGTGCGCCGGCGCAGACGATCGGGTTGCCGCTGAACGTCGAGCCGTGCGAGCCGGGCGTCAGCAGCTCGGCTGCCGGGCCGAAGGCCAGCGTCGCGCCGATGGGCAGGCCGCCGCCCAGGCCCTTGGCGAGGGTGATCACGTCCGCCTCGACACCCGGCGCCTGGGACGCGAACCAGTGCCCGGTCCTGCCGATGCCGGTCTGGATCTCGTCGAGCACGAGCAGGGTGCCGGTGGCTGCGGTGATCTCCCGGGCGGCCTGGAGGTAGCCGGGCGGCGGCGGGACGACGCCGTTCTCGCCCTGGAGGGGTTCGAGGATGACGAGGGCGGTGTCGGTGGTGACGGCGGCCCGGAGTGCCTCGACGTCGCCGTACGGGACGTGGTCGACGTCGCCCGGCAGCGGCGCGAAGGGGGCCTGCTTGGCGGGCTGGGCGGTGAGCGCGAGCGCGCCCATGGTCCGGCCGTGGAAGCCGCCGGCCGCGGAGACCATGTGCCGGCGCCCGGTCAGCCGGCCGATCTTGAAGGCGGCTTCGACGGCCTCGGCGCCGGAGTTGGAGAAGTAGACCCGCCCCTGCCGGCCGGCCAGCGCGAGCAGCCGCTCGGCGAGGGCGACCGTCGGCTCGGCGACGAAGAAGTTGGAGACGTGGCCGAGGGTGGCGACCTGGTCGGACACCGCGCGGACCACCGCGGGGTGGGCGTGGCCGAGCGCGTTGACGGCGATCCCGCCGAGGAAGTCGAGGTACTCCTTGCCGTCGGCGTCCCACAGGTGGGTGCCTTCGCCGCGGACCAGGGCCAGCCGCGGGGTGCCGAAGTTGTCCATCATGGCGCCCTGCCAGCGCCGTCCGAGGTCCGCGTTGTCCATCGGGTCGCTCATGCCGTCCCCTCGATCGTGTGCGCGTCCGGCACGACCATCGTGCCGATTCCTTCGTCGGTGAAGATCTCCAGCAGGATCGAGTGCTGGACCCGCCCGTCGATGACCCGGGCGTTGTGCACGCCGTTGCGGACCGCGTGCAGGCAGCCCCGCATCTTGGGCACCATGCCGCTGGCGAGGTCGGGCAGCAGCTTCTCCAGCTCCATGGCGGTGAGGCGGGAGATCACCTCGTCGCTGTGCGGCCAGTCCTCGTACAGGCCCTCGACGTCGGTGAGGACCATCAGCGTCTCGGCGCCGAGCGCGGCGGCCAGCGCGGCGGCTGCGGTGTCGGCGTTGACGTTGAAGACGCCGGAGCCGTCCTCCTCGTCGCTGCTGCGGGCGATGGAGGAGATGACCGGGATCCGGCCGTCGTCCAGCAGTGCCTGCACCGCGCCGGTGTCGATCGCGGTGACCTCGCCGACCCGTCCGATGTCGACCTGCTCGCCGTCGATCGCCGCGTAGTGCTTGGTCGCGGTCATCAGGTGGGCGTCCTCGCCCGTCATGCCGACGGCGAGCGGTCCGTGCCGGTTGAGCAGTCCGACCAGCTCGCGCTGCACCTTTCCGGCCAGCACCATCCGTACGACGTCCATCGCCTCCGGTGTGGTGACCCGCAGGCCCGCCTTGAACTCCGACTCAAGGCCGAGCCGGTCGAGTTGGGCGCTGATCTGCGGGCCGCCGCCGTGCACCACGACCGGGCGCAGTCCGGCGTGCCGCAGGAAGACGACGTCCTGGGCGAAGGCGTTCTTCAGCTCGTCGTCGACCATGGCGTTGCCGCCGAACTTGATGACGACGGTCTTGCCGTGGTGGCGGGTCAGCCAGGGCAGCGCCTCGATGAGGGTGCGGGCCTTGGGCAGTGCGGTGTGCTTACGGGTCGCGCCGGAGCCGGCGGGGGAATCGCTCATGACGAGTACGCGCTGTTCTCGTGGACGTAGTCGGCGGTCAGGTCGTTGGCCCAGATGACCGCCGACTCGGTGCCTGCCGCGAGGTCGGCGGTGATCCGTACCTCCCGGTACCGCATGTCGACGAGGTCGCGGTCCTCGCCCACCGAGCCGTTCTTGCACACCCAGACGTCGTTGATCGCGACGTTCAGCTGGTCGGGCTCGAAGGCGGCCGACGTGGTGCCGATGGCGGAGAGCACCCGGCCCCAGTTGGGGTCCTCGCCGTGGATGGCGCACTTGAGGAGGTTGTTGCGGGCGATGGAACGGCCGACCTGGACGGCGTCGTCCTCGCTCGCGGCGTTGATCACCTCGATACGGATGTCCTTGCTCGCGCCCTCGGCGTCGCCGATCAGCTGCCGGGCGAGGTCGTCGCAGACGGTCCGTACGGCCTCGGCGAACTCCGTGCCGTCCGGGACGACGCCGCTGGCGCCGGAAGCGAGCAGCAGCACCGTGTCGTTGGTCGACATGCAGCCGTCGGAGTCGACCCGGTCGAAGGTGGTACGGGTCGCCGCCCGCAGCGCCGCGTCCAGCTCGGCGGCCGGTACGTCGGCGTCCGTGGTCAGCACCACGAGCATGGTCGCGAGGCCAGGGGCGAGCATGCCCGCGCCCTTGGCCATCCCGCCGACCGTCCAGCCGTCGCCGCCGGCCACCGCCGTCTTGTGCACGCTGTCGGTGGTCTTGATCGCGATGGCGGCCTTCTCGCCGCCGTGCCCGGTCAGTTCGGCGGCGGCGCGCTCGACTCCGGGCAGCAGCTTGTCCATCGGCAGCCGCAGCCCGATCAGGCCGGTGGAGGCGATCGCCACCTCCCCCGCGCTGTGGCCGCCGAGCGCGTCGGCGGCCTTCTCCGCGGTGGCGTGGGTGTCCTGGAAGCCGAGCGGGCCCGTACAGGCGTTGGCGCCGCCGGAGTTGAGGACGACGGCGGAGACCCGGCCGCCCTTGAGCACCTGCTCGGACCAGACGACCGGCGCCGCCTTGACGCGGTTGGAGGTGAACACCCCGGCGGCGGCGAGGCTCGGCCCGTTGTTCACCACGAGGGCGAGGTCCGGGTTGCCGTTCTGCTTGATCCCGGCGGCGATGCCCGCCGCCGTGAACCCTTGTGCTGCGGTGACGCTCACTGCTTCTTCTCCTCGATCGCTTCGCCGGCCCCGCCGGTCACGCCCTGCTGTCCCGTGCCCCGCGCCGTCACGGGGCGACCCCGGTCTTCGGGAGCCCCGTGTCCTCGGGGAGGCCCAGGGCGATGTTCATGCTCTGCACCGCGCCGCCCGCGGTGCCCTTGGCCAGGTTGTCGATGGCGCAGATCGCGATGATCCGGCCGGCCGCGGGGTCGAGGGTGACCTGGAGCTGCGCGACGTTGGACCCGTACACGGCGGCGGTCGCCGGCCACTGCCCCTCCGGCAGCAGGCTCACGAACGGCTCGCCGTCCAGCGCCTTCTCGTACGCGCCGCGCACCGCCGCCGCGTCCACTCCTGGCTTCGCCTTCGCGGTGCAGGTCGCGAGGATGCCGCGGGCCATCGGCGCGAGCGTCGGGGTGAAGGAGACCCCGACCCGCTCGCCGGCCAGCGCACTGAGGTTCTGGATCATCTCCGGGGTGTGCCGGTGCCCGCCGCCGACGCCGTACGGGCTCATCGAGCCCATCACCTCCGAGCCCAGCAGGTGCGGCTTGGCCGCCTTGCCCGCTCCTGAGGTGCCGGATGACGCGACGATCACCGCTTCGGGCTCGGCGAGCTGCGCCGCGTAGGCGGGGAACAGCGCGAGCGAGACGGCGGTCGGGTAGCAGCCCGGGACCGCGATGCGCTTGGATCCCCGGAGCGCCTCGCGCCCACCGGGCAGTTCGGGAAGCCCGTACGGCCAGGTGCCCGCGTGGGCCGAGCCGTAGAACGTCTCCCAGTCGGCGGCGTCCTTGAGCCGGAAGTCCGCCCCGCAGTCGACGACCAGCACCTCGGGCCCCAGCTCGTCGGCGACGGCTGCGGACTGCCCGTGCGGCAGCGCGAGGAACACCACGTCGTGGCCCGCCAGCGCCCCGGCCGACGTCGGCCCGATCTCGCGCTCGGCCAGCGGCAGCAGATGCGGCTGCACGGAACCCAGTCGCTGCCCGGCACTGGAGTGCCCGGTCACCGCGCCGATCTCCACTTCCGGGTGCCCCAGAAGCAGACGCAGGACCTCACCCCCCGCGTACCCACTCGCACCGGCCACTGCCGCTCGTACCGTCATGGTCCCTCCTCATCGATGGCATGACTATACGGATAGCGGCAGTTTTATGCAATGCCGTGCCGGTACCGCTTCGCACTCGGCCGCGACCGCCCCTTTCCCTTGGCGAGCTGAGCACGGCGATCGGCGAGCGAGTCGATCTCCGCCGGGCGACCGTATATACGTTGTCGTCGCAGGGCGGCGTACATAGGGTCGGCGGCATGGCGACACGGCTTGTGCAAATTGCGATGAACGCCCGGGACGACTCCGCGCTCGGCCGGTTCTGGGCGGAGGCGCTCGGCTGGGGCATCGACAGCGAGGAACCCGGTGTGACCAACCTCGAACCCGTGGGCTTCGCCTATCCCGACCCCGTCGCCGTCTGCGTCGACATCCTCCGCGTCCCGGAACCCAAGACGGTGAAGAACCGTGTGCACATCGACCTTGCCACCACCTCCGCGGCCCATCAGGCAGAGCTGGTCGCGCGCCTCCGGGCTCTCGGCGCGACACCCGCCGACGTGGGCCAGGGCGACGTGCCGTGGACGGTCATGGCCGACCCGGAGGGCAACGAGTTCTGCGTGCTGGAGCCGCGATCGATCTACCGGGACACCGGGCCGATGGCCGCGGTGGCCGTCGACTGCGCGGATCCGCGGGCCATGGCCCGGTTCTGGGGCGAGGCGATGGACTGGACCCTGCACGAGGTGACCGACGACCACGCGGTGCTGCGCTCCGCCAAGGGTGTCGGCCCGTATCTGGAGTTCCTCCGCACACCCGACGCGAAGACCGTGAAGAACCGCATCCATCTCGACCTCCGCCCGTACGCCGGTGACGATCAAGCGGCGGAGGCGGCCCGGCTGCGGGCGCTCGGCGCCATCGACATCGACCTCGGCCAGGGCGACGTGCCGTGGACGGTCATGGCCGACCCGGAGGGCAACGAGTTCTGCGTCCTCACCCCTCGCTGACACGGAGCCCGCCGCGTGCTCAACCGGCGGCGCCGAACCACTCGGGCAGTCGGCCGAGCAGCTCCTGCTGGTCTTCACCGACCCACGCCACGTGGCCGTCCGGCCGCAGCAGCGCCGCGGGCACGTCCAGTTCCTCGCAGGCGTCGACGACGTGGTCGACCCGGTCCGCCCAGCCCGCCACCGAGAGCCGGCCGGTCCGGTCGAGCAGCAGCCCGCGACCGCCGTGCATCAGCTCGTAGAGGCGGCCCCGCTGCAGCCGCATGTCCCGCAGCCGCCGGCCGAGCAGTTCGTGGCCCTCGCCGAAGTCGTAGCGGATGCCGATCGCCGTGGCCTTCTCGATCAGGTACCGGTTCACGCCATCGAAGTCCATCAGCTCCGACAGCAGCCGGCGCACCGCCTGGGAGCCAGGACCGGAGGCCATCAACTCACCCTGCGCGCGGACGGTGTTCAGCACATCGGCGGCCACCGGATGACGCTCGGTGTGGTAGCTGTCCAACAGCCCGTCCGGTGCCCGGCCGCCGACCTCGGCGGCCAGCTTCCAGCCGAGGTTGAACGCGTCCTGCACGCCGAGATTGAGCCCCTGCCCGCCCAGCGGCGGGTGGATGTGTGCCGCGTCGCCTGCCAGCAGCACCCGGCCGGTCCGGTAGCGCTCGGCCAGCCTGGTGGCGTCGCCGAAGCGGGACAGCCAGCGCGGTGAGTGCACGCCGAAGTCGGTGCCGGCGAACACCCGCAGCTGCTGCTTGAACTCGTCGAGGGTCGGCGGGGCCGAGCGGTCATCGGCCACCCCATCGGCGGGCACGACGACGCGGTGCATCCCGTCCCCGTAGGGCCCGACGCCGAACCCTTTGTGGGTCTTGCGGACCTCGGACACCACGGCGGCCAGCGTCTTCGGCGGCACGGCCACCTCCATCTCGCCCAGCAGCGTCTCGGCCCTGGTGGGCTCGCCGGGGAAGCCGACGCCGAGCAGCTTGCGGACCGTGCTGCGTCCGCCGTCGCAGCCGACGAGGTAGCGCGAGCGCAGCTGTGTGCCTCCCCCGCCGGCTACGCGCGCATCGGCCAGCTCGACGGTCACCCCGTCCGCGTCCTGGCTCAGCCCGACCACTTCGCAGCCGCGCCGGATCTCGGCGCCGAGCTCGGTGGCGCGCTCGGCCAGCAGGCGATCGGTGACGGGCTGCGGGATGCCGAGGACGTACGCATGGGCGGTGTCCAGCCGGCCGGGCGGCGGCTTGTCGATGCCGGCGAAAGAATGGATCGGGTACTGCCTGCCGTGCGCGAGGAACCGCTCCAGCAGACCGCGCTGATCCATCACCTCGATGCTGCGCACGTGCAGGCCGAGCGCCCGGACCTCCCTGGGCGGCTCCGTGTCCTTCTCCAGCACGACCGTGTGCACGCCGTGCAGCCGCAACTCGCCGGCCAGCATCAAGCCGGTCGGTCCGCCGCCGACAACGATCACGTCAATCATGAAGATCCCCCCATCGGGCAAGGCCGCCTCCTGGCCAGTTGCTCAGCGCAGTCCGGCGGCGTGCGCACCCGCAGCCGCGCGCCGAGTGCCCGCACGCGCACGCACTGCGTGAACCCCGGATTTCCGCAGGTCCTGGCCTTGGCCGGCCATTCTGCGGTGCGACCCGGGTCTTGCCGCAAGCCCCCCGGGGCGCTATACGTTGAGAGTGGCAAGGAGTGGTGACGTGACCTCCTTGCCTTTGCCTTTTGTCGTCGACCGCGTCAACCGCTCGGTCGCACCGGCACCTGAACCCTGAGGGCCCTCGTCCGGATCGATCCGGACGAAGGCCCTCAGGTGCCGGGTACCTCAGGGGGTTCCCGGGGCCGGAGCCTCAGCCGTTGGTCAGGGTGCGGCCGAGGAGGGGGAGCAGACGGTCCCAGTGGCGTTGCAGCCCGGAGGGGTTGAAGGCGTCGGTGTCGGACATGGTGAAGCCGTGAATGGTGCCGGGGTAGACCTCGGTGGTGTAGGCGACACCCGCGGCGTCCAGGGCCTGGTTGAGTTCGCTGATCGCCTCGGGCGACAGGTCGCCTTCGGCGAGGCCGAGGTGGACCTGGGCGGTGAGTTCGGGGACGCGGCGGTGCGGGCTGTCGGGCGCGTCGGTGACCAGGAAGCCGGGGTGGAATCCGGCGACGGCCGCCACCCGGTCGGGGTGGGCCGTTGCGGTGCGCATCGCCAGGGCGGCGCCCATGCAGTAGCCGATCGCGGCGACCGGCCCGGCGCTGACCTCGGGCCGGGAGGTGAGGAACTTGAGGTACGCGTCGGCGTCGCGCAGGGCACGTTCGGTGGTGTGCGCCTCGATCAACGGCATCAGTTGGGCGAAGACCGCGGGCCTGACCTCTTCTCCGATGTGCTCGGGAAGTTCGATCACCGGTGCCCGGCCGTGCCGGTAGTAGAGGTTGGGGACGAGCACGTAGTACCCGTGCTCGGCCAGTTCGCGGGCCGTCTCCTTCAGCACGGGCCGCAAGCCGAAGGCGTCCGGGTACAGCAGCGCCCCCGGGTGCCGCTCGCCACGGTCGGGGAAGGCGGCGAAGGCGTCGGCCTGGCCGTCCGGGGTGGGAATCTGCAGGGTCTTGGTGGGCAAGATCTTCCTTTCTCGGGCTGATCCTGGTGCACAGCTTCTCTCAGGGATGAGATCAGGGGGGCGCGTTCTCCCGGGTCAGGGGGCGGGCGGTGCGGCGGTGCCGCCGCCGAAGGCCGCGGTCAGCCATGGCCGGATGGTCGCTTCGATCTGCGGCTCGGAGATGTCGGTCAGCGCGTCGAGCCGGAGGAAGTGCCGCGCGATCGTGAGACCCAGGATGCTGCTGACGGCCAGGGCCGGCACATCGAGGCGGGACTTGCGGCGCTGCGCCTCATCGTGCGCGGCACCTTCGACCGCCACCCTGACCTGCACATCGTCCTGGGGCACCGGGGTGAGATGCTCCTGTTCGCGCTCGACCGGGCCGACAGCCTCTCCCACATCGCGACCCACCTGGAGCGGCGGGTCTCCGAGTACTCGCCACCACCCTTCACCTCACGACCAGCGGCATGCTGACCCCGCGTCTGCTCCGCCACGCGCTGGACCACACGAGCGTCGACCGCATCCTGCTCTCCGGCGACTATCCCTTCCACCGCATCGAAGCCGCGACCGTCAGCGACTTCCTGCGCACGCTTCCCGACCACGACGACCGACACAAGATCGCCCACGCCGACGCCGAGTCGCTCTACGGCCTTGACCGGCCTCTCTCCGAGGCGCCTGGCCAGGCTGGTGGCCGGGCGGACAGCCGCGCTTCGGCGGAACGTGAGGAGCAGTCATCGGCGCCTCCCGCGACCTGGGTCACAACGGGGCTCCGAGCCGCAGGCCGCTCGGCGCGGACCCATTCATGACCGGTCAGGGCACCGGCAGTTGCGCTCGCGGCGCCCGGCCGGCCGGTCCACCGGCACCCCGTATTTCCCGGGCACGTTCTCGATGACTGTGCTTTCTTGATCAGGTGCCGGACCTCCTGGCAACTCACCCGGTCTTTCGAGGGGACAGCTCCATGAACTCCGCTCCCGGCCCGCGCATCGCGGTCGTCGGCGCCGGTCTCGGCGGCCTCGCCTGCGCCCGCGTCCTCCAGCTGCACGGCCGCGCCGTCACCGTCTTCGAGCGTGAGGCTTCCGCCGACGCACGCCCCCAGGGCGGCAGCCTCGACATACATGCCGGTACCGGTCAGACCGCCCTGCGTGCGGCCTGCCTGCTCGACCGGTTCCGCGCCCTGGCCCGCCCCGAAGGCCAGGAGTGGCGCCTGCTCGACCCCGCCACCGGGAGCGCCCTGTCCTTCGATGCGCCCGTCCACGACGACGACAGCCCGGAGATCGACCGCAGCCAACTGCGCGGCCTGCTCCTGGATTCCCTCGCCGACGGCACCGTCCGGTGGGGCCGCGCCGTCATGGGGGTCACCCCGCTCGGGGACGGCACCTGGCGTCTGCAGCTCGACGACGGCACCGCCGAGGACGCGGACCTGGTGGTCGGCGCCGACGGTGCCTGGTCGCGCATCCGCCCGGCCCTGTCGGACGCCGCACCCGGCTACGCCGGTGTCCACTTCGTCGAGACCGGCTTCGACGACTGCGACACCCGCCGTCCCGCCCTCGCACGCCTGGTCGGCAACGGCACCCTGCTGGCGAAGGACGACAGCAAGGCCCTGCTCGCGCAACGCAACGGCAACGGCCACATCCGCGCCTACGCCGCCTTCCGCGCCCCGCAGGACTGGCAGCGGGCCGCCGGCGTGGACCTCGACGACCCGGCGGCCGTGCGCGCACACCTGCTGAAGATGTTCGACGGCTGGGACGAGAGCCTGCTCGGCCTGCTGCGCTACCCCGACGGCGGGTTCGCCCACCGGCCCCTGTTCGTGCTGCCCACCCCGCACACCTGGGAACACGTCCCCGGCATCACCCTGCTCGGCGACGCCGCGCACCTGATGCCCCCCGTCGGGCTCGGCGCCAACCTCGCCATGCTCGACGGCGCCGAACTCGCCCGAGCCCTCATCGCCGAGCCCGGCATCGACGACGCCGTCCGCGCCTACGAGAACGTCATGCTGCCGCGCTCGGCCCAGGCCGCCCAGGACTGTGCCAAGGCGCTCGACGACCTCGTTCCGCCGACGGACTCCTGAGCCGGGGAGCCCCTCCCCCGTGCCGTAGCCTTGCCGCGATGTCCTTCATAGCCAGAATGTCCGAACGGCACACCACGAAGCTGTCCTGGATCGTCGTCCTCGGTGCCGCCGCCTCGGTCTTCGTGGGCGATCCCCTGTGGCGCTGGGTGGCCGGTCTCGGTCCTGGTGGGCGGCAGTGGGTGCGCGGCACCGGCGCGGCAGCCGTCGGCTGCGTGGCGTTCCTCGCGCTGGCCTGCCTGGTACCCGGGCGCAACGGCCGCCTCTTCGGCTCCCTCGGCATGGCGGGCGACCGCCGTATGTGGGTGGAGGAGAACCCGGCGGTGTGGGGAGCCATCGGGATCGGCCTGGCACTCGGCGCGCTGGCCCTCCGGCAGCTCGCGCCCCGCCGCGCCACGGGACGGCGGCGGCGCCCCGGCTCCGCCGAGGATTAGGGCGCTCCCCCGTCCCGGCTTCACCCGCCGGATTCCACGGTTCCCCCGATCCGTGGAACCCGATCACGGTTGGTAGCCTCCCCGGATGATTTCCACGTTCGACGAAGCTGTCCGCGCCCGGCTGAAAGCCCCCCACATCTGGTACGTCGGCACCGTGTTCGCCGACGGAGCGCCGCAGGTCAGCCCGATGTGGGTGGACCTGGAGGGCGAGGGGGAGCTGACGTTCAACACCTCGGTGGGCCGGGTGAAGGAGGAGAACCTGCGCCGCGACCCCCGCGTCTACCTCTCGCACGCGGACGCCGCCGATCCCTTCGACCGCGTACAGATCAGCGGTGAGGTGGCCCGTTTCATCGAGGGCCAGGAAGCGCACGACCGGATGGACCGGCTGGCCCGGAAGTACCTGGGCAGCGAGCGGTTCGAGTGGATCATGCCGGGGGAGCAGCGGGTCGCGGTGGTCGTGCGCCCGGTCAAGGTGCGGCACATCGTCGGGGTGGAGCGGTTCCGGCCCGGCGGCCCCGTCCCCGCTCCCTGACCTGCCGTCCACCTCCGCAAGGCCGCCCCGGCCGGGACGGGTGACCGCGACGCCGGTCCGCGGCCGGGCCTGCGGCATGATCTCGTGCCATGGATTATCAGCAGGCCGAGAACCTCACGACCGGCCCCCGGGCGACGCCGTTACCTGTCAAGAACTACCTTCCCCCGCTGCTCGACGCGCTGGACCGGCCCGGCAGGGAGCTGCGGGGCATGCTGGTCGCCGGGACCAACGGGAAGGGCTCGACCTGCGCGTTCGCGGTGTCGGGTCTGGCCGCCTGCGGGCTGCGGGTCGGCAGCATGCCGGGCCCGCACCTGCAGGATTCCACCGAGCGCATCCGCGTGAACAACGTCCCGGTCTCGCGCTCCGCCTACACCGCCGCGTACACCGAGGTCGACGCCGCGGCCCGGCGGCTGAGCGAGCCGCTCGACGCGCCCGCGCTCCGGGCCGCCGCCGCGGTGATGCACTACCGGCGGGTCGGCATCGATCTGGCGGTGATGGAGGCCAGCGCCGGCGGGCGGGACACCGCGGTGAACTCGTTCGACCTCGGCGTGAAGGTCATCACCAACGTGGCGCTCGACCACACCGACATGCTGGGTGACACCTACGCGCAGATCGCCTGGGCCAAGGCCGGGGTGGTCAGGGACGGCGACCACGTGCTGCTCGGCGACCTGCCGCCGGAGGCCGAGCAGATGGTGCGTCACGTGCTCGCCGACCACAGCGGATTGACGGTGTGGCGCCTCGGCGAGGAGATCCGCGTCACGGCCGGTGCCGCCGATGCCGTGCCCGGGACCGCGTACGAGGCGAAGGCGGGCGACGGGCCCTCGTCGGTGGCCCCGGCGCAGCGGACGGTGGCGCAGGTGAGCACCCCGCTCGGCACCCACCGCGACCTGCCCTGTCCGCTGCGCGGCGCCCATCAGGAGCGCAATCTCGCGCTGGCGGTGGCGGGCATCGACGCGCTGCGCGAGCGGGGCCTGGTGCCTGGCTTCACCGAGCGCCGGCTGCGGGAGGGCCTGGCGGCCACCACGTGGCCCGGCCGGCTGGAACTGGTGCGCCCCGCCCGGCTGGACGACTGGTCCGGTTCGGTCCTCCTGGACGGGGCGCACAATCCGCACAGCGTGGCGACCGTGATACCGGAGGTCCGGCGGATGGCGGACGCGGGACGTGCTCCCGTCCTGGTCTTCGCGACGAAGGAGACCAAGGCCGCCGCCGAGATGCTGGCCGAACTGCCCGCGGAATGGCCCCTGTTGGTGACCGTCACCGGATCGTCGCCGGCAGCCGACCCGGAATACCTCGCCCGCTGCGTCGCCGGCCGCCCGCACACCCACCGCGCCCCTGACGTATCCACGGCGCTGCGGCACGCGGCCCGGCTCACCGGACCTGGCGGCCTGATCGTGGTCATCGGTTCGCTGGCCCTGGTCGGCGAGGCCCGCACCCTGCTGGGGCTTCCGCCGGGCTGAGGAGGAGTGCGGCGACGTCCCCGGGGAATCGGGTCAGCGCCGGCCGGCCCTGCGGGTGCCGTGCCGCCGAGCGGTCGCCAGGCCCCAGCCGACCGCGCCCGCCAGCAGGGTGCCGCCCATCGCTGCGGCACCCACGCCGGTGCCGGTGGCGCCGCCCGCCCCGGTCTTCGAGCCGCCCTTGGGCATGCCCTGGTGCCCGGCGACGACCTTCATGGTTCCGGTGAGCTTCACTTTCCGGCCGGATTCCGCGGCGACGGTCCGCTGCACGGCGCCCGTGGGCCCCGCCTGGACGGTGGGTGAACCGGGCGCCGGTGCCTGCCGCTCCCCCGGCAGGCTCTCGGTGCCGGTGCCCGGGAGGCCGCCGTCGGCACCGGTCCCGAAGCCGGGCGGCTCGGCGCCCGCCCCGCCGTCGCCGGGCAGCGGCATCCCCAGGTCCCCCGCGCCGTCGTCCGGCAGTTCGGTGCCGTCACCGGGCAGTGCGCCGCCCGGTGCCTCCTGGCGGCCGTACGCGCCCGCGCCGCCCTCGCTCCCGTCCGGGGTGCCCGAAGCGTCCGGGGGCAGGACGTCCTGCTGTCCCTTGGGGACCACGCCGTCCTGCTGCTCCTTCGGCGGCTTGTGGGTACCGCCGCCCCAGGAGCCGGAGCCGTCGTGGCCACCGCCCCCTCCGCAGGTGATCGTCACGGTGTACGTACCGGGCTCGGTGGCCTTCGGGACGGTGCCGGTGCCGCCCACCTGGTTGCTGAGCATGGACAGCTTCATCTTCGGGATGCCCGCGCCGTCGAACGTCGCCTCGCCGCCCCCGCCCGGACACCGGCCGCCGTCGAAGACGGAGAACTCCTCGCCGGGGGACACCGGATCGGGCTGGATGATCACCGAGTCCGTGCCGCCGGCCGCGAGGGCGGGGCCCGCGCAGGTCAGGGCCATGGACGCCGCCAGGGCGCCGGTCGCCGGTGCGTGCCGCAGGACGTGCCGTATCTGCATACAGCGAGCAGAACGCGGCGGTCCGCAGGGCGCATGTCGGTGGTGGGCGCCCCGGCCGCCCCGGTCCTGGCCCCGGGCCGGGGACCGGGGCGTTCCCGCAGGTCAGGTGGGTGGGTACGCCGGTCGGGTGGCCGCTGGGCCGGATGGGGCAGGCGGGCGGCGGTCCCCCGGCACCGGTTCATCCGGCGAGCGGGCCCGGGTCGGCAAGACCGAGGGTCATCCACTGTTCGGGGGCGGCCAGGGCACGGAAGCCGGCCTTCTCGTACATGCCGTGCGCGTCGGTGGTGGCCAGGGTGATCCGCGGCAGGTCGCAGGCCGCGAGGCGGTCGGCGACGGCCTCGACCAGGGCGCCGCCGAGGCCCTTGCCGCGGTCGGTACGTCCGACGTAGACATCGCAGAGCCAGGCGAAGGTGGCGTGGTCGGTGACCACCCTGGCGTACGCCGCCTGACGGCCCGAAGCGGACTCGTACAGGCCGAAGTTGAGCGATCCGGCGATGGCCAGGTCCTGCTTCGCGCGGGGGCGGCCCAGGGCCCAGTAGGCGTCCGTGGACAGCCAGTGGTGGATGAGGTCCGCATCCAGGCGGGCCGGGTCGGTGGAGATCTCGTAGCCTTCGGGAAGGTGAGCGCTCATGCCGGGAGGTTCGCAGATCCGCGGGGCGCCCGTCGAGCCGTTTGCGCGGGACGGCGCGGGGCAGCGGGCCGGCACCGTCCCGCATCGCTCAGCCGCCGGTGACCTCACCGAAGGCGGCGGCCAACCGGCGGGCGCCCTCGGCGAGTTCGGCCGCTCCGGTGGCGGACGCGAAACCCAGGCGCAGGTGCGGGGCCGGCGGTTCGGCGGCGAAGTACGGGCGGCCCGGCGCGATGGCGACACCCGCGCGCAGGGCGGCGCCGGTGAGCGCCGGTTCGGACGTGCCGTCCGGCAGCCGCAGCCAGAGATGGCAGCCGCCCTGCGGGACGCGCAGGCCGTGGCCGTACCCCTCGCCCCGCGCCGGGCCGGGTGCGGCGAGGCCGGGCAGCAGCTCGTGCAGGGCGGTGGCCAGGGCATCCCTGCGGGCCGCCAACTCCCGTGATATCAGCCGGAGATGGCGGCTCCAGGACGGCGATCCGACCAGTTCGAGTGCGGCTTCCTGGAGCGGGCCCGACACGAAGAAGCTCTCGACGACCTGGATGGCGCGCAGCCGGTCGCGGACCGGGCCGCGGGCGGCCAGCGCGCCGACCCGCAGGCTGGGCGAGGTCACTTTGGTGAGCGAGCAGACATGGACGACGGTGCCGTCCTCGTCGTCCGCCATCAGCGTCGGCGGCAGCGCGGGCGCGTTCTCATGGACCAGCCGGCGGGCGAAGTCGTCCTCGACCACGAACGCGCCCGCGGCGCGCGCCACCCGCAGCACGTCCCGCCGCCGCTCCGCGCTGAGCACCGTGCCCGTCGGGTTCTGGAACAGCGGCTGGCAGACGACGAGCCGGGCGCCGCTGGCCCGGAACGCCTCGGCGAGGAGATCGGCGCGGATGCCGTCCCCGTCCACCGGTACCGGCACCGGGCGCAGCCCCGACGCGCGGGCGGCGGCCAGGATGCCGGGGTAGGTGGGGGCTTCGACGAGGACCGGGGCGCCGGGTGCGGCGAGCGCCCGCATGGCGGCGGTCAGGGCGCTCTGGCCGCCCGCCGTGACCAGGACGTCGCTCGCGGCGACCGCGCCGCCCGGCCCGCCGATCTCCCGCGCGAACCACGCGCGCAGCTCCGACACGCCTTCCACGGGCGGGCGCCGCCAGGCCCCGGGGCGCCGGCCGGCCCGCGCGAGGGCGGCGGCGAGGGCGCGTTCGGGCTGGAGATCGGGGTGGAGGTAGCCGCCGTTGAGTTCGATGACGCCGGGCGGTGGCACGGCGAGCGTCGCCAGCACCCCCTCGGCGTCGACGCTGCGCGGCACCTGGTCGGCGGCGCCCTCGGCGCTCAGCGCAATCGCCTGCCAGGAGGTGTCGACGGGCCGGGACGACCGGGTGTGCGGCTCGGCGCGGAACGCACCGGCGCCGGGGCGGGTGGTGACCAGACCCTCGGCGGCGAGTTCGGCCAGCGCGCGGGAGACCGTCACCGGACTCACGTGGTACCGCTCGACGAGCGCACGGCTCGATGGCAGCTTCTCTCCCGATGAGTAGCGGTTCACCTCTTGGCGGAGGGATGTGGCGAGTTCGGCGACACTGCTACGCTCATACATGAGAGACAACGATAGCGCTACTGCCTCGCTCGCGATAGCGGTCGACGGCGCCGAGGCCCCGGCAGGCCGCCCGGCCGACGGCACCGCCGGACGCCGCACCGCCCCCGGGATTCAGGGCACGGCACACGACTCGGTGGATGCGGCAGTGGATCCGACCGCCGCGCCGGGCCACGGCTTCGGCCGTGGCGCGCTGCTCGCCGCACTCGGCGTCGCCGCCTTCTCGCTCACCTTCCCCGCGACCGCCTGGGCCCTGGAGGGCGCGGGCCCCTGGACCGTGGTGATGCTGCGCAGCGTGCTGGCCGCGGCCGTCGCCGGAGTGTGCCTCGCGCTGTGCCGCGTACGGATACCGGAGCGGCGCCACTGGGCGGGCATCGCCATCGTCATGATCGGGGTCGTTCTCGGCTTCCCGCTGCTCACCACGCTCGCCCTCCAGACCTCGACCACCTCGCACGCGGCCGTTGTGGTCGGCCTGCTGCCGCTGACCACCGCCGCCTACTCGGCACTGCGGACCGGGGCGCGCCCCTCCCGGACGTTCTGGATCGCCTCGTTCGCCGGTGCCGCGGTCGTCATCGGATTCGCGGTGCAGCAGAGCGGCGGCAGGCCGAGCACCGGCGACCTGTACCTGTTCGGCGCGCTGCTGGTCTGCGCGGCGGGCTACGCGGAGGGCGGCAGGCTGGCCCGCCTGATGCCGGGCTGGCAGGTGATCGCCTGGGCGCTGGTCCTCGCGCTGCCGGTGACCGTGACGGGCACGGCCGTCACACTCGCCACCGAGCCGCTGCGGCTCACGCCGCACACGGTGGCCGGTCTCCTGTGGCTCGCGGTCGGCTCGACCTTCGTCGGCATGGTCGTCTGGTACCGCGGGATGGCGGCCATCGGCGTCGCCAAGGCGAGCCAGGTGCAGCTGGCGCAGCCGCTGCTGACCCTGGTGTGGTCGGTCGCGCTGCTCGGCGAGCGGCTGCCGCCCGCGGCCCCGGTGGCGGCGTGTGCGGTGCTGGCGTGCATCGCGGTGACCCAGCGCTCCCGCGGCTGACGGCCAGGGAGCGGCCCGGCGGGCGCGGGCGGCGGTGCCGTCGCCCGGATGCACGGACGGGCCCCGGACGTAAACTTGCCGCAACGGCATGTACCGCCGTCCGGGCCGTCCCCGGCCCGTAATCCGCTGGCCGTTGTGCCGCCCGGCCGTCGCGTTGCCGGCCGTTCGGCCACCCGGCCATCCCAGGCGGGAGGATCCCTGATGCACGCCACCACGGGCGACCAGCTGCTGGTGCACGGCAGGACCGTCGGGCAGCACGACCACGTCGTCAAGATCATCGAGGTGCTGGGCGAGAACGGCACCCCTCCCTACCGTGTCCGCGGCGAGGACGGCCATGAGGCGATCGTGTCGCCGGGGCCCGACGCGGCCGTCCGGCACGAAGAGCCGCCCGGCCCCATGAAGTAGGCCCGCCCCCGCGTCCCGTCCGCCGCGCCTGACACTGTCACGGACGCCGCCGCCCGCCGCGCGGGGCCTTTCCGGCACCCGCGACGGGACCACAGGGCAGCGGCGGCCTCGCGCTGCCCGGATGCGCGCCGCCTCACCCGGGCGGCCGGGACGCCGGGAGGCGCGCCGGCGTCCCGTAGTGGTCGGCGACGACCCGTGCCATGGCGCCCGACCGGTCGGCAGCCACCTCCTTCGCGGAGAAGAAGATGTGGCCGCCCACCTGCGGATACCGGCCGGCGAACGTGAGGTGGCGGGAGAGTTCGGCGGGGTCCTGCCAGGGGGCGGGCTGCGCCGGGTCGCCCGCCTTGTAGAGCGCCTCGCCGATGAAGAGGTCCGTGCCCGTGCCCGCCACCGTCCGCGCCCACCACCGCACGATCTCGGCGTAATCGGCGGCCTCGAAGCCGAGGTTCCAGTACGCCTGGGGCGCGAGGTAGTCGAGCCAGCCCTCGCGCACCCAGCGCCGGGTGTCGGCGTGGAGGTCGTCGTAGGTCTGCACACCGGCCCGGGTCGCGGAGCCCGCCGGGTCGCTCTCGCGGTTGCGCCAGACCGCGAACGGGCTGACGCCGAAGCGCACCCGGCGGCCGGTCCCGGTGAGCCGGGCGATCCGGGCGGACAGCTCCCGGATCAGCAGGTCGGTGTTGGCCCGACGCCAGGCCGCGCGGTCCGCGAAGCCGCCGCCGTGCGCCGCGTACGCCGCGTCGTCGTCGAAGGTCTGCCCGGCGACCGGATACGGGTAGAAGTAGTCGTCGAAATGCACACCGTCCACGGCGTAGCGCCGGACCGCGTCCATGATCGCGTCCTGGACGAAGCGGCGGACCTCGGGCAGCCCGGGGTTGTAGTAGAGCTTGCCGCCGTACGGCAGCGCCCAGGCGGGACGGCGGCGGACGGGGTGGGAGGGGGCCAGCAGAGCGCGGTCGGTGTGGCCTGCCACCCGGTACGGATTGAACCAGGCGTGCAGCTCCAGGCCGCGGCGGTGGGCCTCGCGGACCGCGAAGCCGAGCGGATCCCAGCCGGGGTCGCGGCCCTGCTGCCCGGTGAGGCAGTCCGACCACGGCTCGTACGGCGAGGGCCACAGGGCGTCCGCGGTGGGCCGCACCTGGAAGAAGACGGTGTTGAGGCGGCGGTCGGCCGCGGTGTCGAGGTGGGCGATGAGTTCGCGCTGCGCGGCGGCGGGCGCGAGGCCGGGCGCCGACGGCCAGTCGCGGCGGGCGACGGTCGCCAGCCACATGCCGCGCAGCGCGCGGTGGATCTTCCCGGGGCCGGTGCGCCCGGTGGCCGTCGCCTCTCCTTCGACGAGGAGCGACGAGGCGGCGCCCAGTGCGGCCACCGCGAACCCCCGGCGTGTGATTCGTCTCATGAAAAGCCCCCAACTTGTCCGGTTCATCCCATTCTTCGAGGTCAGAATGCCCGCCCCGGGGCCCGGTGCCTCCTACCGCTCGGAGTAACGTCGGGGGCGAGGCGGTCGTCGGAACCCTTTGGAGCCCGCCTTTGCCCCCGACCGGATCAGCTCGCGACCCGAGCCCGGCCTGCGCGGGTGAAGGCGGGCTCCTGCGACGCGCCGCCGGTCCTGAAGATCAGCGAAAGGCACGAGGTGACGGACACTTTCACCGACATCGCACGCGTCGGAGTGGTCGGCTGCGGCCAGATGGGCGCAGGCATCGCCGAGGTGTGTGCCCGCGCCGGGCTGGACGTCATGGTCGCCGAGACCACCGGCGAGGCCCTGGAGCTGGGTCGCACCCGCCTGACCAACTCCCTCGGCAAGGCAGCCGAACGCGGCAAGATCACCGCCGCGGAGCGCGATGCGACGCTCGGCCGACTCAACTTCACCACCGACCTCGGAGAGTTCGCCGACCGCGACCTCGTGATCGAGGCGGTCGTGGAGAACGAGCAGGTCAAGACCGAGATCTTCCAGGTTCTCGACCAGGTCGTGACCCGGCCGGACGCGATCTTGGCATCCAACACCTCGTCGATCCCGCTGGTGAAGCTGGCCGTCGCCACCTCCCGCCCCGACCAGGTCATCGGGATCCACTTCTTCAACCCGGCGCCCGTGCAGAAGCTCGTCGAGCTGATTCCCGCGCTGACCACCGCCGAGGAGACCATCACCCGCGCCGAGACGCTGGTGCAGGACGTGCTGGGCAAGCACGCGATCCGCGCCCAGGACCGGTCGGGCTTCGTCGTCAACGCGCTGCTCATTCCGTACCTGCTCTCGGCGATCCGGATGTTCGAGTCGGGGATGGCCAGCCGCGAGGACATCGACCGCGGCATGGAGCTGGGCTGCGCGCACCCGATGGGTCCGCTCAAGCTGTCGGACCTGATCGGTCTGGACACCGTCTCCTCCGTCGCCGCCTCGATGTACGAGGAGTACAAGGAGCCGCTGTACGCCGCTCCCCCGCTGCTCGCCCGCATGGTCGACGCGGGACGCCTCGGCCGGAAGTCCGGTTCGGGCTTCTACGCGTACTGAGCCGCACGCCGCGACGGCCCGCTCCCCTCGGGGACGCGGGCCGTCGCGCTGTCGTGGCGGCTGCACGCCCGGAGCTGACCTGGCGTCCGCCCGCCGCTCGGGGGGACGGCGGGCGGACAGCGGCCGGCGGGCGCCCGTCCGCCGGCCGCTCCCCCCGTGGCACCTTCGAGTCAACTACCGTACGGGCGGCGGCAAAAGCGTGTGAAACGGCCAACCCGGAGCGCGCGGTTCGCACCCCGCGTGAACCGGCCTGCTCCGCCCCGGAACTCACTCTCCGTCACTTCACACGGGGTGTGCGCCGGTGACCCCCATTGCCCCTCCGCACACGCTCCCGCCTTTCCTTCCTGGGCAGTTGACTGGTGTCGTACGGATAACACGGACGATTCCGGAGACGGAAAGAGGAGCGGAAAGTGACCGCCCACCCCAAGCCCGAGCTGGTAGCCACCGATGTGGCGGAGCTGAGGCGCTGCCTAGACGTGCGCACCGCCCGCGTCGACGGCGAACTGGCGCTGCTCGCCCAGCGTTCCGCGCAGTACGAGCGTGACGCGGGCGAACTCCAGGCCCGCGTCACGCAGTTGGAGAGCGGACGCTGGCCACTGCCCTCGCTCGCCGCGCTCACCGGCATCGCGGCGCTCGCGGTGGCCGTCTGGCAGGTCCTGGTCAGGTGACCGCTCGGCAGGCACCGGCAGGCGACAGCCTGCCGGGCCCGCGGCGGGCCGGGGCTCAGCCGAGCCGGAGATGGTGCAGCATCAGCAGGGCAGCCGCCATGTTGGCGGCCGGCACCTCTCCCCTCGCCACCATGTCGGGCACCAGCTTCAGCGGCACCCACTCCCGCCGGTCGGACTCGAAGCCGTCCTCGGGCGGCCCGGTATAGGTCCCCTCGTCCGACCAGTAGATGTGGTGCCGGGCGTCGGTGAGGCCGTTGGACGGCTCGACCGACAGCAGATGGGTCAGCGGTCCCGGCCGCCACCCGGTCTCCTCCTCCATCTCCCGAGCCGCGGCCGACGCGATGTCCTCGCCGTCCTCGACGACACCGGCGGCCAGTTCCCAGCCCCAGGTGTCGGTGATGAAGCGGTGCCGCCACAGCAGCAGCACCTCATTGGCCTCGTTGACCACCGTGGCCACCGCCACCGGCCGCATCCGGATCAGGTAGTGATCCAGGTGCCGGCCGTCGGGGAGCCGCACATCGGCGAGATTGACCCGGAACCAACGGTTCTCGTACACGGTCTCTTCCGCGAGATTGTTCCAACGCACTGTCTGCCACCTTCCGCGGTTGTCCGGCAAGGTGACACGGGCCCGGGTCAGGGCAGGGTCGCCCCTACAGCGGTACGCGCAGCACCTCGTCGATGAGATCGGCCGCCGCGTCCGTCGCGGAGCTACCGGTCTCCGCCAGATGTTCGCGCACCGCCCGCAGCCGGTCCCGCAACCGTTGTGACTCCACTCCCCTGGCCCGCTCGGTCATCTGCGCGGCGTTGGCCGCCGCCCGCTCCGCGTCGCCCTGGCGCAGCTCGATGTGGGTGAGCATGGCCAGCCGGTGGACCCGGCCGCGGTCGTGCGCGGGGGTGTCCACGGCGGCGTCCGCCTGCTCCCGTGCGGCCCGCAGATCACCGAGGCTCAATAACGCCTCCGCGACCTGTACGTTCACCAGACCCGGCTGGACGTAGCCGGTCTCCACCGGTTCGAGCCCCGGCCTGATCCGCTCGGCCGCCGTCTCCGCGCGCCGGATGCAGGCCAGCGCGCCCGCGCCGTCGCCGAGCCTGGCGTAGGACTTGGCCTGCATGGCGTAGAGGTCGGCACTCAGCGCCGGGGTGATCTGCGGCCCCGCGGCCCGCAGCGCGGCCTCCGCGAAGGCCACCGCCTGCCGGTACTCCCGTACGAAGAGGGACTGGTTGACGAGCAGCGCGATGATGTAGGCGCCGAGGCCGCGGTCACCGCTGGCCTTGGCCAGCCGCAGGGCCTGGTGGAAATAGCGCTGAGCCAGGCCGAGCGCGTCCGAGTCGTAGGCGCAGATGCCCGCGACGGCCACCAAGCCGCCGGTGGCGCGGTGCAGTTGGCGCCCCGTCGCGTCGCTGTAGCTGCCGCGCAGCAGCGGCGCGGCCTCGGTGTTGAGGAAGCCGACGATGCGGGTCCTGGTCGCGACGCCGCCCGCCTTGCGGTACAGGTGCTCGTAGTGGGTCCTGGCGGCCCGCAGCATCTCGATGTCGGCCATGCCGACCCGCGCCACGCCGTCCCGGGAGACGTCGGAGTCCTCCGGCGGGTTCTCCCACTCCCAGACGGGGATGACCGCGGACGTACCGGTCAGCGCGGGGGCGTCCACGACGTGCGCGCGCTGCTGCTCGTCGGAGCGCCACAGCGCGGTGGCCCGCTCGACGAATCCGGAGAGCGGGGTGTCGGGGGTGGCGTGGCCCGCACCGGGGCGGCTGAGGCCGATGTCGTCCAGGCCCACCGCGCGGTGCAGCCGGTCGCCGAGTACCTCACAGATCAGGTCGGGGACCTGGCCGCGCGGGCGCTGGCCCTTCAGCCAGCGGGCCACCGCGGTGTGCTCGTAGCGCAGGGCGAGGCCGCGGCTGCGCCCCAGATGGTTGATGCGCGCCGCGAGCCCGGCGTGCGAGATGCCCGCCTCGTCGAGGATCGCGTCGAGCAGAGTGTTGGGCTCCATGCCGGCCTCCCGGTGAGCCGGGCCCGCCCACGGGCCGGCGACTCATGACTGGATGCCTCCAGTCGGCGTACTGACTCCGTGCCGTCAGGGTAGTGAACCGCGCTTCACACGGGGTGTGAAGGGAACCGCGCAACTGCCGTGCGGGGCGGGCCGGTTGAGCCGTCCCGGTGGAAAGGGGTGAGGGCGCGCACCGGCCGTTTCGCCGGTGCGCGCCCTCACTCCGTGCCGTCGCCGGCCGCGGGCCTGCCGTCAGCCGCGCAGGGCCGCTCCGGTGTGCTCCGCCGCCGCGGCGACCGCCGCGTCACGGGCCGCCGACGCCTCGTCCGCGGTCAGCGTGCGGTCGGCCGCACGGAAGCGCAGCGCGTAGGCGAGCGACTTCTTGCCCGCGCCGACCTGCTCGCCGCTGAACACGTCGAACAGCCGCAGCGACTCCAGGAGTTCACCCGCGCCCGCCCGCAGCGCCGCCTCCACGTCGGCGGCCGGCACCGTGTCGTCCACGATGAGCGCGACGTCCTGGGTGGCGACCGGGAAAGTGGAGATCCGCGGTGCGCGCAGCGGGCCTTCGGCCGCCCGCTCGACGCGGTCCAGGTCGATCTCCATCGCGCAGGTGCGCTCCGGCAGCCCCAGCGTCTTGATGACCCGCGGGTGCAGCTCACCGGCGTTGCCGACCAGCACCTCCTCGCCGTCGATCTGCGCGAGCAGCGCGGCGCAGCGGCCCGGGTGCCAGGGCGCCTGCTGGTCCTGGCGGACGGTCAGCTCGACTCCGGCCTCGCGGGCGACCGTGCGCCCGGCCTCGACGGCGTCCGCCCAGGTCGACGGGCGGCCCTTGCCCCACCAGCCGGCCTGCTCGCGGGCCCCGGCGAGCACCACGGCGACGCGCCGCGGCTGCTGCGGGAGCGAGGCGTTCAGCCCGGCGATCTCCTCGTCGGTCGGCCGGCGGTCGACGGGCAGCCGGACGGCCGGCTTCTCGTCGCCGGTCGGCCTGAAGACCTGGCCGGTCTCGAAGAGGGCGAGATCGTGCGTGCCCCGGCCGTCGTTCCGCCGCAGCGCGCCGAGCAGGCCCGGGATCAGCGTCGTGCGCAGATCGGGCTCCTCGTCGGAGAGCGGGTTGACGAGGGTGACGGTGTTGCGCCGCGGGTCGTCCGGCGCGATGCCGAGCTGGTCGAGCACGGCGGAGCCGGTGAACGGGTAGTTCAGGGCCTCGACGTAGCCCGCACCTGCCAGCGCCCTGCCGACCCTGCGGTGCAGCCGCTGACGCTCGGTCAGGCCGCGGCCTGCGGGCGGCAGCGGGAGGGTGGAGGGCAGGTTTTCGTAGCCCTCCAGCCGGATGACCTCTTCGGCCAGGTCGTTCGGCTCGCTCAGGTCGGGCCGCCAGGACGGCACCGTGACGACCAGCTCGTCCTGCCCGTAGACGTCGCAGCCGACCTGCTGGAGGCGGCGGACGACGGTCTCCCGGCCGTAGCCGACGCCGGCGACCTTGTCCGGGTGATCGGCGGAGATGGTGATCGTGCGCGGCCCGCTGGGCGAGACGATCTCGGTGACGCCGGCCTCGGCGGTGCCGCCGGCGAGCAGCACCAGGAGGTCGGCGGTCCGCTGTGCGGCGGCCGACGCCGCGGCCGGGTCCACACCGCGCTCGAAGCGCCGGGACGCCTCCGACGACAGCTTGTGGCGGCGGGCCGTACGGGCGATGGAGAGCGCGTCGAAGTGCGCGGCCTCGATCACGACGTCGGTGGTGCCGTGCACCTCACCGGTCTCCGGGTCGGTGGTGCCGCCCGCGATCTCGGTGTTGGCGCCGCCCATGACACCCGCGAGACCGATGGGGCCGCGGTTGTCGGTGATGACGAGGTCCTCGGTGTCCAGCACCCGCTTGGTGCCGTCGAGGGTCGTCAGCTGCTCGCCGCCGGTGGCACGGCGGACGCCGATCGGCCCGTCGACGGTGGAGCGGTCGTAGGCGTGCAGCGGCTGGCCCAGTTCGAGCATCACGTAATTGGTGATGTCGACGGCGAGCGAGACCGGACGCATCCCGGCCTTCTGCAGGCGGCGCTGCAGCCAGATCGGGGAGCGTGCCTCGGGGTTCAGGCCGGTGACCGTACGGGCGGTGAAGCGGCTGCAGCCCAGCGGGTCGGCGACCTGGACGGTGTAGCCGAAGGAGTTCGGCGGCGGCACGTCGAGCAGCGCCGGGTCGCGCAGCGGCAGGCCGTAGGCGGTGGCGGTCTCGCGGGCGACGCCGCGCATCGACAGGCAGTAGCCGCGGTCCGGGGTGACGGCGATGTCCAGCACCTCGTCGACGAGCTGGAGCAGCTCGATGGCGTCGGTGCCGACCTCGGTCTCCGGGGGCAGCACGATGATGCCGCCGGTACCGTCGTCGCCCATGCCCAGCTCGTCGCCCGAGCAGATCATGCCGTGCGACTTCTTGCCGTACGTCTTACGCGCGGCGATCTTGAAGTCGCCGGGCAGCACGGCGCCGGGGAGCACCACGACGACCTTGTCGCCGACCGCGAAGTTGCGGGCGCCGCAGACGATCTCCTGCGGCTCACCGGTGCCGTTGGCGTCGCCGACGGCGACGGTGCAGAAGCGGATCGGCTTCTTGAAGCCCTCCAGCTCCTCGATGGTCAGCACCTGACCGACGACGAGCGGGCCCTTCAGTCCTTCGCCGAGCCGCTCGACGGTCTCGACCTCCAGGCCGACCGCGATGAGCTTGGCCTGTACGTCACGGCCGGACTCGGTCGTCGGCAGGTCGACGTACTCCCGCAGCCAGGAAAGCGGGACACGCATCAGATCTCCATCCCGAACGGCCGGGTGAACCGGACGTCGCCCTCGAACATGTCGCGCATGTCTTCCACGTTGTGCCGGAACATCAGCATCCGGTCGATACCGAACCCGAACGCGAACCCGCTGTACTTCTCGGGGTCCACGCCACAGGCGATCAGCACCTTGGGGTTGACCATTCCGCAGCCGCCCAACTCGATCCAGCCTTCGCTGGAGCAGGTACGGCAGGGCCGGTCGGGGTTGCCCACGGACGCGCCACGGCAGACGTAGCAGACCATGTCCATCTCGGCGGACGGCTCGGTGAACGGGAAGTAGTTCGGCCGCAGCCGGGTCGTCATGCCGGGCCCGAAGAGCGCCTGGACCATGTGGTCGAGGGTGCCCTTGAGGTCCGCCATGGTCAGGCCCTCGTCGACGGCGAGCAGCTCGATCTGGTGGAAGACCGGCGAGTGCGTGGCGTCCAGCTCGTCGGTGCGGTAGACCCGCCCCGGGCAGACGACGTACACCGGCGGCTCGCGGTCGACGAGCGTACGGGCCTGGACCGGCGAGGTGTGGGTGCGCAGCACGACACCGGACTCGTCGTCCTTGGTGCCCTCACCCTGGACGAAGAAGGTGTCCTGCATCTGGCGCGCGGGGTGGTCGGGCACGAAGTTGAGCGCGTCGAAGTTGAACCACTCGGCCTCGACCTCGGGGCCTTCGGCCACCTCGTAGCCCATCGCCACGAAGACGTCGGCGACCCGCTCCATGAAGGTGGTCAGCGGGTGCCGGGCGCCGGAGGGCTGCCGGTCGTAGGGCAGCGTGACGTCCACCGCCTCCTCGACGAGCACGCGCGCGTCGCGCTCCGCCTCCAGCTCCTCCTGGCGGACCTTGAGCGCCTGGTTCACCCGGCCGCGGGCCTGGCCGACGCGCTTGCCGGCGTCCGCCTTGGCGTGCGGGGGCAGTGCGCCGATCTCGCGGTTGGCCAGCGCGAGCGGCGAACGGTCGCCCGCGTGCGCGGCCTTCACCTCGCGCAACGCCTCCAGATCGGCCGCGGCGGCGATGGCGTCGAGCGCCTCGTCCGTCCGCCGGGTGATCTCTTCCGGTTTCAGGGCTTCGACCTCGACAGGGTCGTACGACTTATTGGGTGCGGACATCTCTTCCCGTGCTTCCGGTGGTCTGGCTTGGCTTGGCTCGCTTCGCCTCGGCTCTTCTGATCACAAACCTCGGATCCGAGCCCGCGCTGTGCCCGCGATGCCTGTGCGCCAAAGGTGCCAAAGGGCAAGTCTAAGGGGAGGGGCCGACAGGGCTGTTCCGAGCCCCGGCCCGGGGTGCCCGCCGTGATCTCCTACGCCATGAAGGCCGGAGTCGCGACGGGCAGGATAAAGCGGAATTCGGCGCCGCCCGCAGGGGCCCGGCCGACGGTGATCGTCCCGCCGTGCGCCTCGACGATGCCCTTGACGATGTACAGGCCGAGGCCGGTGCCGCCGCGCTTGCTGCCCCGCCAGAAGCGGGTGAAGACGCGGCTCATCGACTCCTCGGGGATGCCGGTGCCCTCGTCGCTCACCGTGACCGCGGTTCCTTCCGTGTGGCTCGCCCGTCCTGCGGCTGTGACCTCGATGGTGACGGTTCCCGCGCCGTGCCGCACCGCGTTTTCCAGGAGGTTGCCCAGCACCTGGTCCACCTTGTCCGGGTCCGCCCACAGATCGGGCAGCGGTTCGCGGAGCCGGATCATGAAGCGTTCCGGGGCCTGGCCCGCCGTGGTCTGCGCCTGGACGTGCCGGCGCACCGCCGCGATCATGTCGACCCGCTGCCGCCGCACCTCAAGACGCCCGGAGTCGATGCGCGAGATGTCCAGCAGCTCGGCGATCAGCCGGGTGACGCGGTTGGCGTCGGCGTCGACAGTCTCCAGCATCAGCCGCTTCTGGTCGTCGGTGAAGCGCTCCCACTTCTGGAGCAGGGTGGCGGTGAACCCCTTGACGGAGGTCAGCGGCGAGCGCAGTTCGTGCGCGACAGTGGCGATCAGCTCGGCGTGGCTCAGCTCCGTACGGCGCCTGGCCTCGGTGCCGCGCAGCGCGACGATCAGCCGTCGGACAGGGCCCGTCGGGACGCTGCGGACGTAGCGCGCCGAGACCAGGACCTCCCGGCCGCCCAGCAGCAGATTGCGCTCCGGCTGGCCGCGGCGGATGGCGAGGCCGCCGTAAGGGTCGGTGAGCTGCCACCAGCGGCGGCCCTCGACGTCCTGGAGCGGCAGCGCCTGGTCCAGGGGCCGGCCGAGCGCGTCCTGCGGGTCGGTGCCGGTGATCCTGGCGGCGGCGGTGTTGAAGCAGATGACGCGGCCGTCCTCGTCGGCGACGACGAGGCCGTCGGGCAGGTCGTCGGGGCCGAGGCCGAGGTCTGCCGCGGTGTGGTCGGGACGGGCCGCGGCCGACGCGGAATCGTGGTCCTGCGGGCGGATGTCCGCAGCGGCGGCAGCACCGGAAGTCCTCACGCTCATCCCCTGTTTCCCCCTCCGGGCCCCGGGCACGTCACCCTACTAGCAACGGCCGTAGGTGCCGGGGCGATCCGCCGGACACCCCTCAGGCGGGTGACGCGCCGCGGCAGCCGCCGGCCGTGCGCTGGGCGCGGGCCGAGGCATAGAGGCAGACCGCGGCGGCCGTCGCGAGGTTGAGGCTCTCGGCCTTGCCGTGGATGGGCACCCGCACCACGGCGTCCGCCAGGGCCCGGGTCTCCTCCGGCAGGCCCCACGCCTCGTTGCCGAAGATCCAGGCGGTGGGGCCGCTCATCGCGCCGGCGTCGAGTTCGGCGTCGAGATCCCGCTCGCCCGCGCCGTCGGCGGCCAGCAGCCGCGCACCGGCGCCGCGCAGCCCCGCCATCACCCGCTCCACCGGCACGCCGACGGCCACCGGCAGATGGAAGAGCGAACCGACCGATGCGCGCACGGACTTGGGGTTGTAGAGGTCGACGGACGCGTCGGTGAGCACCACCGCGTCGGCGCCCGCTGCGTCGGCGCAGCGCAGGACGGTGCCGGCGTTCCCGGGGTCGCGGACGTTGGCGAGCACCGCGATCAGCTGCGGCCGGGCGGCGAGGATGTCGTCGAACGGCGTGTCCAGGAACCGGCAGACGCCGAGCAGGCCCTGCGGGGTGACCGTCTGGGAGATGTCGGCGACGGTCCGGTCGTCGGCGTGGTGGACGCGGACCCCCGCGGCGTGCGCGGCGGCGATGATCTCGGCGTGCCGCTCGGCGGCCTCGACGGTGGCGAACAGCTCGACGAGGGTGGGCTCGCCGCCGACGCGGTGGGCGATGGCCTCCCGTACGGCCTGCGGGCCCTCGGCGATGAACCGGCGTTCCTTGCCGCGGAAGGCGCGGCGGGCCAGCCGCCTGGCGGCGGCGACGCGCGGGGAACGCGGGGAGATCAGCTCGGGGGTGCCCATGGGCGGCGGCTCGCTTCTTTCGTACGGTGCGGGGCGGGCGGCGGGTGTGGCGCCGCCGGTCCGGTAAACGGCGGCGGACCCGCAGGCCGGGGCCTGCGGGTCCGCTTCACCACGTGCGTCAGGCCGGTGTTCAGGCGGCCTTCGGAGCGTTGACGTCGCTCGGGAGCGCCTTCTGGGCGACCTCGACGAGCGCGGCGAACGCGTTCTCGTCGTTGACGGCGAGGTCCGCGAGGATCTTGCGGTCCACCTCGATGCTGGCGGCCTTCAGACCCTGGATGAAGCGGTTGTAGGTCATGCCGTTGGCGCGGGCAGCGGCGTTGATGCGCTGGATCCACAGCTGACGGAAGTCGCCCTTGCGCTTCTTGCGGTCGTTGTAGTTGTAGACGAAGGAGTGGGTGACCTGCTCCTTGGCCTTGCGGTACAGGCGCGAGCGCTGACCGCGGTAGCCGCTGGCCTGCTCGAGGATCGCCCGGCGCTTCTTGTGGGCGTTGACCGCCCGCTTGACGCGTGCCACTTGTTAACTCCTTGTAGCGGGGCCGTGGTTGTTCGTCACACGGCCCGGTTCGATTTAGTCCCGGTCCTGATCGCGCGCCGCCTGCGATGAGGGGCGCGACGACTCACTTGCCGAGAAGCTTCTTGATCTTCGCGGCGTCGCCCGGGGCCATCTCGGCGTTGCCGGTGAGGCGACGCGTCAGACGGGACGACTTGTGCTCGAGCAGGTGGCGCTTGCCGGCGCGCTCGCGGAGCACCTTGCCGGAGCCGGTGATCTTGAAGCGCTTCTTGGAACCGCTGTGGGTCTTGTTCTTCGGCATGCGCCGTTCTCTCCTCGTCAGTGGCGCCCCCACCGGCCGGGCCGGCCCGGGAGCGTCAGAATGTTTCGGTTGGTGTCCGGGGCGGGCGCCCCGGCGCAGGTCCGGGGCTCACGCCCGGGAATCACGCCTCGGCGGGCTCCTCGTGGGACTCCTCGGAGGGAACCCCACCCTGGCGCTCCGCCTTGCGGGCGGCCTGCGCCTCGCGGGCCTCGGCCATCGCCTCGGTCTTCTTCTTGTGCGGACCGAGGACCATGATCATGTTTCGGCCGTCCTGCTTCGGATTCGACTCGATGAAGCCGAGGTCCTCCACGTCGGACGCGAGCCGCTGCAGCAGCCGGAAGCCCAGCTCGGGGCGGGACTGCTCGCGACCACGGAACATGATCGTGATCTTGACCTTGTCACCCTGCTTGAGGAACCGAACGACGTGACCCTTTTTGGTGTCGTAGTCGTGCGGGTCGATCTTCGGCCGGAGCTTCATCTCCTTGATGACCGTGTGCGCCTGGTTCTTGCGCGCCTCACGGGCCTTCATGGCCGACTCGTACTTGAACTTTCCGTAGTCCATGAGCTTGCAGACCGGCGGACGTGCGTTCGCGGCCACCTCGACGAGGTCGAGGTCGTACTCCTGCGCAAGCTCCAGGGCCTTCGCAAGCGGCACAATGCCGACCTGCTCGCCGCTGGGACCGACGAGTCGCACCTCAGGGACGCGAATCCGGTCGTTGATGCGGGGCTCGGCGCTGATGGATCCTCCTCGGTAGCACCACGCGACGGCCTGGCGGACTGCCGCGTAACGTCTTTTTCGGTGTGACCTACCGCGCCGGTACATGAAAAACGCCCCGGACGGGACACAGGCGGGGCTCCGTGAATGGATCAGGAGCACCGCCGCGAAGGTCTCCGCGGGGCGCAGCCGGACCGTGACCCGCCAACCGTGAGGTCGGTCGGGTGGGAGATCGGAGCCTCCACTTGCGGGCCGGTCACATGAGTGTCCGGCCGGTCGGAACACCAGAATACACGAGTCAAGGGGTACGGACCCACTCGTGCGTCCGCTCCCCTTCCCGGCCGGGGAAAGGGCCGTGCCGCGCGGGTCATAGGGTGGACGCGATCCCCTCAGCAGGAAGAGAAGTCCCACGACATGAGCGACCAGACTCCGCAGCAGCAGCCCGGCACCCCCGACCCGGCGAATCCGGACTTCGACGCGATGACCCGTGACATCGCGGACGTGCCGGCGGTCGAGGTGATCACGACGGTGGCGGTCCACCTGATGAGCTCGGCCGCGGTCAACCTCGGCCTCGCCGAGGAGGGCGAGACGCACAAGGACCTGGACGAGGCGCGCAAGCTCATCCACGCGCTGGCCGGCCTGGTGACGGCCAGCGCCACCGAGATCGGCTCGTACCACGCGGCGCCGCTGCGGGACGGACTGAAGTCGCTCCAGCTGGCCTTCCGCGAGGCGTCGGTCGTCCCGGACGAGCCGGGCCAGGGCCCCGGCGAGAAGTTCACCGGTCCCGTCTACGGCTGATCGGGCGAAAGACGCAGCGGGCCCCGGCCGGGGTGAACCGGCCGGGGCCCGCTGCGTTCCGGGGTGCCGCCGTCAGGGCGTGTGCTCCTTCGCCGCGACCTCGTCGGCGATCAGCCGCGGCTCATGGGACGGGTGGGTGAACTGGTGCACCACGGCCGCCAGGGCGCCGCCGAGCAGCGGGGCCACGATGAACATCCACAGCTGGGTGATCGCGGCGCCGCCGGCGAAGAGCGCGGGGCCGATGCTGCGCGCGGGGTTCACGGACGTACCGGTCAGCGGGATGCCGACGAGGTGGACGGTGGCCAGCGCCAGGCCGATCGGCAGGCCGTCGAAGCCGATCACCGCCACCTTGTGCGTCACCGCCAGCACGACGAAGACGAAGAGGAAGGTCAGCACCAGTTCGGTGACGAAGGCGCCGCCGGTGTTGAGGTGGACGGCCGAGCGGTCCCCCCAGCCATTGCTGCCGAAGGACTCGTGGGTCTGCAGGCCCGGGATCTGCTTGGCCACCAGGAAGAGCAGGGCGGCGCCCACGATGCCGCCCAGCACCTGGGAGATCCAGTACTCGACAGCCGTACGGATATCGATCCTGCGGGCCAGCAGCATGCCGAGCGTCACCGCCGGGTTGATGTGGCACCCGGAGATCGGCCCGAGGGCGTAGGCAAGTGCCAGCATGACGAAACCGAAGCTCAGCGCGATGCCGAAGGTGCCGATGTACTCGCCCGCCAGCACCACTGCGCCGACGCCGAAGAACACCAGGAGCAGCGTGCCGAGGAATTCGGATATGACCGTGCGGGTCTCCGTGGTCTCCATGTGGGCTCTCCTCGCGTGGATCTTGCTCTCTTCTCGCATTGTGGGCCCGTGGAGCACGACGCGCCCGTTGGCGAGGAGGAGCCCGGCGGCGGGAGGAAGAACCGGGAGGCGGGTCAGCGGCGGTAGAACGGCTCCTCCGCCGGACCGGCGCCGGGCGGCAGCAGGGCCAGGTCGAGTCCGCGTACGAGCCGGGCGCGCAGGGCGTCGTCGGTGGCCAGCGCCTGCGCCAGGCGCTGCGCGACCTCGGCGGTCGGGGCGTCGGGCGCCAGGCCGAGCGCGAGGGTCGCGTCGGTCTCGGCCGACGGTGCGAGGTGGGCGACGAGGACGGCGGGCTCGGCGGCGAGCAGGGTGCGCAGCGCGTCGGTGACGGCGGGGTCGGTGCGCGGGTCGGCGCTCTGCCTGCCTTCGGCGAGTGCGCGCAGGGCGGCGCCGGTGAGCTGGTAGGTCACCGGTCCCGCCAGGTCGACGACGACGGTGTCGGCCTTTTCGTGCGAGGCGGCGAGCAGCGCCTGCTGGAGCGGCACCGCCACCGGCCTGGCGTCGGGCCGCCAGCGCTTGAGGGTGTCCATCGACGTGAAGGCGGGCAGCGCGCGGCGGCCGTCGGGTGCCTGGAGGGTGGGGACGGCCATGTCGCTGGTCTTCTCGCGGCGCAGGCCGTCGGGTCCGGTCTCGCTCTCGCCGAGCACCGCGACGACCGGGACCAGGACGCGGGCGCCCGACAGCGCCTCCAGGAGCCGGGGTTCGGTGCTCCGGTCGTCGTCATAGGCGGCCAGCGCGGCCTCCAGGGCGGGGTCGGCGGAGCCGTCGTCGTCGGAGAAACCGGGGTCCGGAATGTTCTTCTGCGCCACGGGGGTGAGCCTAGCCGCCGGGCCGGGCGCCGCCGGGGGCGGGTGTGCGCGGGTCAGCGGTGGCCGTGGCGGTCGCGCCAGAGCACGAAGGCGGCGGCCAGCAGGCCCGCTCCCGCGGCGGCGGCGCTCCAGGGGAGCCAGCCGGCCGAGCCGGTCTTCGCGGGCTCGGCGACCGGTCCGTTGCCGAAGTAGCGCTCGGCGTGCGCGGCGGGTGCCGGTTTCTGGGCGGTGGGCTCGATGTCGTCGCCTGCCTCGATGGCGGCTGCGGGGTCGACCAGACCTGCGCCCCGTTCGTCGTCGCGGCCTCCGTCCGGGCGGTCCTGCGCGGTGTCGATCAGCAGCTGCCTGATCTGTGCCGGGCTGAGTTCGGGGTGGACGGAGCGGATGAGCGCGACGCTTCCGGAGACGAAGGCAGCCGCGGCGCTGGTGCCCCAGCCCTCGTAGTAGGTGCGGTCGGGGTTGACGGTGACGACCTGTTCGCCGGGTCCTGAGACGGCGGCGTACCAGTGCTTCGTCGAGAACCTGGACCTGACTCCGTAGCGGTTGACCGCGGTCACGGCGATGACGCCGGGGTAGGCGGCGGGGTAGGAGGCGCGGTTGCCCTCCTTGCCGCCGTTGCCCGCGGAGGCGACGACCGGTACGCCCTTGCCCAGGGCGTACTGGATGGCGGCGTCCTCGCGGGGTTCGGGGTGCGCGGAGGCGCTGTCGTCGCCGAGGGAGAGGTTGATGACGTCGGCGCCATGGTCGGCGGCGTAGCGGATGCCGTCGGCGAGTGCCCCTGAGCGTTCGGCGCGGGCGCGTTTGCGCTGCGGGTCGTCGTCTTCGAGGATCACCCGCACCGGCAGGATGCGGGCCTGCGGTGCGACGCCGAGCACGCCGTCGACGCGTCCGGGGCCATGGCCGTGACCTGCGATGATGCCGGCCATTCCGGTGCCGTGGGTGGCCCAGGCCGGGTCGCCTTGCGCCGCGCCGAAGCCGACGAGGTCGCGGTCGGGCAGCACCTGGCCCTTGAGGTCGGGGTGGCTCGCGTCGACGCCGGTGTCCAGGACGGCGACGGTGATGCCGTCGCCCTTGGTGGTCTGCCATGCCTCCTGGGCGTGGATCGCCTCCAGTGCCCATTCCTGGGCGCGGATGCCGTCGGCGCGGGCCGGTACGGCGGGCAGCACGGCCAGCGCGGCCGAGCCGAGCGCGACGGCGGCGCCGCGCAGCAGGGCTCCGGTCATGACGACGCCTCCGTGGTCCGGGTGACGCTGCCCGATGCCTTGCGGAAGGTGGCCTCGATGCGGTCGGCGAGGTCCTTGGCGTCGTGACCGAGGCCGGATTCGGCGGGGGCGGTGGTGGCGCCCGCCGTGGTGGCCGCGGTGGCGGGCTGCGGGGTGTCGACCGTGCGTCCGTCGGCGAATCCGGAGACGGCGAAGACGATGACCGGTATGTCGGTGAGCACGCGGATGCTCCAGCTGGCGCGCCGTTCGGGCCCGAAGTCCGCGGCGGGGGTGCCGTCGGCCGGGTATGTGCGGGGCAGCAGGCCCGCGCGCCGGTCCAGGCCCTGGGTGGTGAAGCGGGTGTGCAGGGCCTTGAGGGTGTCCTGGTCGGCCTTGGCGACCTGGGCGCCGACGGTGATGAGGTCGGTGCGGGTGGCGTCTATGTAGGTGGCGCGCAGCAGGCGGGTGCAGCCTGCCGTGGCGAGCGCCTTGGCCAGCGGCGGGTCGTAGGCGTCGGCGCAGCCGCTGTCGGGGGCGAGGGCGATCCGGGTCCAGCGGCGGTCGGCGCCTCCGGGGCCGATGCCGAATCCGTCGACGGTGCGCGGGAAGAGCGCGTCGACGGGGGTGTTGCGCCAGGCGTCGCGGCCCTTGGCGAAGGTGACCTCGGCCGTGGGGCGGGTGTCGGCGTCGTCGGTGAGCCAACTCCCGGCCACCGCGCCGCCGATGAGGCCGACGCCGAGTACCAGGCAGATCACGGCGGCGAGCACGCGCGGGGCGGGGCCGCGGGCCGGGACGAGCAGTGAGGTGCGGGGTGGGGCGGGGGGAAGGTGGGCGGGCGGGAGCGGGGTCCTGGGGCCTGGGAGTCCTGTGGTGCGGGGGGTGGTGGGTGCGGGGGGTGCGCCGGTGGGCGGCGTCGCGGCGCGGGTGCGCGACGGGGCGGTGCCGTCGGCGTTCCCGGTGCTCCGGGCGGACTCGGTGCGGGCCGTCCACAGGTCCTGGCTGCGGGCGAGGTGGAAGGCGGCGGTGTCGCGGAAGGGCGCGGGCCTGCGGGCGGGCGGCGCGGCCGGGGGCACGGCGGGCGCGCGCTCCGGGCGTGGCGGCACGGCAGGCGGCGTCCCGGGGCGCGGCGGGGTACCGGCGGGCGCGGCTGCGGGCTGCGGGGCGGCGGCCCGGCCGGCGGCGGTCGCGGGAGCCCGTCCCGGGGCGGGGGCGGGGGCGGGGGCGGGCGGCACCGTGCGCAGGACGGCGGTGCGTGACTCGCTGCCGGGCTGCGGCTCCTCGTCGGACGGGGCGGGCACAGGGGCCGGTTCCGCGGCCGGGGCGGACGCCGAGGCCGAGGTCCGGTCGAGCGAGGGCACGGGAGTGTCGGACGGCACCGTGCGCAGGACCGCGGTCCGCGAGCCCTCGCCGGGCTGCGGCTCCTCGTCGGACGGGGCGGGCACAGGGGCCGGTTCCGCGGCCGGGGCGGACGCCGAGGCCGAGGTCCGGTCGAGCGACGGGACGGGGGCGTCGGCCGGCACCCTGCGCAGGACCGCGGTCCGCGGGTCGTCGTCGGTGTCCACGGGCGGTGCGGGCGGGGCCTGTTGGCCCGACGGCTGCGGCTGCGCGGGAGTCTTGGGGCGTTCCCCGGGACGTACCTCGGAACGCGCGACGGCGGTCGCGGTCCGTTCCGGTGCTCGCGGCGGGGTGGGCGGGGCCTGCGGTGGCGGGGGTATCGGAGGGGTGTTCCGCGTTCCGGCACAGTCGGCCTCGGTGCTCACCCGCGCCCCCTCGCGCCGCTCGCCCCGCGCCCGACCAACAATCGGGGCAAGGTGGTCCGTATCCACACAAACCGCCGCTGACCTGGTGGTTGCGGCGTACCGCCACTCTACGGGCTGGCGCGGGCGGGCCTCCAACCCTGTGTCCGTTCTGTCGCTATCTCCCCTCTACCCAGTGGTAGGCGTCTCTGGCAGGCTGCCGCCATGTCCCACTACCCCGCCGACGCGTATGGCGACAAAGCCCGTTACGACCGGGCGACCGCGCACCTCGATGCTCCGCTGGCCCTCGTCGATCTGGACGCGTTCGACGCCAACGCCGCCGATCTGGTGCGCCGCTCGAAGGGCAAGCCGATCCGGGTGGCGAGCAAATCGGTGCGCTGCCGGGCGCTGCTGGAGCGGGTGCTGGCGCGCGACGGCTTCGCGGGGATCATGAGTTTCACCCTCGACGAGTCGCTGTGGCTGGCACGTTCGGGGTTCACCGACATCCTGCTGGCGTACCCGTCGGCGGACCGCACGGCCTTCGGCGAGCTGACCGCGGACGCCGGGCTCGCCGCGGCGGTGACGGTGATGGTCGACGACCCCGCGCAGCTGGACCTGATCGACGCGTCCCGCCCGGCCGGCCGCGGCGCGGAGATCCGGGTGTGCCTGGAGCTTGACACCTCGTACCGCCTGATGGGCAGCGCGGTCCGGGTCGGGGCGCGCAGGTCGCCGCTGCACCGGCCCTCCCAACTGGCCGAGCTGGCCCGCGCGGTGGCCGCCCGCCCCGGGTTCCGGCTGGTGGGGCTGATGGCGTACGAGGGGCATGTGGCGGGGGTGGGCGACGAGGTGGCCGGCAAGCCGGTGTTCTCGCGGGCGGTGCGGGTGCTGCAGGCGGCGGCGCGCAAGGAGCTGGCGCAGCGGCGCTGGGAGGCGGTACGGGCGGTGCGGGCGGTGGCGCCGCGTCTGGAGTTCGTCAACGGCGGCGGTACCGGCAGTGTGCAGCACACGGCGGCGGAGGCGGCGATCACCGAGATCGCGGCCGGTTCGGGCCTGTACGTGCCGCGTCTCTTCGACAACTTCCGTTCGTTCAGCGGGCGTCCGGCGGCGCTGTTCGCGCAGCCCGTCGTGCGCCGTCCGGGGCCCGGCGCCGTGACGGTGCTGGGCGGCGGCTATCCGGCGTCGGGCGCCGCGGGCGCGGACCGGCTGCCGGAGCCGCATCTGCCCGCGGGGCTGCGCTACGACCCGCAGGAGGGTGCGGGCGAGGTGCAGACGCCGCTGCTGGGGGCGGCGGCCGACCTGCTGTCGATCGGCGACCGGGTGTGGTTCCGGCACGCGAAGGCCGGTGAGCTGTGCGAGCGGTTCGCGCGGCTGCATCTGGTCGCGGGTGACCGGGTGGTGGAGACGGTGCCGACGTACCGGGGCGAGGGGCGTACGTTCCTGTGAGCGCGGGCCGCGCGGCGTCGGCGCGGCCCACGCTGCGGTGTCAGGCGTGGATGCGGTCGTGCTGGTCGGGCACGACGGTGCCGTCGGGGCGGCGGACCGGACCGGGGACGCCGTCGGTGTTGGTGTAGCCATCGGTGGCGCAGGGGTAGGCGCCGGACTTGCGGCCCATCGGCTCGATGAACATCGGGTTGATCACCCAGCGGTCGTCGGCGTTGTCGTAGCCGCGGCACATCAGTTCGGTCTTGTTGCGGTTGATGGCCAGGTGGGCGCTGGTGGCGTCGTTGACGAACGTGACGTCGGTGTCGGCGTCACCGCCGCCGAGCGCGATGCGGTGCGCGGGGTCCTGCTTGCGCCAGGCTTCGGCGCCCTTGATGTGGAAGATCTCCTGGTTGATGAAGCAGCGCTTGCCGTCGATGTAGGGGATCGCCTCGCCCTGGCCGGTGGGCACGTCGCCGCAGCCCTGCATGCCGTAGGTGATCCTGCCGTTCTTCATGACGCTGCGGATCGCGACCGTGTGGGCGCGGTCGAAGCCGACGGACTGTGACCAGACCTCGGCGACGGGTTCGGATCCGGCGGAGACGATGTAGACGTCGAAGCCGGCCCGGCGCAGGGTGCGGACCAGGTCCTTCTGCTGCTCGTAGTAGCGCACGTAGGCGGGGAGCGTGTGGGTGCCGATCTTCACGGTGCTGCCCACGGGCGCGGCGAGCGCGGCCTTGCGTCCGGCGGCGGCGATCCGGCGGAGTCCGGCGTCGGTGTGGCCGGCGAACAGCTGCGGCACCCAGGCGTACTGGGGCACCGTGCGCCGGTGGTTCCAGGTGCCGGCGAAGGCCGCCGCGCCGCTCATGGTCCTGCCCTCGCCGCGGATCTCCAGGATCTCGTCGGCGCAGTCGGCGTCGGTGGAGGTGGGCAGCGGCTTGCCGACGGGTACGGAGGTGCCGCAGGCCGTGGTGAGGGCGCGGTCGGCCTCGGGGGTGAGCCACTTGCTGGTGTCGCTCCAGCGGGCGGGGCGCAGGATCTTGTCGTGCCGCAGGGACCAGTTGATCGTCGCGTCGGTGACGTCGTTCTTGGTCATGGTGTTGTCCCAGTCGAACGCGGCGACGGGGGCCCGGCCGTGGCCGTGGGCGAGTCCGGGGTGGCTGCAGGTGCCGCGCTCGTTGATGGCGCGTTGCAGCTTGGCGCGGTTGTGGCCGTACCACGGCAGGTCTCTGGAAAGCTGCGGGCAGTTCGTGCCGGGCCGGGCCGCCGCGGTGTCCTGGGCGGCGGGGCGGGCCGGGGTGGCCGCGGTCGCCGGCACGCTGCCGGCGAGGAGCGCGGTCACGGTGAGGCCCAGGGCGAGGGCGTGCCTGTGGCGCATGAGAACTCCGGTGTGTCCGAGGGGCAGGATGACACCGGGGCCGGCACCACTGCGGCGCCGGCCCCGGTGTGATCATGCGACCTTATCGAGGCAGGTCACACGGGTGTGACATACGCCCCGGCGATGCCGCCGTCGACGAGGAACTCGGCGGCGTTGACGAAGGAGGAGTCGTCACTGGCGAGGAAGGCGACGGCGGCGGCGATCTCCTCGGGCTCGGCGAACCGGCCGGCCGGCACGTGCACGAGGCGGCGCGCGGCCCGCTCCGGGTCCTTGGCGAACAGCTCCTTGAGCAGCGGGGTGTTGACGGGCCCCGGGCACAGCGCGTTGACCCTGATGCCCTCGCGGGCGAACTGCACGCCCAGTTCGCGGGACATGGACAGCACGCCGCCCTTGGACGCGGTGTAGCTGATCTGCGAGGTGGCGGCGCCCATCACGGCGACGAAGGACGCGGTGTTGATGATGGAGCCGCGGCCCTGGCGCTGCATGTAGGGCAGGGCGTGCTTGCAGCAGAGGTAGACGGAGGTGAGGTTGACCTCCTGGACGCGCTTCCAGGCGTCGAGCCCGGTGGTGAGGATGGAGTCGTCGTCGGCCGGGGAGATGCCGGCGTTGTTGAAGGCGATGTCGACCGATCCGTAGGTGTCGAACGCGGTCTTGTAGAGCGCCTCGACCTGCTCGGCGTCGGTCACGTCGACCTGGACGAAGGTGCCGCCCACCTCGTCGGCGGCGGCCTTGCCCGCGCGCTCGTCGATGTCGGCGCAGACGACGTGCGCGCCTTCGGACGCCAGCCGGCGGGCGGTGGCCAGGCCGATGCCGCTGCCGGCTCCGGTGATCACGGCGGTGCGGCCCACCAGGCGGCGGCACACGGGGGTCTGGTCGGTCACTTGCTCTCCTCGGTGCTGATGAAGACGTTCTTGGTCTCGGTGAAGGCGGCCAGCGCGCCGGGGCCCAGTTCACGGCCGAGCCCGGACTGCTTGAACCCGCCGAAGGGGGTCGAGTAGCGCACGCTGGCATGGGAGTTGACGGAGAGGTTGCCGGCCGCGACGGCGCGCGAGACGCGCAGCGCGCGGCCGACGTCGCGGGTCCACAGGGAGCCGGACAGGCCGTAGTCGGTGGCGTTGGCGATGCGGACGGCGTCGGCCTCGTCGTCGAAGGGCAGGACGACGGCGACCGGGCCGAAGATCTCCTCCACCGCGCTGCGGTCGTCGGGCCTGCCCTCCAGGACGGTGGCGGGGTACCAGAAGCCCTTGCCCTCAGGGGCCTCGCCGCGGAAGGCGACGGGGGCGCCCTCGGGGACGTAGGACCGTACCCGTTCGCGCTGGGCCGCGGAGATCAGCGGGCCCATGTCGGTGGCGGGGTCGGCGGGGTCGCCCGCGGTGAACGCCTTGACGGCGGGCTCCAGCAGCTCCATGAAGCGGTCGTACACCGTGCGCTGGACGAGGATGCGGCTGCGGGCGCAGCAGTCCTGTCCGGTGTTGTCGAGGAAGGAGCCGGGGGCGGCTGCGGCGGCTGCCTCGATGTCGGCGTCGGCGAAGACGATGTTGGGGCTCTTGCCGCCGAGTTCGAGGGTGAGGCGCTTGGTCTGCGCGGCGCAGCGGGCGGCGATCTGCCGTCCTGTGGGGGTGGAGCCGGTGAAGACGACCTTGGCGACGCCGGGGTGGTCGACCAGCGCGGTGCCGGTGACGGGCCCCTCGCCCGGCAGGACCTGGAAGAGCCCTTCGGGCAGCCCGGCGTCCAGCGCGTACTGGGCGAGCCGCAGCGCGGTGAGCGGGGTGGTCTCGGCGGGCTTGAGGAGGACGGCGTTGCCGGCCGCGAGGGCGGGGGCGGTGCCCCAGGCGGCGATCGGCATCGGGAAGTTCCAGGGGGCGATGACGGCGACGACGCCGAGCGGTTCCTGGAAGGTGACGTTGATGCCGCCGGCGACCGGAATCTGACTGCCCGTCAGACGTTCCACTCCACCGGCCGCGTAGTGCAGCAGGTCGCGGACGTTGCCCGCTTCCCAGGTGGCGTTGCCCAACGGGTGGCCCGCTTCGATGAGTTCGAGTTGGGCGAGCGGTCCGATGTGGGTGTCGACGACATCGGCGAAGCGGCGCAGCAGGCGGGCCCGGTCGCCGGGCGGCAGGGCCGCCCATTTCTCCTGGGCGGCGGCGGCCCGCAGGACCGCGGCGTCGACCTCGGCGGGCGAGGTGGCGGGGACGGTGGCCACCGTGTCCTCGGTCGCCGGGTTGATGATGTCCAGCTCGTGCAGCACGTGACGGTTCCTTACATGCGCTCGAAGGAGCGGAAGCGCTCCCAGTCCGTGACGGCCGCGTCGTAGGCGTCCTGTTCGACGCGGGCCATGTGGCGGTAGTGGTCGACGACCTCGTCGCCGAAGGCGGCGCGGGCGATCGGGCTGTGCTCCCACAGCTCGGCGGCCTCGCGCAGCGTGGTGGGGACGTGTGCGGCGTCGCCTGTGTAGGCGTTGCCTGTGGTGGCGTCGGGGAGTTCCAGCTCGTGTTCTATGCCGTACAGGCCGGCCGCGACCATGCCGGCGACCGCGAGGTAGGGGTTCACGTCGCCGCCTGGCAGCCGGTTCTCCAGCCGGTGCGCGCGGCCGTGGCCGACCACCCGCAGGGCGCAGGTGCGGTTGTCGGGGCCCCAGGCGACGGCGGTGGGCGCGAAGGACCCGGGCCGGAAGCGCTTGTAGGAGTTGATGTTGGGCGCGTAGAGGAGCGTGAAGTCGCGCATCGCGGCCACCTGGCCGGCGAGGAAGTGCCGCATGATGCGGGACATGCCGTACGGGCCGTCCTCGTCGGCGAGTACCGGCCGGCCGTCGGCGTCCTGGAGCGAGAGGTGGATGTGACAGGAGTTGCCCTCGCGCTCGTCGTACTTCGCCATGAAGGTGAGCGACATGCCTTCCTGGGCGGCGATCTCCTTGGCGCCGGTCTTGTAGATGCTGTGCTGGTCGCAGGTGGCCAGCGCCTCGTCGTAGACGAACACGATCTCGTGCTGGCCGAGATTGCACTCGCCCTTGGCCGACTCGACGGTCATCCCGGCCGCGGCCATCTCGTTGCGGATGCGGCGCAGCAGCGGTTCGACCCGGCCGGTGCCGAGGACGGAGTAGTCGGCGTTGTACTGGTTGGCGGGGTTCATCTGCCGGTACCCGCGCGACCAGGCGCCCTCATAGGTGTCCTTGAAGACCATGAACTCCAGCTCGGTGCCCGCGTACGCGCTCCAGCCGTGCTCGGCGAGACGGTCGAGCTGGCGGCGCAGGATCTGCCGCGGGGAGGCGACGACCGGGGAGTTGTCGTGCCAGGCGAGGTCGGCGGTGATCAGGGCGGTGCCGGGGTTCCAGGGGGTGCGGCGCAGGGTGGCGGGGTCGCCGTGCATCGCGAAGTCGCCGTAGCCACGTTCCCAGGAGGCCATGGCGTAGCCCTCGACGGTGTTGAGGTCGACGTCCACGGCCAAGAGGTAGTTGCAGCCCTCGGTGCCGTGCTCCAGGACGGTGTCCAGAAAGTAGCGGGCGGCGAACCGCTTGCCCTGGAGGCGCCCTTGCATATCGGTGAAGGCGAGGACGACAGTGTCGATCTCCCCGGCGTCGACGAGCGTTTTCAGCTCTTCGACGGAGAGCGGGGGCGTGCGGTGTGCCACGGTGTTGCCTCCTGTCGCTGCATCCGGAGGTCATAAGGTATGCACATGAACCATTGCTTGGGAAGGGGCTGAGATGGACGGTGCGGCGGACCGGCTGGCACCCGTGCTGCGGCCGGTACGGGCGGGCAACGGTTTCGAGGAGGCGCTGGAGCAGATACTCCAGGTCGTCCGGCTCGGCCTGGTGCCGCAGGGCGAACGGCTGCCCGCGGAGCGGGAGTTGGCGGAGCGGCTGCAGATCAGCCGGGTGACCCTGCGCGAGGTGCTGAAGGTGCTCCAGGACGAGGACCTGGTGGAGAGCAGGCGGGGCCGCTACGGCGGCACCTTCGTCCGGGTGCGCACCGCGGGCCCAGGCGAGGCAGGGCCGCAGCGCCGGATCGAGCGGATCGACGTCGAGGACACCCTGCGCTTCCGCGAGGTGCTGGAGTCCGGCGCGGCCGGCCTGTGCGCGAGCCACGGCCTGACCGACGAGCAGGGCACCCGGCTGCGGGACGCGCTGGCCGCCACCCGGGACGCGCCGCTCACCGACTACCGCAGGTGCGACACGATGCTGCACCTCACCCTCGCCGAGCTGTCCGGCTCCCCCTCGCTCGCGGCGCAGTACGCGGCGGTGCGGGCGAGCGTGAACGAACTGCTGGACCGCATCCCGCTGTTGGTGCGCAACCTGGAACACTCGCAGACCCAGCACGGTGTCCTGGTCGAAGCGGTCCTGGACGGCGACGCGGACGGGGCGCGCGAGGTGGCCCGCGAACACTGCGGCGGCACCGCGGCGCTGCTGCGCGGCTTCCTGACAGGACCGGCCGGGTAACCGGTCCGTAACCGCACAGGTCTTGCGCGGGAGCGAAGAACCCAGCAAAGGTATGCGGCTGAACCTTTGCTTCGGATCCGCGAGGTCCGCAGCACCCACGGCGAGGCAGGAGCGGCTGATGGCCGACAGTACGGAATCGCAGAGCGCACCGCCCGTGATCTCCCCGGGCGGCGGGACGTCCACGGACGACACCTACCTGGCGCGCCGTTCGCTGCGCCGCGGCAGCGCGGGACCGCTGCTGCTGACCGGCCTGGGCGTCGCCTACGTCGTCTCCGGCGACTTCTCGGGGTGGAACAACGGCCTGGCCCAGGGCGGCTTCGGCGGCCTGGCCATCGCCGCCGTCCTGATGGGCCTGATGTACACCTGCCTGGTCTTCGCCCTCGCGGAGCTGGCCTCGGTCCTGCCGACGGCGGGCGGCGGCTACGGCTTCGCCCGGCGCGCGCTGGGCACCTGGGGCGGCTTCCTGACCGGCACGGCGATCCTCATCGAGTACGTCCTGGCACCGGCCGCGATCTCGATCTTCATCGGCGACTACGTCGAATCCCTCGGCCTGTTCGGCCTGCACTCCGGCTGGCCCGTCTACCTCGCCTGCTTCGTGCTCTTCATAGGGATCCACCTGTGGGGCGTGGGCGAGGCGCTGCGCTTCAGCCTGGTCGTCACCGCCGTCGCCGTGGCCGCGCTGATCGTCTTCGCGCTGGCCGCGCTCACCGGCTTCCACGTGGACGCACTCAACGACATCCCGGTCCGGGAGGGCGCGTTCGGCGCATCGTCCTGGCTGCCGTTCGGCGTGCTGGGCATCTGGGCCGCGTTCCCGTTCGGCATGTGGTTCTTCCTCGGCGTCGAAGGGGTGCCGCTGGCAGCGGAGGAGACCAAGGACCCGGCCCGGGTGCTGCCGAAGGCGATGGCCGCCGCGATGGGTGTCCTGCTGCTGCTCGCGCTGATCACCTTCACCGCGGCGACCGGCGCGCGCGGCTCGGCGGCGATCCAGTCCGTGGGCGACCCGCTGGTGCAGGCGCTCCAGCCGCACGGCGAGCCGACGACCGTCAGCCGGATCGTCAACTACGCGGGCCTGGCGGGGCTCGTGGCGTCCTTCTTCTCGCTGATCTTCGCCGGATCGCGGCAGCTGTTCGCCCTCTCCCGGGCCGGTTACCTGCCCCGCTTCCTCTCCCTGACCAGCCGCCGCAAGGCGCCCTACCTCGGCCTCCTGGTTCCCGGCGCGCTCGGCTTCGGCCTGGCGGCGGCCACCGGGGACGGTGCCCGCATGCTGAACGTCGCGGTGTTCGGCGCCACCATCTCCTACGCCCTGATGGCGCTCTCGCACCTCGTGCTGCGCCGCCGCGAGCCCGGCCTGCACCGCCCGTACCGCACTCCGGGCGGCATGCTCACCTCGTCCGTCGCCTTCGTGCTCGCCTGCTCCGCGCTGGTGGCGACGTTCCTGGTCGACAAGGACGCCGCGCTCATCGCCCTCGGCGTGTACGTCGTGGCGCTCGCCTACTTCGCCTGCTACTCCCGACACCGGCTGGTGGCCGCGGCACCCGAGGAGGAGTTCGCCGCACTGGCCGCCGCCGAGGCCGAGCTGACACGCGACTGACACCGTCCGGCCGCCCCCGGCCGCCCCGCACCCGTACCGACCCGCACCCACGCACGGAGGACCCGATGTCCCGGCCGCTCATCGGCATCAGCACCTACCTGGAGGACGAGGCACGGTGGGGCGTGTGGACGCTGCCCGCCGCGGTGCTGCCCGCCGGCTACCACCGGATGGTCCAGCGCGCGGGCGGGCTCGCCGCCCTGCTGCCGCCTGACACCGCCGAGGCCGCGGCCGGCGCCGTCGCCCGGCTGGACGGCCTGGTGATCGCCGGCGGCGCGGACGTGGCACCGGCCCGCTACGGTGCCGATCCGCACCCCAGGACCGGGCCGCCCAACGAGGCCAGGGACACCTGGGAACTGGCCCTGATCGAGGCGGCGTTGGACGGCGACGTACCGCTGCTCGGCGTCTGCCGCGGCCTCCAGCTGCTCAACGTGCTGCGGGGCGGCACCCTCGTCCAGCACCTCGACGGGCACGCCGGGCCGCCCGGCGTCTTCGAGCGGCACGCGGTCGAGCCGGTGCCGGGGACGGCGCTCGCCGCGGTACTGCCCGAGCCGGTGTCCGTGCCGACCTACCACCACCAGTCCGTGGACCGGATCGGGCGCGGGCTGCTCCCCTCGGGGCATGCCGACGACGGCACCGTGGAGGCCCTGGAGCTGCCGGACGCGCGGGCGTTCACGCTCGCCGTGCAGTGGCACCCGGAGGCGGGCGACGACGACCGGCTGATGGCGGCGCTGGTGGCCGCGGCACGCGAGCGGCCGGCGGCGCGCTGAGGCAGGCCGACGGCCGCCGGGACGTCAGCGGGCCGCGCCCAGCGCGGCCGACAGCACCTCGGGGGCCGTCGCCAACGACGGCCCGTACCAGGTGAGATGGCGCCCGCTGACCAGCGCGGCGGGCAGCCAGGGGAACGCCTCAGGGCCGTCGTCGGCCGTGAAGCGGTACGGCTCGTCGGGCAGCACGACCAGGTCGGCGCCGCTCGCGGCCAGCTCGGGCAGCGGGATCCGCGGATAGCGCTCGGCGTGCTCCGCGTAGAGCTGCCGCACGCCGATCCTGGCCAGCAGGTCGCCGGCGAAGGTGTCACGGCCGAGCACCATCCAGGGCCGCCGCCAGATCGGCACGATCGCGGTCAACTCCGCGGCCCGGGACGGCAGTCCCCGCCAGGCGTCCCCGGCCGCGTCCAGCCAGTCAGGGCGCGGCAGCCCGCAGCGGGTGAGCACCCGGTCCAGCTCGCTCAGCGCCTGGTCCAGCGTGCGGATCTCGGTGACCAGCACGTCGAGACCGGCGGCCCGCAGCGCGTCGAGGTCCTGCGGGCGGTTCTCCTCCTCGTTCGCCAGCACGAGGTCGGGGGCGAGCGCGGCGATACGGGCCGTATCGGGGTTCTTGGTGCCGCCGACGCGGACGACGTCGAGGCCCTCCGGGTGGCTGCACCAGTCGGTGGCCCCGACCAGCAACTCCGGCGCCGAGGCGGCCACCGACTCGGTGAGCGAGGGCACCAGGGACACCACCCGGCGCGGGGAACTGTGACCGGTCATGGCCCCCACGGTACGCAACTGCCGCCTGCGGGACACCCGTTACGCGCCGCGGCGCGCGTCCCACAGATACGTCTTCAGGGTGCGGCGCAGCGCATGGGCCGCGCCGCCCACCAGGACCAGCAGGGCCAGGCCGCCGGCCGCCTGCGTCACGCTCATCCCCGCGGTCCTGACGCCGCGCACGGTGACCGTCTCGGTGTAGCGCGGGCCGCCCGCGCCGCAGTCGACGGTGACGGTGTAGCGGCCGACCGTGGCGCCGCGTGCGACGGTCGCCGCCCCGGTCCTGCCCCGGTCCGACGGCCGCAGCGGCACGGTGCCGAACAGCGTCGACCGCGCCCGCGCCGTCCCCTCCCCCGTGCACCGCCCGTCGTCGCCGACGGTCACCCGCTCGCCCGCCGCCATCGGATCCGGGACGACCCGCGCCGAAGCGGCGGGGGCGCAGAGCGTCAGGGCGGCGACGGCGGACAGCACGGCCGCGGAGATGTGCGCTGGTCTCACGGTCTTCTCCCGCGCCGGCCACGGCCCCGGTGGCCGTGCAGGAGGAACCGGCGCCCTTCGAGCACACCACCGGGCGCCGGGCGGCGCGACGCGGGGACGGCGGCCTTACGCCATCGGACGGACCGGCCGGGTAACGGCGGAGCCGGCCGCGGCGCGGGCCCGGCATGCGGCGAGCCCCGCTCCCGGCCGGATGCCGGGGGCGGGGCTCGCCGTCGTGAAGTGCGTGCCGCTGAGGGCTACTTCACCGGGGCCATCTTGTCGACGATGCCCGGGTGGGCGTCGATCCACTTCTGGACGCCCTTGTCCTCGTTGCCCTTGCCTGCGTCCTGGATGTCCTTCTCCAGGGAGCCCAGCTCATCGGGGGTCATCTTCCAGTTCTTCAACCAGCCGGCGAACTCAGGGAACTTCTCGGGGAAGCTCTTGTTGCCGATCGTCTTGATGTGGTTGTTGGCGCCCCAGGTGCCCTTGGGGTCCTTGAGCTTGGTCAGGTCGTACTTGCTGTACGCCCAGTGCGGGGACCACAGGACGACCGCGATGGGCTCCCGCTTCTGGTAGGCCCGCTGCAGCTCGGCGAGCATGGCGCTGGTCCCGGCCTCGGTGACCTGGAAGTCCTCCAGACCGTACGCGGGGGCGACGGTGCTCTTGAGGCGCTTCATCTCGCCGGTGCCCGGCTCGATCCCGATGATCTTGCCCTTGAACTCGTCCTTGTGCTTCGCCAGGTCGTCGAGGGTCTTGACGTCCTTGACGTAGGACGGCACCGCGAGCTCCAGCGAGGTCTTGTCGTACCAGGGCCCGACGTCGACGAGATCCTTCTTGTACTTGTCCCAGTACTGCTTCTGCGCGACCGGGAGCCAGCCGTCGGTCTCCACGTCGATCTGCCCGGTCGACAGGCCGGTCCACATCGGGCCGACGTCGAGGTTGTGCAGCTTCGGCTTGTAGCCGCGCTTCTCCAGGACGTTCTTCCACAGGTACGTGGTGGCGATGCCCTCGTCCCACGCCGGGTAGCCGATGTTCGGGGCCTTGCCGGCGTCCTTGCCCTTGGCGTAGGAGACGTGGCTGGACGGGGCGATCTTGTCGACCAGGCCCGGGTTCTTCTTGAGCCAGCTGCGCACGCCGTCCTGCTCGTGGCCGTTGCCCGCCTGCCTGATCTCGTTCTCCAGGCTGGTGAGCTGCTCCTCGTCCAGGTGGAAGTTCTTCATCCACTGGGCGACCTGCGGCTCGTCCTTGGAGAAGCCCTTGCGGCCCAGCATGTGCAGGCTGTCACCGGAACCGAAGGCGCCCTTGGGGTCCTTGAGCTTGGTGAGGTCGTACTTGTTGTACGCCCAGTGCGGGGACCACAGGGTGACCGCGATCGGCTTCTTCGCGCGGATGGAGCGGTCCAGCTCGGCGAGCATCGACGAGGTGCTGGAGTCCTGCACGGAGTACTCGCCGGACAGGCCGTAGTCCTTGAGGACCTTGTCCTTGAGGATCTTCATCTCACCGGCGCCGGGCTCGATGCCGGTGATCTTGCCCTTGAACTCGCCGCCCTTGCCCTTGAGGTCGTCGAGGGACTTGATGTCCTTCATGTACGACGGCACCGCGATCTCCAGCGACGTCTTGTCGTACCAGGCGCCGAGGTCCTCCAGCTGGTCCTTGTACTTCTTCCAGTACGTCTCGTGCGTCGTCGGCAGCCAGGCGTTGGACTGCACGTCGATGTCGCCGCGGGCCTGGCCGGCGAAGAGCGGTCCCGCGTCCAGCGCCTGGAGCTTGGGCTTGAAGCCGCGCTGTTCGAGGATTTCCTTCCACAGGTACGTGGTGGCGCGGCCCTCGTCCCAGTTGACGTACCCCAGGCTGATCGAGCGGCCGTCGCCGTCGCTGCCGCCGGTGCCGTTGCCGCCGCTCTTGTTGAAGTAGCCCATCCCGCCGGCGACCAGCGCCAGCACGACGATGCCGACGGTCGCGAGCGAGGTGGCGGGCTTCCAGCGCAGGAACTTCAGCCCGCCGAGCGCGGCCTGTGCCTTGGCCAGGGCACGCCGGCCGAGCGGCGAGACCCGCTGGTTGAGCGCACCGGTCATCCGGTCCAGGTACACGGCGAGGATGACGACCGACAGACCGGCCTCGGCGCCCAGCTTCACGTCGACGGAGCTGAGCGAGTTGTAGACGGAACCGCCAAGTCCGCCGCCGCCGGCGGTACCGGCGATGACGACCATGGACAGCGCCAGCATGATGACCTGGTTGATACCGGCCATGATCGTGGGCAGCGCCAGCGGCAGCTGCACGCGGAAGAGCGTGCGCCGCGGGTGCGTGCCGAACGCCTCGGCCGCCTCGACCAGTTCCTCGTCGACCTGCCGGATGCCCAGCTCGGTCATGCGGACCGCGGGCGGCATGGAGAAGACGATCGTGGACACGATGCCGGGGACGACGCCCAGCCCGAAGAAGAGGATGCCGGGGATCAGGTAGACCATCGCGGGCATCGTCTGCATCAGGTCGAGTACCGGACGCAGCGCCCCGCCGACGGCGCGGCTGCGGGCCGCCCAGATGCCGAGCGGAACGGCGACCGCGATCGTGATGATGCAGGCCACCAGGACCAGCGACAGCGACGAGATGGTCTCGTCCCACTGCTCGATCGAGTCGATCAGCGCGAAGCCGATGAACGTCAGCAGCGCGGCCGGCAGACCCCGCAGCCACCAGGCGATGATCGCGAAGATGCCGGCGAGTATCAGCGGTTCGGGCCCGGCCAGGACCGCGTGGATCCCGGTGTAGAACCCGTTCAGCACGGTCGTGACGAAGTCGAAGAGCCAGGAGACGTGCGCGGTGAGCCAGTCGACGGCGTCGCTGGCCCAGCTGCCTATGGGAACTCTAGGCACCGGTGATCACCTTGCCCTTGGTGTCGTGGTCCGCGGGCGCGTTCCCGGGCTTCTCGTTCTGCGGTGCGGCGTCCGACGGCTGCCCGCCCGCGGGGGCGGGGACCACGGCCGGGGCCGTCTCGTCGCCGCCCTCGCCGAGGACGGCCAGCAGCCGGTCGGCCCGTACGACGCCGACGAGCTCGCCTGCCTTGTCGGTGACGGCGACCGGGACGGTGCTGGTGGAGCAGGGGGCGAACAGGTCGACGATGGGGGTGTCGAGGCCGACCGTCGCGGGGGCGGCGGCGAGGAGGTCACCGGCGGTGGCGAGCTTCGTGCCGTCCGGTGCCGTGCCGCCGAGCGCCTCGTCCGCGTCGGTCATGATCGCGCCCGCGGTCAGCACCCGGGTGCGGTCGACATCCTGTGTGAAGGAGGCGACGTAGTCGTTGGCCGGGGTGACGAGGATGTCCTCGGCACTGCCGATCTGCACGATCCGGCCGTCCCGCATGACCGCGATCTTGTCGCCGAGGCGCATCGCCTCGTTGAGGTCGTGGGTGATGAAGACGATGGTCTTCTTCAGGGTCTTCTGCAGTTCCAGCAGCTGGTCCTGCATGTCCCGGCGGATCAGCGGGTCGAGCGCGCTGAAGGACTCGTCCATCAGCAACAGGTCCGCGTCGGTGGCCAGCGCGCGGGCCAGGCCGACGCGCTGCTGCATACCGCCGGACAGCTCGTCGGGCCAGGACTTCTCCCAGCCCTTGAGGCCGGTCAGCTCCAGCGCCTCGTAGGCGCGCTTCTCGCGCTCGGCGCGCGGGACGCCCTGCACCTCGAGCCCGTAGGCGGCGTTCTCCAGCACGCTGCGGTGCGGGAAGAGCGCGAAGTGCTGGAAGACCATGGAGATCTTCTCGGAGCGGACCTTGCGCAGTTCCTTGTCGCTGAGCGAGGTCAGGTCCTGGCCGTCGAACCGTACGGTTCCCGCGGTCGGCTCCAGCAGCCCGTTCAGGGTCCGCAGCAGCGTGGACTTACCGGACCCGGACAGACCCATGACGACGAAGATCTGGCCCTCGTCCACCTCGATCGACGCGTCGATCACCGCGGCGGTCGTGCCCTCGGCGCGCAGTTCGTCGCGGTCGGCTCCGTCTTCGAGCCTGCGCACCGCGTCCTTCGGTCGTCTTCCGAACACCATGTACAGGTGCTCGGCTTGAAGCCTGGACACATACACCTCTCTTGTTGCACGAGAAACGACCTGCCACCCCCGTAGGCAGGTCGTGGAGCGGAACGGGATCCGCCCGCCTTTACCGGTAAAAAAGTTGAAGCGCTTACCGGGTCCTCTCCGGGTGCGCGCCTGCCCCTCTTTATCTGGCTCAAACCGTTCCGTGATCCACTTCACATCCATGGGGCGTTTGAGGTATGGGGCATCATGCGAGATGTGACTCGACGCCTGATGCTTCTCGACACCGCCTCTCTCTACTTCCGCGCCTACTTCGGCGTACCGGATTCGGTCAAGGCACCCGACGGCACCCCGGTCAACGCGGTGCGCGGGCTGCTGGACTTCATCGCCCGGCTCGTCCAGGACCATCACCCCGACGACCTGGTCGCCTGCATGGACTTCGACTGGCGCCCCCAGTGGCGGGTCGACCTGATCCCCTCCTACAAGGCGCACCGGGTCGCCGCGGAGGCCCCCGACGGCTCCCCCGAGCCGGACGAGGAGGAGATCCCCGACACCCTGTCCCCGCAGGTCCCGGTGATCGAGCAGGTCCTCGACGCGCTGGGCATCGCCCGGGTCGGCGCCGCCGGCTACGAGGCCGACGACGTCATCGGCACCCTCACCGGCCGGGCGGCAGGGCCGGTGGACGTGGTCACCGGCGACCGCGACCTCTTCCAGCTCGTCGACGACCGGCGCGGCGTCCGCATCCTCTATCCGCTCAAGGGCGTCGGCACCCTCCAGATCACCGACGAGGCGCTGCTGCGCGAGAAGTACGGGGTGGACGGCTCCGGCTACGCCGATCTGGCGCTGCTGCGCGGCGACCCGAGCGACGGGCTGCCCGGCGTGCCCGGCATCGGCGAGAAGACCGCCGCCAAGCTGCTGGACGCGTACGGCGATCTCGCCGGGATCATGGCGGCGGCCGACGATCCGGCATCGAAGCTGACCCCGGTCCAGCGCAAGCGCCTGACGGACGCCCGGCCGTACCTCGCCGTCGCCCCGACCGTCGTACGGGTGGCCACCGACGTCGGGATCCCGGACGTCGATCAGGCGCTGCCCCGCGAGCCGGCCGACCCCGAGCGGCTGGAAGCGCTCGCCGCCCAGTGGGGCTTGGGGGGATCTTTGCAACGGTTGCTCGACACACTCCGGGCATGAGCTGTTAGGTTAGGTATACCTAACTCATCATCGCGTCAGGGGAGACAGCCGTGGCAGCAGAGCGACCGGCCCGCAAGAAGCAGACGCTGCACCGCGCCGAGGTCCGGCGCACCGAGCAGCTGACCCCGCACATGGTGCGCGTCGTCCTGGGCGGCGCGGGGCTGGCCGCGTTCGCGGCGGGCACCTACAGCGACCACTACATCAAGCTGGTCTTCCCGCTGCCCGGCATCTCCTACCCCGAGCCGTTCGACATGACGCAGATCCGTGCCGAGCTGCCGCGCGACCAGTGGCCCAAGACCCGTACGTACACCGTCCGTTCCTGGGATGCCGAGGCCGGCGAGCTGGCCGTCGACTTCGTGGTGCACGGTGACGAGGGGCTGGCCGGGCCGTGGGCCGCCGCCGCGAAGCCGGGCGATGAGCTGCTGTTCCTCGGCCCCGGCGGCGCGTACGTCCCGGAGGCCGCGGCCGACTGGCACCTGCTCGCCGGGGACGAGAGCGCGCTGCCCGCCATCGCGGCCTCGCTCGCCCGGATGCCGGCCGGTGTGCCGGTGCACGCCTTCATCGAGGTGGCCGACCCCGCCGAGCAGCAGGAACTGTCCGCACCGGCCGGCGCGGAGATCACCTGGCTGCACCGCGGCGACGCCCCCGTGGGCCGCGAACTGGTCGCCGCCGTCAGCGCGTTGGACTTCCCCGCCGGGCAGGTGCAGGCGTTCGTGCACGGCGAGGCGGGCTTCGTCAAGGAGCTGCGGCGGCTGCTGCGGGTCGAGCGGGAGATCCCGCGCGAGGCGCTGTCGATCTCCGGCTACTGGCGCAACGGCCATGACGAGGACGGCTGGCAGGCGTCGAAGCGGGACTGGAACCAGCAGGTCGAGGCCGAGCAGGAGACCGCGGCTGCCGCATCCTGAAGCACGGCGGGCCCTGACTGCCCGTCACCACACTACGGCGATGGCACCCCTCAGCGGGTGCCATCGCCGTATGCATGCGCCGACGCCTCCACGTGCGCGAGCCGGCGCATGGCCGTGAGCACCACGTCGCCCAGCACCGTGCCGACCACCACGCTCTCCGTGAGCCGGTCGACCTCCGTGGTGTGCCCAGCGAACGCCATGTCGGCCTCGGCGATCCGCTCACAGGCGTCCGCGTAGCTGTCCAGGACCTCATCGAAAGCGCCGTGTCCGAGGCCCCTGATGGCGGCCAGCGCGACGGCCATCGCCTCCGCCGACGGATGGTCGGGCGCGACCCGCCACCCCCTGCGCCGCAGCAGCGCCCCGACCGTGTCCCGCGCCTCGGCCACCCCCTCCGGCTCCCCGCCCGGCACCCGCGTGATGGCGTGCTGGGCCGCGCCGAGCTTCTTGTGCACCGGCTCCGGCGAGTCGACCGCCGCCAGCACCTCACGGACCGCCGAGACCGAGAGCCCGCCGACGTCCATCAGCCCGCGGATCAGCCGCAGCCTGCCGACGTGCACCTCGTCGTAGCTGGCCTGGTTCGGGCTGGTCAGCCGCCCTTGAGGGAGCAGGCCCTCGCGGACGTAGTACTTGATCGTCGGGACCGCCACCCCGGTCTCGCGGCTCAATTCCCCGATGCGCATCCGCCCGCCCTTTCCTCGTCCGGGCCCAGGTCCCGGCTGTCGTGCGCCGGGATCCCCGCCCCTCCCGGTCTTGCCATGGCGCCTCCCATCATAGATAGTCCAGCTATCAGATAGCGGAAAGCGCTACTATCCATTCTGCTGGGGGATCCGCATGTCCAGATACCGTTCGCTGCTCGCCTTCTCCTGGGCGATGGCCGCACTGGCCGTGGTGTCCGCGGTCGGGCTGATCGCCGACGACCGCGTCCTGATCGGCGCACCGATCTGGCTCAAGCCCTTCAAGTTCGCGGTGTCCTTCGCCGCCTACGGGCTCACGCTGGCCTGGATGCTGGGCCGCCGCGGACCGAGCAGGACCGGCCGCTGGGCCGCGCACGCCGTGGTGGCCGCCGGAGCCGTCGAGATGGCGATCATCGTCGGCCAGACGGTGCGCGGCAGGCCCAGCCACTTCAACGTCGAAACCCCGCTGGACCAGATCCTGTTCAGGGTCATGGGCCTGACCATCGTCGTCCTGTGGACGGCCACCCTCGTCATCGCCGTGACGGTCTTCCGTACCGGACTCGGCGACCGCGCGGCGACCTGGGCGATACGCCTCGGCCTGCTGCTCGCCCTGGCCGGTCTGCTGCTCGGCGGGCTGATGCTGCTGCCGACGCCGGAACAGCAGGCCGCCGGCGCCCTGCGCACGGCCATCGGCGCACACAGCGTCGGCGTCCCGGACGGCGGCCCCGCCATGCCGGTCACCGGCTGGAACACCACCGGCGGAGACCTGCGCATCCCGCACTTCTTCGGCATGCACGCACTCCAGGCGCTCCCGCTCCTCCTGCACGGCATCGAAGCCCTCGCCGGCCGCTTCCCGCGGCTGCGCGCCGAGCGGGTGCGGCTGCGCCTCGTTCTGGTGGCTGCCGGTTCCGCCGCCGCGCTGCTCGCCCTGCTCACCTGGCAGGCGCTGCGCGGCCAGGCACTGCTCCACCCGGACGGCGCGACCATCGGCGCCACCGCCGCCGTGCTGTCCTGCACCGCGCTCGGCGCCCTCGCGGCGCTGCGCCGGCCCACGCCCGGCACCCCGTCCGCACAACCCACGCCCCTGGAAACGGAGTTGACGGCATGACCGACAACACGCTCTTCAATCTGGCCTTCACGCTCGCGTCGCCGTTCTGGGCCCTGCTGATCCTGGCACCAGGACGGCGCCTGACGGACCGGATCGCCGCCTCACCCCTGCCGCTGCTCCCCGTCATCGCCGTCTATCTCGCCCTGGCCATACCGGTGTTCCCGCAGCTGTGGGCCGCCGTGAGCCACCCCGACCTGGCCGGATTCCAGGAGCTGCTGGTGCTCGACGGCGGCGCCGGGGCGATCTGGGCGCAGGTGATCGCCTGGGACCTGTTCCTGGGCCAGTGGATGTACCGCGAGGCGCGGGCCCTGCGCATCCACCCACTGGTGATGGCCCCGCTGCTGGTGCTCACCGTCCTGCTGTCCCCGATCGGCGTCCTGCTCTTCGTCGCCCTGCGCTCCGCACACCACGTCCACCGCCGCACGGCCGCATCCCGTCACCCCGAAGCCTCATCCATCACTCCTCACCGACAACATCCCACTCCTTGGCAATAATTATTTTCGGTCGCATGGGGTGATCGATGTAGCAGTGATCGACGACCCGGCCGCCGCCGGCGTCTCGCTCGACCCGGTGCGCGCGCGGCTGCTGGCCCCCCTGGCCGCACCGGGTTCGGCGACGACCCTGTCCGCGACGGCCGGCCTGTCCCGCCAGAAGGTCAACTACCACCTGCGCGCCCTGGAACGGCACGGCCTGATCGAGCTGGTCGAGGAGCGCCGCAAGGGCAACGTCACCGAACGGATCATGCAGGCCACGGCCGCCTCCTACGTGATCTCGCCCGCCGCCCTGCCCGCGGTGGCCCCCGATCCGGCGCGCGCGCCCGACCCGCTGTCCGCCCGCTGGCTGCTCGCCCTCGCCGCCCGGCTGGTGCGCGAAACCGGCGAGCTGATCCGCCGCGCCCGCACCGCCGACCAGCGGCTGGCGACCTTCGCCGTCGACGGGGAGATCCGCTTCGCGTCGGCCGCCGACCGGGCGGCCTTCGCCGAGGAACCGAGCGCGTCGGCACGCCACTTGGCCGCCAAGTACCACGACGAGCACACGTCCGGGGGCCGCCCGCACCGGCTCGTCATCGCCCTGCACCCCACCATCACCCGGCACTCCGGCCCCACACCGCCGTCCGCGCCGGATCAGCCGTCCACCGAGGAGTAACCCATGGGCAAGGAATTCGAGATCCGCCGGGAGGTCGTGCTGCCGGCCATGCCCGAAGAGGTGTTCGCCGCGGTGACCGCGGACACCGGCGCGTGGATGTTCCCCAAGGAGGACGTCCCCGCCGTCGGTGGCCACACCCCCGAGGACGACGGCGTCGCCGACTGGGATCCGCCGCGCCGCTTCGCGGTCCATGTCGCGGGCGATGACGGCTGGTTCAACGCACTGGAGTACCTGATCGAGGGCCGCGACGGCGGCACGGCCGTGCTGCGCTACGTCCACAGCGGCGTCCTGGACGCGTCCGACTGGGACGACCAGTACGACGGCGTCGCCCTGCACACCGACTTCTACCTGCACACACTCGGCCAGTACCTGCGGTACTTCGGCGGCCGTCCTGCCACCTTCATCGAGGTGCCGGGCCCGCAGAGCTCGCAGACCCCCGACGCGTTCACCGTCCTGCTGGGCGCACTCGGCGTCACCGGCACGGTCACCGCAGGCGACCGGCTGCGCGTCCAACTCCCCGGCGCCGAGCCCCTCGACGCGGTCGTCGACTACCGCACCGACCACTTCCTGGGCCTGCGCACCGACCACCGCCTCTACCGCTTCTTCGGCCGCAACGCCTTCGGACATCCGGTCGGCATCTCCCTCCACCTCTTCGCCGACGACTCCCCGCACCCCGACCGGGAGCAGACCCGGGCCACCTGGCGGAGCTGGGTGGAGGGCCTGTACGCGCCCGGCGCCACGACCTGCTGACCGGCGGGGCGGGCGGTGCGCCCGCCCCTGACCGCCGCTCAGTCGTGGTGGAAGATCTCCCGCATCGGCGTCCACCACTCCCCCGGCACCGCGCCCGCGGTCTGCTCCTGGCACGGGTCGGTCAGCTTCCACCACTCCTGGGTGGCGGGATCGGCGGCCATGGTGGCCATGTCCGCCGCGTAGTCATCGCCGACGTACTCGGCGTACGAGAAGAGCTGATCGCCCTCCAGGAAGATCGAGTAGTTGCGCAGGCCGCAGGCGGTGAGGGTCGCGAGGACCGCGGGCCACGCCTCGGCGTGCAGCCGCAGATACCGCTCGCGGTGCTCGGGGCGGAGCCTGATGACCTTCCCGAAGCGCCGTATCCGCGCCCCGTCCCCGGCGTCGCTGCCCGCGCTGTGCGTCATGTCCGCTCCCGTCTCCGCTGCGTCCGGCACCCGTTGCGTACCTCGCGCGGCGGCCGGTCACACCTGTCCTGACGGGTCCGCACGACGGCGCCCACCCCTCCGGATACCGGAAGGGCGGGCGCCGGGTGCGGGGGCGTCAGCCCACGGACGAGTACGCGACCACGCCGCGCAGCACACCTTCCACGGCCTTGCGCGCGGTGCGGGCGACCGTGCCGCCGGGCGGCGCCGCCGCCGCGATCTGGCCGAGCACGTCGATCAGCTGCTTGCACCAGCGGACGAAGTCACCGGCCGGCATGTCCGCCTCGACCAGCACCTCGTCGAGCCCGAAGCCGGAGGCCCAGCGGTAGGCGGCCCAGGCGAACCCGAGGTCCGGCTCCCGCTGGCCGACCCCTTCCGCCTGATTGATCTTGTGGTCCTCCTCCAGCGCGTCCAGCCGGCCCCAGATGCGCACCATCTCCCCCAGCGCGTCCCGCGCCCGGCCGGCCGGGAGCTTGGGCGCCGTCGCGTCGTCGGCCTGACGGGCCTCGAACACCAACGCCGAGGCGCAGGCGGCCAGTTCCGCAGGCCCGAGCCCCTCCCAGACGCCTTCCCGCAGGCACTCACTGGCCAGCAGGTCCAGCTCGCCGTAGAGCCTGGCCAGCCTGCGGCCCTCGTCCGTGACGGTGTCGCCCTCCAGGTAGTCCAGCTCGGTCAGCAGCGCGCAGATCCGGTCGAAGGTGCGCGCGATGGTGTTCGTACGCCCCTCGATCCTGCGCTCCAACTGGCGGGTGTCCCGCAGCAGTCGGTGATACCGCTCGGCCCACCGGGCGTGGTCCTCGCGCTCGTCGCAGCCGTGGCAGGGGTGCGCCCTGATGTCCTTGCGCAGCCGCGCGATCTCCTTGTCGTCGATCGCCTCGGAGCGCGGCTTGCGGTGCCGGGACGGGACGAGGTGACCGGCCTTGGTGCGCAGCGCGGAGGCCAGATCGCGGCGGGACTGCGGGCTGCGGGCGTTGAAGGACTTGGGGATGCGCATCCGGTCCAGCGCCTCCACCGGCACCGGGAAGTCCATCGACGCCAGCCGCTTGACCTGCCGCTCGGCGGTCAGCACCAGCGGCCTGGGGCCGTCCTGCACCTCGTACCCGCGGTGCCGGTCGGTACGGCCGGACGGCATGCCGGGATCCAGCACCAGGGCGAGCCCTGCGTACTTGCCGGTCGGCACATGGATGACATCGCCCGGCCTGAGCTTCTCCAGCGCCGCGGCAGCCGCCACCCGCCGCTGGGCCGCGCCCTGCTTGGCCAGCTCCGTCTCGCGGTCCTTCAGCTTCCGCCGCAGGGCGGAGTACTCCTCGAAGTCGCCCAGATGACAGGTCATCGAGGCGCGGTACCCCTCCAGGCCCGCTTCGTTCTTCTGCACCTCCCGCGAGATGCCGACCACCGACTTGTCCGCCTGGAACTGGGCGAACGACATCTCCAGCAGCTCACGCGAGCGATGCCTGCCGAACTGCGAGACGAGGTTGACCGCCATGTTGTACGACGGCTTGAAGGACGAACGCAGCGGGTACGTCCGCGTCCCCGCGAGCCCGGCCAGCGCACCCGGGTTCATGCCGCGCTGCCACAGCACCACGGCGTGCCCCTCGACATCGATCCCGCGCCGCCCGGCCCTGCCGGTGAGCTGGGTGTACTCGCCCGGCGTGATGTCGGCGTGCTGCTCGCCGTTCCACTTGACGAGCTTCTCCAGGACCACGGACCGCGCGGGCATGTTGATGCCGAGCGCCAGCGTCTCGGTGGCGAAGACGGCCTTGACCAGACCCTGGACGAACAGTTCCTCGACGACCTCCTTGAAGGTCGGCAGCATGCCGGCGTGATGCGCCGCTATGCCGCGCTCCAGGCCCTCCAGCCACTCGAAGTAGCCCAGCACGTGAAGGTCGTCGTCGGGGATGCCTGCGGTGCGTGCCTCGACGATGCGGCGGACCTTCTCGCGGCCCTCCTGGTCGTTGAGGCGCAGGCCCGCGTACAGGCACTGCTGGACGGCCGCCTGGCACCCGGCGCGGCTGAAGATGAAGGTGATCGCGGGCAGCAGGCCCTCGTTGTCGAGACGGTCGATGACCTCGGCCCTGCTGGGGGTCCAGATCCTGCTGCGCTGCCGCCGCTCACGCTCGCGGTCCGCCTCGCGCATGTTGCGACCGCGCCGCTTGTCCTTGCCTGACGTGGGCCGGCTGTTCTCGATCCTGGCCAGCCGCTCCAGATCGGGATTGACCTCGCGGCGGCCACCACCCTGCCCCTCCCGCTCCTCGAACAGGTCGTACATCCGCCGGCCCGCCAGGACGTGCTGCCACAGCGGCACCGGACGGTGCTCGGAGACGATGACCTCGGTGTCACCGCGGACGGTGTCGAGCCAGTCGCCGAACTCCTCGGCGTTGGAGACCGTGGCCGACAGTGACACCAGGGTCACGGACTCGGGGAGATGGATGATCACCTCTTCCCAGACGGCACCCCGGAAGCGGTCGGAGAGGTAGTGCACCTCGTCCATGACCACATAGCCGAGCCCGATCAGCGACCGGGAGCCCGCATAGAGCATGTTGCGCAGCACTTCGGTGGTCATCACGACCACCGGCGCCTCGGAGTTGACGCTGTTGTCGCCGGTCAGCAGGCCGACCTTGTCAGCGCCGTAACGCCGCACCAGATCCTGGTACTTCTGGTTGGACAGCGCCTTGATGGGCGTGGTGTAGAAGCATTTGCGGCCCTGTTGGAGGGCCAGGTGGACGGCGAATTCGCCGACGATCGTCTTGCCCGATCCGGTGGGGGCGGCGACCAGCACGCCCTTCCCGGCCTCCAGGGCCCGGCAGGCATCGATCTGGAACGGATCCAGGGCGAAGTCGTACATCTCTCGGAAAGGGGCGAGTGCGGTGGCCTGCTCGGCCGCACGGAGCTTGGCGGCGGCATAGCGCTCAGCAGGGGACATGTCCTCGGTCATCGTGCTCACGAGCCTACCGGCCACCTCTGACAGCCGGCCGGAAAATTTCCCGGCCGCCCGGCCCGCGCCCCGGCCGTCCGCGCTCCCGGTCAGGTCAGGGCGCATCGGCCGGGTCGCGCGGACCCGTCACGTCACGTCGTCGAGATCCCCGCGGCGCCGCCCGCCGGATTCGCCGTCCCCGTCGCTGCCCCGCTCCAGCTCCCCGGGCGCGGCCACCGGCTCCATCTCGCCGATGCTCTCCGGCGTCAGGTCCAGGTCGGAGGCTTCGTCGTCGTCGGGCTGCGTCTCGGTCCGCCGGCGCCGCCTGGCGTCGTTGGACAGCGCGACCAGCACCGCGGCGAAGTAGAGCACGCAGATCGGCACGGCCAGCAGGAGCATCGACAGCGGGTCGGTGCTCGGCGTGGCGATGGCCGAGAAGACGGTGATGCCCATGATCATGCCGCGCCACCAGCCGAGCATCCGCTTACCTGTGAGGATGCCGGCGAAGTTGAGCATGACCAGCAGCAGCGGCAGCTCGAAGGACAGGCCGAAGACGATCACCATGCGGAGGATCAGGTCAAGCAGTTTGTCCAGCGTCAGGAGGTTGCCGACGCCCTCAGGCGTGAAGCCGATGAGCACCTTCGCCGTGGTCGGCAGCACCTGGTAGGCGAAGTACGCGCCGGCCAGGAAGAGCGGGAAGCCGACGCCGACGAAGCCGAGCGCGTACTTCTTCTCGTTGCGGTGCAGCCCCGGGGCCAGGAAGGCCCACAGCTGGTACAGCCAGACCGGCGCGGACAGGATGACACCGGCCACCAGGGACACCTTGAGCGCGAGGGTGAAGGGACCGAGGAGGTCCATCATCACGATGCTCGCGCAGCGCGAACCCTTTTCCTGCTTGGCGAGGTCGGTGAAGAGCGAGTCGCAGCCCACCGTCTGCAGGACCGGCTTCGTGAAGACGTTGATGATCGCTTCGTAGAAGAACGCCGCGACGATCGTCGCGACGATGATCGCCAGGATTCCCTTGGCCAGCCGGTTCCGCAGCTCACGCAGGTGCTCCACGAGGGGCATGCGACCCTCGGGATCCCTCTCCCGCTTCTGCTTTTTGGGGGCAGACTTCAGCAACCCTCGTCCTCATCTCATGCAGCGCGCAGCGGCCCTGCCGCCGTCGCAGTCAGGCCCTAGGTCAGCGCTTCGCGGTCTGATCGGTCTCGTTGACCGGTCGCGAACTGCTCACATCGCCGGGTGCGGCCTTGATGGTCCGGGGTGCGGCCTGCGTGTCGTCCTGCGGCGGGTCGGCGGGGGCCTCGTCCTTCTTGGCGCCCTCCGACTTCATCGCCTTGGCCTCGCTCTTGAGGATGCGGGCGGACTTACCGAGTGAGCGGGCCATGTCGGGAAGCTTCTTGGCGCCGAACAGAAGAATCACGACGACGAGAATCAGAACGAGCTCGGGCCAACCGAACTTTCCAAACATAAGCAATTACCTTCTCACCGAGGCGGCTGAGGGACTACCTGACTTGGCCGGACACCGTCCGCCCGCCGTGCTTCCAGTGATCGTAGCGCTCACGGGTGAACGTTCGGCAACCCCTGTGCGCACTTCCGGACACGGGCCGCGCCGCGCTCTCCGGCCCTGCGCACCCCAGCCTACCGTCCATGCGTACGACTCCTGCGTCCCGTCAACCCCCCGCCCGATCTCCCTGCCGCTCGTTCCGTTTTCCCGCGGGTGCGGCGGCGGCGAGCGGGGTCGCGGCCCGCTCCAGATCCTGCGCGGCCCGCTGGATCCGCTCCGACGCCGTGCCCACCTGACGGGCCAGCCGACGCACTTCGACGAAGACGCGGACGGCGAGGACGCCGAGCACGGCGATGCCGAGGAAGCCGAGGGCGATAGCGATCATGGGCCAGAGCATGGGGCGAGCCTATCGGGGGGTGCGAGGGGATTCCGCCGGTGTCGTACGGCACCGGACCGTCCGGTTCCGGTCGGGCGCGGGGGTCAGCCGATGTGCAGCCGCAGGGTCCGCACCCCGCCGCCGGTGAGCAGCTCGATGATCCGCTCACCGGCCGGTTTGCGCACCGCGCGACCGCAGTCGGGGCACGTGAAGGAGTAGAACGTGGTGCGGCTGCTGGCACCGATGGCCAGCCGGAAGGCGTCCGACGCCAGCTCGAAGCGGCCCCGGCAGTCGGGGCAGGCCGCCTTGAAGAGCACCGGAGAGGTCGGGTGGGCCAGGGTTCCGGTCGCCATCGTGGTCGTCATCCTTCGCTGCCTCCTTACGGTTCGCGCGGCGCCGCGCTCACTCGCCGTACGCGGCGAGCGCCTTGGCCGCGGCCTGCCGCGCGCTGTCCGCGAGGTCCTGGGGCGCGGCGATCCGGCCGTCGCGGCCGAGGCGCAGCGCCAGCCTGCGGAGCGAGGCCGGGTCGGGGGTGCGCAGCGTGATGCGCAGTCCGCCGTCCGGCAACTCGTCGGCGCTGTCGTGCGGGTAGTACTCGGCGACCCAGCGGCCCCCGGGCCCGACCTCGATGGTGACCTCGGGATCCTCGGCCGCCGGCTGGACCAGCCCTTCCGAGAGGTCGCGCAGTTCGACGGGCGGCGGGTCGGCGGGCGCGTCGAGCAGCTTGATCTCGGCGACCCGGTCGAGGCGGAAGGTGCGCCGGGCCTCGGAGAGCCGGCACCACGCCTCCATGTATGTGTGGCCGACGGCGAACAGCCGGATCGGGTCCACCTCACGCTCGGTCAGCTCGTCGCGGGCCGGCGAGTAGTAGCGCAGCCACAGCCGGCGCCGTTCGGCGATGGCGCGGTCCACGTCGGCGAAGACACCGCCCTCGGACTCGAAGGTCACCGAGAGCCGGGAGCTGGCTCCGGCCGCCTCGCCCGCCGCCGCCTCCAGCTTGGCGGTGGCGCGCAGCAGGGCCTGCCGGTCGCCCTCGCGCAGCCCGGGGAGGGTGGCCACGGCGCGGGCGGCGACGAGCAGCGCGGTGGCCTCGTCGGCGGCCAGCCGCAGCGGCTCGGCGACGTCGTCGGGGTTGTGCCACCAGATCCGGTCGCCGTCGGTGTCGATGTCGAGGAGATCGCCGCCGCGGAAGCTCGTCCCGCACATCGGCAGCACGTCGAGGTCGGCGATCAGCTCGTCCTCGGTGATCCCGAAGGCGCGGGCGACGTCGCCGACGCGCGCGCCGGGGCGCTCACGCAGATACGTCACCAAGGACAGCATCCGGCGGGTCTGGTCGATCGCGTTGGTAGCCATGGGTTCTCGTGTCCCTCTCAGCCCTTGGCCACGGCGCGCAGCCGGTCGATGACGTCGGCCCGCAGTTCGGCCGGTTCCAGCACCACCACGTCGGGCCCGAACTCCACCAGCCAGGCGTCGAGTCCGTGGCCGTTGGGGATCTCCAGCTCGTCCCAGCCGTCGCCGAGCGCGCGGACGGTCAGCGCGCGGGCGCGCAGCGGATAGCCGTGACCGGCCCGCAGCTTGATCCGGGCGCTGCCGGTGGCGGTCTCCCCCGCCCAGCTCTCGACGGTCTCGCGGACGGTGACGTGATCGGGCACCGGCGCGGTGAACGCCCCTTGCCTGGAACGGACCTTGCCGGTGATGCGGGAGAGCCGGAAGACCCGCTCGGCCTTGCGGTCGCGGTCCCAGCCCGCGACGTACCAGTGGCCGCGCCAGCACTCCAGGATCCACGGCTCGACCTGACGGCGCTCGGGGTGCGCGGCGTTGGACTTGCGGTAGTCGAAGACCACCGGGCGGCGGTCGCGGCAGGCCAGCATCAGCGGTTCAAAGGCGGCTTCATGGGCCGGGATCCGCGGTTCCAGCGCACTGTGCGGCGCGTCGATGTCCTCGGTCTCGGCGGCCAGCGGCATGCCGGCGGCCCGCAGCTTCTGCAGGGCGCCGCTGGCCGCACCGGCCAGCCGGGCCTGCTGCCAGATCTTGGCGGCGAGGCCGAGCGCAGCGGCTTCCTCCGCGTCGAGGGTGATCGGGGGCAGGCGGTTGCTGTCGCGGCGGGCGAGGTACCCGACGTCGCCCTCCAGGCCGTCGACGGTCTCGATGACCAGGCCCAGCTCCCGCAGGTCGTCCTTGTCCCGCTCGAACATCCGGTTGAAGGACTCGTCGCTGCTCGCCGGCCCTTCGCCGGTGCCGAAGGACTCGACGTATGCCTCGATCGACGACCGCAGTTCGCGCTTGGTCAACGGACGACGCGTACCCAGCAGACACAGTGCCAGGTTCATCAGCCGCTCGGCCTTGGCAATCGCCATCGGCACCCTCTCTCGTGGATCTCCCGACCGTTGACCGTACCGCCCGGCGTGCTCAGGGCAAAAGCCGGAGGGGCGGGCCCGAATGCGGTGGCCCGACGCGCCGAGGGCCCGCGCCGGTCGGCACGGGCCCTCGGTGGGTCGGCGGTGGTCTCAGACGGAGACCAGGTCGCAGACGAAGATCAGCGTCTCGCCCGGGGCGATACGGCCGCCGCCGGCGCCGCGCTCGCCGTACGCCAGGTGCGCGGGGATGGTCAGCCGGCGGCGCCCGCCGACCTTCATGCCCTGCACGCCCTTGTCCCAGCCGGGGATGACCTGGCCGGCGCCCAGCTGGAACTGCAGCGGGGTACCGCGGTTCCAGCTCGCGTCGAATTCCTCGCCGGTGCTGAAGGAGACGCCGACGTAGTGCACGGAGACACTGTCCCCGGCCTTGGCGACCGGCCCGTCACCCTCCCACAGGTCCACGATCTCCAGATCGGTGGGAGCCGGGCCCTCGGGGAAATCGATCTCGGGCTTGTCGATGCTCACGAATGTGCTCCTACTTACGAATCATTGCGATGACCGCAACAGTCTGGCAGACCCGGGTCAGACCGTGCCGACAATGTCGACCGAGAAGACCAGGGTGTTCTTGGCCAGCTCGTGCTGCGGGCTGGCACCGTAGCCCAGCTTCGGCGGAATGACGATCTCGACGCGGTCGCCGACGTGCTTGCCGACCAGTGCCTGGTCCCAGCCCTGGACGACCTGTCCGGTGCCGATCTGGAACGCGGTCGCGCCGCCGTGGTCCCAGGACGAGTCGAACTTCTTGCCGTCCTCCCACTTCACGCCGGTGTACTGCGCGATCAGCCCGTCGCCGGCCTTCACCTCGGGGCCCTTGCCCTTGATCAGCACCTGCTGCTTGAGGTCCTTCGGCGCCTTCTCACCCTTGGGGACGGTGATCGACGCGGCCTTGGCGTCCGCGGCCTTCACCTCGGGCATCCCGCTCTCGGGAGCCGCCTGCTCGCCCTCGGCCTTGGCCTTCTTGTCGACCTTCTTCACACCGGCCACGTCGACGACCCACACCAGACCGTCCTCGGGCTTGATGCCGGCCTGCGGGTTGAGGCCCGCCCCGATCAGCGCCTTGGCGGTGCCCTCGACCTGGAAGCGGCCACCGACCTTCTGCCCGGCGGCAGCGGTCAGCACCTTCGGGGGCAGCATCTGCTGGGTCATCTGCTCGGTGACCTCGGTGACGACCTGGGCGCGCGGCGCATCCTTCTTGGCGCCGGGCTGCTTGGTCCAGCTGCTGCCGAGGTTCTGGCCCTTCATCGACTGGGCCGAGTAGTCCAGGCGGACCAGGTCACCCTTCTTGACGGTGGCGCCCTTGCCCTCGGTGAGGGTCTTGGTCACGACCTTGTCGGCCGGCTTGGCGTCCTTGGACACCGAGATCTTGGGCTCGGCCCCTGCCTTGCCCTCGACCTTGACGACTGAGCCGTCGGCAGAGCCCTTGCCGTCATCGGACCCGCAGGCGGCGGTGAACAGCAGGATGGGCACGGTCAGCGCAGCGGCGGCGGCGCGACGGGTGTTCTTCGTGGGGTTCATCAGTCCAACTCGGGCTCGTGGGTGGGTGGCCAATGTCCGCCACTCTACGACCTGTGCCCCCATACGTTTCCCGGCGCAACACAGCAATGTGCCGGGAGCACTTACACTCCCGGCACACCCTGCTACGGCCCGTGTCACATCCCGGCGATCAGTTTCTCCACCCTGTCGTCCACCGAACGGAACGGGTCCTTGCACAGCACCGTCCGCTGCGCCTGATCATTGAGCTTGAGGTGCACCCAGTCGACCGTGAAATCACGACGCTGCTCCTGGGCCCGGCGGATGAAGTCGCCACGCAGCCTGGCACGGGTGGTCTGCGGCGGCACCGACTTGCCCTCGAAGATCTTCAAGTCGTTGCAGATCCGCGCCGCTTGCCCCTTCCGCTCCAGAAGGTAATAGAGCCCTCTGCGGCGGTGGATGTCGTGATACGCGAGGTCTATCTGCGCCACTCGCGGATGGGACATGGTGATGTTGTTCTTTGTGCGGTATCGCTCGATGAGTTGATGTTTCATCACCCAGTCGATCTCGGTGGAGATACGGTCGAGCTCCTGATCCCGGATTGCTTCGAGGGTGCGTCCCCACAACTCCAGGACGCGTTCGACGGTTCCCGTACGGATTCCGCGGCGCTCGCAGAAATCCACCGCCTTTTCGTAGTACTCCTGCTGGACTTCGAGCGCCGACGCCTCACGCCCGCTGGCCAGCCGCACCTTGCGCTGCCCGGTGATGTCATGGCTGACTTCACGGATCGCCCGGATCGGGTTCTCCAGCGTCAGATCACGCATGACGGTGCCCGCCTCGATCATGCGCAGGACGAGATCGGTCGCCCCGACCTTCAGCAGCATGGTCGTCTCGGACATGTTCGAATCGCCGACGATCACATGCAGCCGGCGATAGCGCTCGGCGTCCGCGTGCGGTTCGTCCCGGGTGTTGATGATCGGCCGCGAACGGGTCGTCGCGGACGACACCCCTTCCCAGATGTGTTCGGCACGCTGGCTGACGCAGTAGACGGCGCCGCGCGGGGTCTGCAGCACCTTGCCCGCGCCGCACAGCAGCTGACGGGTGACGAGGAAGGGAATGAGGATGTCCGCGAGCCGGGAGAACTCCCCGTGGCGGGCGACGAGATAGTTCTCGTGGCAGCCGTAGGAGTTACCCGCCGAATCGGTGTTGTTCTTGAAGAGATAGACGTCGCCCGCGATTCCCTCCTCGTGCAGGCGGCGTTCGGCGTCGACGAGAAGGCCCTCGAGAATGCGCTCGCCGGCCTTGTCGTGAGTGACCAGCTCGGTCACGTTGTCGCACTCGGGAGTTGCGTATTCCGGGTGCGAACCCACGTCCAAGTACAGGCGGGCGCCGTTCCGCAGGAAGACATTGCTGCTGCGGCCCCATGACACGACACGGCGGAAGAGGTACCGCGCCACTTCGTCAGGCGACAGTCGGCGCTGTCCCCTGAACGTGCACGTGACGCCGTACTCGTTCTCCAGCCCGAAAATGCGGCGGTCCATGACTGAACATTACGCCTGATGGCGTGCTCTGAAACCGGGTTCGACGGCCCCGTTTCGATCATTTTCCGCCGGGGCGGCAACAACCGTCCGCGCCACGGGATCCCCGAGAAATCGCTTCGTCGACAAAAGCACCAGCAGCGCGGCGATTCCACCGCCGCCCGCCACCGCGAATCCGGCCGCCGCGCCACCGCGCTCGACCGCGGGCCCCACCACCGACGCACCGACCGCCGAGCCGACGCCGAAGGTCGTCACCAGCCACGAGAACGCCTCCGTCACCGTGCCGTGCGGAGCATGCCGGTCCACGACCACGAACGCACACGCCAGCGCCGGCGCCAGGAACACACCGGCGATACCGGTCAGCGCCGTCATCCCCGCCACACCAGGGGTGAGGACGAGCGGCAGATACCCCAGCGCCAGGAGGGCGACGAGCAGCCGCAGCCGGCCCTCCGGACTCCCCGGCCACTCCCTGGCTCCGTAGACGACGCCGCCCACCAGCGCCCCGACACCCAGCGCGGAGAGCAGATAGCTGGAGACCATGCCGTCGCCGTGCCCGTCCGCGTACGCCACCGCGGCCACCGCTATGGAGCCGAGCGCCAGCCCGACGAAGAAGAACGAGCCGATCAGCACCAGCAGGCCGGGCGAGCGCAGCGCGCCCAGCCAGTGCGCCTCGCGCGGGCCGCTGCGCCACTGCCGCGACGGCGGGGAGACGACGACGGAGAGCGCGCCCAGCACGCCGAGCGCGTTGATGACCAGCAGCGCGACCTGCTCCGACCAGGCCGCGACGCACAGCGTCACCAGCAACGGCCCCACCGCGAACATGACTTCCTGCGCCACCGCGTCCAGCGCGTACGCGGCGTGCACCCGCTCGGGCCGCTTGAGCACTCCCGGCCACAGCGCCCGCAGCCCGCCCTCCAGAGGCGGCGTGAACAGCCCCGCGATCACGGCGGCTGCGTAGGCCAAGGGCAGCGGCTCGATCCCCACGACGGCGAGCAGCACCATTCCCAGGGCGGAGACCACCGCTGCGGGCAGCATGACGCGGGGCTGGCCGTACACGTCGACGGCCCGGCCGAGCAGCGGCTGGCCGATCGCGGTGCACACGCCGTAGACGGCGGAGAGCGCACCGGCCAGCGCGTAACTGCCGCCCTCCGAGCGGACGAAGAGGACCACCGCCAGGGCGGCCGTGGCGTTCGGCAGCCGGCCGATCAGGGTTCCGGTCAGCAGCCGGGCGGCATGCCGGGTTTTGAGCAGCTCCGCATATCCCGCGGCCATCCCGGCCCCTCTCCGCCCGGCGCAGCAGCTCCGGACATGATACGTATAACGTGGCAGCGTTATACGTATCATGGCGCCATTCGGCGGTCCAGCCCGCCCGGCCGACCACCAGGAGACAGTCAGCGGTGAGCAACAACGGCACGACCCCTGACCGCGGCGCGCAGCCGTCGGTCGCATCCCGTGTCACCAGCCGGGACGTGGCACGGGCCGCCGGGGTCTCCCAGGCCGCCGTCTCCCTCGTGCTCGGCGAGAAGTGGCGCGGCCGGGTCTCCCCGGCCAAGGCCGAGTCCGTCCGGGCCGCCGCCCTCGACCTCGGGTACCGCCCCAATCTCGCGGCCCGCAGCCTGCGCATGGGCCGCACCCGCACCGCGCTCCTCGTCGTCCCCGCACTCACCACGGAATTCTTCGCGCTGGTCCACTCCGGCGCGTCCCGGGCCGCCGCCGACCGCGGCTTCGGCGTGGTCCTCTACCCCTCGCCCGAAGGCATCGGCCCGGCCCCCGACCCGTTCGGCTCGGCCCGCGCCACCCTCGACGGCGTGATCGCCTCGTCCATGGCCGTCGACGCGCTCGCCGCACTCCGCGACACCGGGCTCCCCCTCGTCATGCTGGACAACGACCCGCAGGACGACCGGGCCGCCGCCACCGTCAACCTCGACATCGCCGACGGCATCCGCCAGGTGGCCGCCCATCTCCTCGGGCTCGGCCACCGCCGGATCGGCCATCTCGCGGCCGACATCGACTCCTGGACCTTCGCGCTGCGCGCCCGCGCGCTCGACCGGGCGCTCGGCGAAATCCCCGGCGCCGAGCTGCGCCGGGTACCGACCGCGCTCGGCGTCACGGCGGGCCTGACGGCCGCGCACACCGCACTGACCGGCCCCGGGCCCCGCCCGACGGCCCTGGTCTGCGACGACGACATCGTGGCCGCCGGCGCCTGCAAGGCCGCGCGGCGGCTCGGCCTGCGGGTGCCGGAAGACGTCTCGGTCACCGGCTTCGACGATCTGGCGCTGGCGGTGGCCGTCGAACCGGAGCTGACGACCGTACGGCTGCCGGCCGAGGACTTCGGCGCGGCCGGCATGCGCGCCCTGATGACCGCGCTCGACGGCCGCCCCGCTCCGGCCCGCACCCTGCCGGTCGAACTGGTCACCCGCGGCTCCACGGGCCCGGCGCCCGCCTGACGCGTACGCCCCCGGAGCCGCCCGCACAGCACAGCGCGCCCCGGCGGTGACCCACCGGGACGCGCTGCCCTGACGCCGTACGGCGCCGACTACTCCTCGGAGCCCTTCTCCGGCCCCTTCGCATCCTTCGCGTTCTTCGCGCCCTTCTCGCCCTTCTCGCCGGACGCGTCGTCGCTCCCCTGGGACGTGTCCGCGTCCCCGGAGCCCGCTTCGTCCGCGGCCGGCTCGGTGCCGGACGCCGTGGCGTGCTCGTCGAGCAGCCGGGAGAGCTGGCGGCCCAGGATCCGCTTGAACTTCCGCTGCTGCGGACGCGTGCGGTCCAGCGTCGCGACCTCCAACTGCTCGGCGGTCAGGGTGCGTTCACCGCCGTTGTTGTCCCGCGACAGCGAGTCGACGGCCAGCTTCAGCGCCTCGCCCAGCGTCATGCCGTCGCGGTGCCGCTGGTCGAGGTAGCTGCTGATCTGGTCGGCGTTGCCGCCCACCGCGACCGAACCGTGCTCGTCCACGATCGAGCCGTCGTGCGGAAGCCGGTAGATCTGGTCGTCCTCGGCGGCGCTGCCGACCTCGGCGACGATCAGCTCGACCTCGTACGGCTTCTCGGCGGCGCTGGAGAAGATCGTGCCGAGCGTCTGTGCGTAGACGTTCGCGAGGCCGCGTGCGGTGACGTCCTCACGGTGGTAGGTGTAGCCGCGCAGGTCGGCGTAGCGCACACCGCCGATCCGCAGATTCTCGAATTCGTTGTACTTGCCGACCGCCGCGAAAGCGATGCGGTCATAGATCTCGCTGACCTTGTGCAGGGCCCGGGAGGGATTCTCGGCGACGAATACCACGCCGTCGGTGTACTGCAGCACCACGACACTGCGTCCGCGCGCGATGCCCTTGCGGGCGTATTCGGCGCGATCGGCCATGGCCTGCTGGGGTGAGACATAGAACGGCGTCGACACCGGTTATCCGTCCCTTTCTGTCAATGACTCTCTCACTGGCACGCGCATTCCGGACCGTCCGTCCCGTCAGAGCACCGCGGCGCGCGGGCCGTCGGGCTGTTCGAGGCGGCGCTCATGAATGGCACGGGCGATCTCCGAGACATCGGCGTCGGTGAACCTCTTGAAGCCGTCTTCGGTGATCACCGTGACGATCGGGTAGATCCGGCGGGCCAGATCCGGCCCACCGGTCGCCGAATCGTCGTCAGCGGCGTCATAGAGCGCCTGAACGACGGCCGTGGCGGCCTGATGCTCCGTGAAGTCGTCGCGGTACAGCTTCTTGAGGGCGCCGCGGGCGAAGACGGAACCGGATCCCGTCGACGCGAAGCCGTGCTCCTCGGACCGCCCGCCGGTCACGTCGTAGGAAAAGATGCGGCCCTTCTCCCGGTCGACGTCCCAGCCCGCGAACAGCGGCACGACGGCGAGGCCCTGCATGGCCATCCCGAGGTTGCCCCGGATCATCGTGGAGAGACGGTTTGCCTTGCCCTCCAGGGAAAGCTGGGCGCCTTCCACCTTCTCGAAGTGCTCCAGCTCCAGCTGGAACAGCTTGACCATCTCGACGGCCAGACCTGCCGTGCCGGCGATGCCGACAGCGGAGTACTCGTCGGCCGGGAAGACCTTCTCGATGTCGCGCTGTGCGATGACGTTGCCCATCGTCGCCCGGCGGTCACCGGCGAGCACCACGCCGCCGGGGAAGGCCGCCGCCACGATGGTCGTGCCGTGCGGTGCCTCGATGGCGCCCTGGACGGGCGGCAGCGGGCGGTTGCCCGGCAGCAGATCGGGAGAGTGCTCGCCGAGGAAGTCCATGAACGACGAGGATCCAGGCGTCAGGAAGGCAGCTGGTAGACGCCCGGTGCTACGAGTGTTGGCTTCCACACGTTTCCTTCCGGATACTCGGCCGTCCGCCTCCGGGTGGCCGGCCGATGCTTGAATTGTCCCAGGCTGCGATGCAGCTGAAGCACTGTACGACCCGGACCCTACCCGTCCTGCGGCCGTGATCCACATGAGTTCCCGAACCGGGCTGCACCGGCCTCACCGGCCGTGCGGACCTGGCCGGCTGACGTGCCGCCAGGCGGCCCGCACGGCCCCGTGGGATGGGTCCTTGGCACTCCGGACCGGGCCGGCGGCGCTCCGCAGAACACCACCGGCGCCGCGCCCGAACCACGGTCCGGTTACTCTCCGCCCTTCTGAACGAAGCTCCGCACGAAGTCCTCGGCGTTCTCTTCGAGCACGTCGTCGATCTCGTCCAGCACCGAATCGACGTCGTCCGACAGCTTTTCCTGGCGTTCCTTGAGGTCTTCGGAAGCCTCCGCCTCCTGCGTCTGCTCCTCGACCTCTTCGGTGGAACGCGTGGCCTTCTGCTGCCCGCCGCCGCTGTCCTTGGTCGCCATTTCCCTCACCCCGCTCGGTTCGCCCCGCTCGATGTGACTCTCAAGATCCGACCCTACAAGCTGGCTCTGACATCGGCCCTGCACTTGTTGCAACGCCCGGGAGTCACCTCGATGATTCCCGCCCCACGGCCTTTTCAGCCGTGGATCAGCCGCGAATCCCTGCCGGTTCAGTGGCCGGAAAGCGCCCTCACCAGCTCCTCGGCCGTGCGACAGCGGTCCAGCAGATCCTTGACGTGCTCACGCGTCCCGCGCAGCGGCTCCAGAGTGGGAACCCGTTGCAGAGAGTCACGGCCCGGCAGATCGAAGATCACCGAGTCCCAGGAGGCAGCCGCCACGTCGTCCGCGTACTGCTCCAGGCAGCGACCGCGGAAATAGGCCCTGGTGTCCTCGGGAGGCTGCAGCCGGGACCGCTGGACCTCGGGCTCCTCCAGCAGCCGCTTCATCTTGCCGCGGGCCGCCAGACGGTTGTACAGGCCCTTGTCGGACCGCACGTCCGCGTACTGAAGGTCGATGAGGTGCAGCCGCGCCGCGTCCCAGTCCAGGCCGTCGCGGCGGCGGTAGCCCTCCATCAGCTCCCGCTTGGCGACCCAGTCCAGCTCTCCGGACAGGCTCATCGGGTCGTTCTCCAGCCGCCCGAGCACGTCTTCCCAGCGGGTGAGCACATCCTTCGTCTGCTCGTCCGCGTCCGCGCCGTAGCGGTCCTCGACGTACTTGCGGGCCAGCTCGAAGTACTCCATCTGAAGCTGGACCGCGGTGAGCGTACGGCCGCTGCGGAGCGTGATGAGGTGTCGCAGACCGGGGTCGTGCGAAACCTGGTGCAGGGCGCGGACCGGCTGGTCGACGGCCAGGTCGACGGCGATGAAGCCGTCCTCGATCATGGAGAGGACCAGCGAGGTGGTGCCCAGCTTCAGATAGGTCGAGATCTCGGAGAGATTCGCGTCGCCGATGATCACGTGCAGGCGGCGGTACTTCTCGGCGTCCGCATGCGGTTCGTCGCGGGTGTTGATGATCGGGCGCTTGAGCGTCGTCTCCAGGCCGACCTCGACCTCGAAGTAGTCGGCGCGCTGGCTGAGCTGGAAGCCGTGCTCCCGCCCGTCCTGGCCGATGCCGACGCGGCCCGCGCCGGTGACGACCTGGCGGGAGACGAAGAACGGCGTCAGGTGCCGCACGATGTCCGAGAACGGGGTCTCCCGCTTCATCAGGTAGTTCTCGTGCGTGCCGTAGGAGGCGCCCTTGTTGTCGGTGTTGTTCTTGTAGAGGAGGATCGGCTGGGCGCCGGGTACCTGGCCGGCCCGCTCGGCGGCCTCGGCCATGATCCGCTCGCCCGCCTTGTCCCACAGCACGGCGTCCCGCGGATTCGTGACCTCCGGGGCGCTGTATTCGGGGTGCGCGTGGTCGACGTACAGCCGCGCGCCATTGGTGAGGATCACATTGGCGAGGCCGATGTCCTCATCGGTGAGCTGGCTGGAATCGGCGGCCTCGCGGGCGAGGTCGAAGCCGCGGGCGTCCCGCAGCGGATTCTCCTCCTCGAAATCCCAACGGGCACGCCGTGCCCGGTGCATCGCCGCCGCATAGGCATTGACGACTTGGGACGAGGTGAGCATGGCATTGGCGTTCGGGTGTCCGGGGACGGAGATTCCGTACTCCGTCTCGATCCCCATTACTCGCCGTACGGTCATGCGGCCCTCCTTGCCCGGCGGCGCCCCCGGATGGGGTCGGCGCTCAAGTACCGCTGCGCTTCCGGTCCGTGTGCGATCCCCGCTCCCGCACAGCGTGACGCCGCGGTACTGACGAGCCTAGAACGCCTTTGCGGCGCTGGGGAGATCATTACAGTCATTGCTCCCGTCCGGTTTCCCTGACCGCCGCCCCGCGCTTTGCCCGGGGCTGTCCGGCGACCCTGGAAAAGCATCCGGCTGCGGACGCCCCGTGCAGGACATCCGCAGCCGGAGAGCGGTGTTACAGGTATTGGCCGGTATTCGCCACCGTGTCGATGGAACGGCCGGTGTCCGCGCCCTGCTTTCCGGTGACCAGGGTGCGGATGTAGACGATCCGCTCGCCCTTCTTACCGGAGATACGGGCCCAGTCGTCCGGGTTGGTGGTGTTCGGCAGGTCTTCGTTCTCCTTGAACTCGTCCACGCATGCCTGGAGGAGGTGGGAGACCCGCAAACCCTTCTGATTGTGTTCGAGGAATGCCTTGATGGCCATCTTCTTCGCACGTCCGACGATGTTCTCGATCATCGCGCCGGAGTTGAAATCCTTGAAGTACAGGACTTCCTTGTCACCATTGGCGTAGGTGACCTCCAGGAAGCGGTTCTCCTCGGATTCCGCGTACATCTGCTCGACGACCGACTGGATCATTCCGCTGACGGCCGCATTGCGGGAGCCGCCGTGCTCGGCGAGATCGTCGGTGTGCAGCGGCAGGCGCTCGGTGAGGTACTTCGAGAAGATGTCCTTCGCCGCTTCCGCGTCCGGACGCTCGATCTTGATCTTCACGTCGAGGCGGCCGGGGCGCAGGATCGCCGGGTCGATCATGTCCTCGCGGTTCGAGGCGCCGATCACGATGACGTTCTCCAGGCCCTCCACACCGTCGATCTCGGAGAGCAGCTGCGGGACGATGGTGTTCTCCACGTCCGAGCTGACACCGGAGCCGCGGGTGCGGAAGAGGGAGTCCATCTCGTCGAAGAAGACGATGACGGGCGTGCCCTCGCTGGCCTTCTCCCTCGCCCGCTGGAAGACCAGCCGGATGTGCCGTTCGGTCTCGCCGACGTACTTGTTGAGGAGCTCGGGGCCCTTGATGTTGAGGAAGAAGCTCTTCCCCGCGGGCTGGCCGGTCACCTCGGCGACCTTCTTGGCAAGGGAGTTGGCGACCGCCTTGGCGATGAGCGTCTTGCCGCAGCCGGGCGGGCCGTAGAGCAACACACCCTTGGGCGGGCGGAGTTCGTGCTCCTTGAAGAGGTCGGGGTAGAGGTACGGAAGCTCGACCGCGTCCCGGATCAGTTCGATCTGGCCGCCCAGACCGCCGATCTTGGTGTAGTCGATGTCCGGGACCTCTTCGAGGACGAGTTCCTCGACCTCGCTCTTCGGGATGACTTCATAGACGTAGCCGGAGCGGGGTTCGAGCAGCAGGGCGTCGCCGGGGCGGATGGTGATGTCCAGCAGCGGCTCGGCGAGCCGCACCACCCGTTCCTCGTCGGTGTGCCCGACGACCAGGGCGCGCTCGCCGTCCTCAAGGATTTCCTTGAGGGTGACGATGTCCCCGGCGCTCTCGAACGCCATGGCCTCGACCACATTGAGCGCTTCGTTGAGCATGACCTCTTGGCCGCGCCTGAGGTCGTTCGTCTCCACGCTGGGGCTGACATTCACCCGGAGCTTTCGGCCTCCGGTGAAAATATCGGCCGTGCCGTCCTCATTCACCTGCAGGAAGACGCCGAAGCCGGCCGGCGGCTGCGCGAGCCGGTCGACCTCCTCCTTGAGCGCGACGATCTGGTCGCGGGCCTCTCGGAGAGTATTGGCGAGTCGCTCGTTCTGCGCGGAAACGCCGGCCAGGTTGGTCTGCAGCTCGACGATCCGCTCTTCGAGAATCCTCGTATGACGCGGAGAGTCGGCGAGCTTGCGTCGCAGGACGGCGATCTCCTGCTCGAGATAGGCGACCTGGCCGGCGGGGTCTTCAGACCCCCGCCCGGGCCGGATGCCGCGGTTGATGTCGTCGTCGTGGGCTGCCACGGTCCTCACCTCCTCCAAGGGGAGCTGGACGCTTCCTGACCCTACCTGGGCCGGTGCGGGTTGAAACCCCTAGATCGAAAAGACGGTCGGGGTGTGTCCGATCTTCACCCTTGCGCACGTCCGCTCACCAAGGGAATACCCACCGAACAACATCGGAAAGCGACCGGTTGTATCGTCGGGACGGTCAACACCCGTCAGGGCTGGCACCACTTAGACAAAAACGCTTCACGTACGCAGGAACGGCAGGCGAGATGACCGCGCAGGAAGAAGCCACTCCAGAGCTTGAAGTCTGGATCGATCAGGACCTGTGCACCGGGGACGGGATCTGCGCGCAGTACGCGCCCGAGGTCTTCGAGCTGGACATCGACGGACTCGCCTACGTCAAGAGCTCCGACGACGAGCTGCTCCAGGACAAGGGAGCGACAACGCCCGTTCCGCTGCCGCTGCTCAACGACGTACGGGACTCGGCGAAGGAGTGCCCCGGGGACTGCATCCACGTCCGCCGGGTCGACAACCAGGTGGAGGTCTACGGCCCGGAGGCGGAATAGCCGCCGGGCGGCGGGGAGACGGCGGTTACGGCACCGGGCCGCCTCCCCCTCCGGGGCACGTCCTGTGACCGGTCAGATACGCGCGGTGCCGACAGCGGCGGGGAGTTCGTTCCGTACGAACTTCCCGCCCTTCCATTGCCACTTGGCGGTGGTGTGCACGTCGGGGCAGCAGCGCGGCACGTCGGTCGTGGAGTACCCCAGGAGCGACGCGGAGATCTCGCCGGCGTCCAGGGAGAGGTCCTGGACGCTGAGCCGCTGGGAGGGCGCCAGGAGCGTGGCGACGATGCGGGGTTTCGCCCCCTTGCCGGTCGGCTGTGCGAGGACGTAGACGCCGCTGGGCGGGGTGCCGGTGGCGCTGTGGCAGCGGACCGTCGCGACGGTCTCGGGCGTGCCGTCGCCGTCGAGGTCGCCCGAGACCTTCTTCACCACGTCGAGGCGGTTCGGGCCGCAGTCGACGGGGAAGGTCACACCTCGCGGGTCGGGAGCCGCCGCAGGGCGGCCCGACGCGGTCGGAGTGGCCTTCGCATCAGGGGGCTGGACGAAGGAAGCTGCAGCGACGACCGCGGCGACGGCGGTGGCCGTGGCGAGCCAGTGCATGGGGCGGGGCTGGGTGTGCGAAAGATCCTGGCCTGCCAAGGGCTGCACGCGAGGTAACTCCTGTGAAGTGCTGTGGCGGTGGGAGTGCCCAGCATCGTTCCACAGGACAAGACGCCCAGGAACCAGCCGGACCGGAGTTTTACGCCGGAAACGAAGGAGCGCCGCCGACGGTTCCCGAAGGGGGAACTCGTCGGCGGCGCCCGGTGGTTCGGTGGCCTGAAGCCGGCGGTCAGCCGCGCTCTGCGGAGTCGCCCGACGGCGCGTCCTTGGAGCCGCCCGACGCGGAACCCGGACCGGTGTAGTCGTCGCCGTACGCGCCCTTGGCGGGACGGCGGCGGCGCAGCGGGGGTTCGACGCCGTCGGCGAGACGGCGGGCGGTGAGCAGGAAGCCGGTGTGGCCGATCATGCGGTGGTCGGGGCGGACGGCGAGGCCCTCGACGTGCCAGGTGCGGACCATGGTTTCCCAGGCCGACGGCTCGTTGAAGGTGCCGTGTTCGCGGATCGCCTCGACGGTGCGGGCCAGCTGCGTGGTCGTGGCGACGTACGCGCAGAGGATGCCGCCGGGGACCAGCGCCTTGGAGACGGCCTCCAGGCACTCCCAGGGGGCGAGCATGTCGAGGATGACCCGGTCGACCTCGGTGTCGGAGAGGTTGTCCTGGAGGTCACCGACGGTGAGCGTCCAGGCCGGGTGCGGCTCGCCGAAGTAGCGCTCGACGTTCTGGGTGGCGATCTTGGCGAAGTCTTCGCGGCGCTCGTAGGAGTGCAGCATGCCCTGGTCGCCGATGGCGCGCAGCAGGAAGCTGCTGAGCGAGCCGGAACCCACTCCCGCCTCGACGACGCGGGCGCCGGGGAAGATGTCGGCCATCGCCAGGATCTGCCCCGCGTCCTTGGGGTAGACCACGGCGGCGCCGCGGGGCATGGACAGGACGTAGTCGGGGAGCAGCGGGCGCAGCGCGAGGTAGGCGACGTTCCCGGTGGTACGGACAACACTGCCCTCGGGAGCACCGATCAGCTCGTCGTGGGGGAAAGCTCCCTTGTGGGTGTGGAAGCTTTTTCCCTCTTCGAGCGTGAAGGTGTAGTGGCGTCCCTTGGGGTCGGTGAGCTGGACCTGGTCCCCGACCTTGAAGGGCCCGCGACGGCGGGCGGCACCGGTCGGTTCGGACATGTGACCAGCCTACCGGGCCCGGCGGACGCCCAGGACCAGCGGGCGTCCCGTCGGGGGCGCGGGCGGGTCAGGAGTGGCGGGCCATGGCGGAGACGAAGGCCCGCTCGACGTCGTCGGTGGACAGCACGCCGTAGATCTCGCCGGTCTCCTCGACGACGAGGTATTCGGTGGCCGGGGTGGCGCGGAGGAATTCGAGGAGGTCCTCGCCGGCCAGTTCGGCCGGAACCCGCATGCCGTCCTTGAGGTCCTGGGCGAGGGTGCCGACCGGCACCCAGGGGCGGCGGTGTTCGGGGACGCCGACGATGGCGGCTTCGCGGACGACGGCGGTGGGTTCGCCGTGCCCGTCGACGACGACCAGGGCGCGGGCCCCGGAGTCGTTGGCGCGGCGGAGCGCCTCGGAGAGCGGGGTGGCGTTCTCCACCGGGACGGCGCGCCGGGTGAGCGTGCGGGCCTGGAGTCCGGGGAGGCGCTCGCGCAGCCTGGCCATCCGGAGGCTGTTGCCCGCTCCGGTCCAGATGATGGCGGCCAGGATCGCGGCGAGCAGGGCGTCGGTGAGGGAGTCGGCGCTGCCGATGTCGGGGCGGGGGCCGCCGAGCGCTCCGGTGTGGGTGAGCAGCGGCAGGCCGATCAGGACGGTGACGGCGAGCGCGCGGCCGATCCAGGCGGCGGCGACGGTGCCGGACATCGGGTTGCCGGTGATCTTCCAGACGACGGCACGGAGCATCCGTCCGCCGTCGAGCGGGAGCCCGGGAAGGAGGTTGAAGACCGCGACGATGAGGTTGGAGATCATCAGCCCCGCGAGCAGCACGCCGGGGACCGTGCCGGCCTCGACGAGCTGCATGCCGCCGTAGAAGACACCGGAGAGTACGAGGGAGAGGAGCGGGCCCACGAAGGCGAGGACGAATTCCCTGCCGGGGGTCTCGGTCTCCTTCTCGATCTCCGATACGCCGCCGAAGAACTGGAGCTGGATGCGGCGTACGGGGAGCTTGAAGCGGAGCGCGGCGACGGTGTGCGCGAGTTCGTGGATGAGGACCGAGGCGTAGAAGGCGACGGCGAAGAAGAGCGAGACGAGGTAGCGGGCGCCACCGAGCTCGGGCAGGACCTGTTCGAGCTGGGCGCCGAAGACCCAGGTGATCAGGGCGGCGACGAGGAACCAGCTGGGCGCGACGTAGACGGGCACGCCGAAGGGGCGGCCCATGAGGATGCCGCCGCCCTTCTTGCGGCCCGGTGCCGGTGTCTTGCGGCCCTTGGAGTTCTTGGGGCCCTCGGGTGGCTCGGGCGGGTTGGGCGGCTGGGGCTGCGCGGACTCCTGGGGGTCCTGCGGCTTCCCGCTCTCGTCCACGGTGTCCCCTCGTCGAATACGGCCTTCGCGCCGGTGCGGCGTGATCTCTCGATCATGCAGCGCGAAGGGGTCTGGCGTCGATGGTATGCGGAGCGTGCCCGGCCGCTCCGCTGCGGGCCCCCGGTCCCTGCCGTGGTGGCGGGTGTTGTCAGTGCCTGGCCGTAGGGTCGGGTGTCATGGGAACGAGCACCGAGATTGCCGAGGCGGACGGGGCGGCGGCGCCGCGGGACGGGCAGGGCGAGCAGGGGACGGCAGGTCCCGGCGCGCAGCGCGGGGCGCAGCGGTCGCCGGGGCGTCCCGTCGCGCTGTCGCCCTCGCGGGCGAGCGACTTCATGCAGTGCCCGTTGCTGTACCGCTTCCGGGTGATCGACAAGCTGCCGGAGAAGCCCAGCCCGGCGGCGACCCGCGGCACCGTGGTGCACGCGGTGCTGGAGCGGCTCTTCGATGCGCCGGCGGCGGAGCGTACGGCGCCCGGTGCCCGCGCGATGGTGGCGGGCGAGTGGGAGAAGCTGCTGGGCAAGCGGCCGGAGCTGGCGGAGCTGTTCGCCGACGATCCGGAGGGCGAGCGGCTGGCCGGCTGGCTGGCGGACGCCGAGGCGCTGGTGGAGCGGTGGTTCTCGCTGGAGGATCCGACGCGCCTGGAGCCGGCGGACCGTGAGCTGTACGTCGAGACGGCGCTGGATTCGGGGCTGAGGCTGCGCGGGTTCATCGACCGGGTGGACGTCGCGCCGACGGGCGAGGTCAGGATCGTCGACTACAAGACCGGCAAGGCGCCGCGTCCGCAGTTCGCCGAGGGCGCGCTGTTCCAGATGAAGTTCTACGCGCTGGTGATGTGGCGGCTGCGCGGAGTGGTGCCGCGCCGGTTGCAGCTGGTCTATCTGGGCAGCGGCGATGTCATCACATACGACCCGGGCGAGGCCGAACTGCGGGGCGTGGAGCGGAAGTTGCTGGCGCTGTGGGCGGCGATCGAGAAGGCGACGGAATCCGGCGACTGGCGTCCGCGGCCGACGAAGCTGTGCGGCTGGTGCGACCATCAGGCGCACTGCCCGGAGTTCGGCGGCACTCCCCCGGTCTATCCGCTCACGATCCGCCCGGCGGACGGGAGCGGCCCTGAGCAGGGCAGAATGGAGCCGGTCTAACGAAGGAGCTTTGGTGGCTATCCGCGTCCTGCTGGTCGACGACCAGCCGCTGCTGCGTACGGGTTTCCGGATGATTCTGGAGGCCGAGCAGGACCTGGCGGTCGTCGGCGAGGCCGGGGACGGCTTGCAGGCACTGGACCAGGTGCGGGCATTGCAGCCCGATGTGGTGCTGATGGACATCCGCATGCCGCGGATGGACGGGGTGGAGGCGACCCGCCAGATCACCGGTCCGGCGAAGGACGGCCCGGCGAAGGTGCTGGTGCTGACCACCTTCGACCTGGACGAGTACGTCGTCGAGGCGCTGCGGGCGGGGGCCAGCGGCTTCCTGCTCAAGGACGCGCCTGCCGTCGAGCTGGTACAGGCGATCCGGGTGGTGGCCGCCGGCGAGGCGATGCTGGCGCCCAGCATCACGCGCCGGCTGCTGGACAAGTACGCCGGTCATCTCCCGTCGGGCGAGGAGTCGGTGCCCGACACCCTGCACACGCTCACCGACCGCGAGGTCGAGGTGCTGAAGCTGGTGGCCCGCGGCCTGTCGAACGCCGAGATCGCGGCGGATCTGTTCGTGAGCGAGACGACGGTCAAGACGCATGTGGGACACGTGCTGACGAAGCTGCGGCTGCGCGACCGGGTGCAGGCGGCGGTCTACGCGTACGAGAGCGGTCTGGTGCGCCCCGGGGCGCAGTAGGCGGCGCGGGCCGCCGGCGGGCGGTGGTCATGACGGCGGGGCCGGTCCTGGGATCAGGACCGGCCCCGCCGTTCGTGCGGTGCGGGTGCGGCCGGGGCCTCCCGCGGTGGCTCAGTCGGCGACGCCGCGGCCCAGCTCCCAGATCTGCAGCGCGGACGAGGAGTTGAGCGCCCATTCCACGCCGGTGATGTCGTCGCGGGCGGCCACGTACTGCTTGCCCTGCCACAGCGGGAGGATCGGGACGTCCTCGGCGAGGATGTTCTGGACCTCCTTGAAGCCGGTGCCGGCGGCGTTGCGGTCGGTCTGCTGCCGGGTGGCGGGGATCAGCTGCTCGATCTTCGCGTTGCGGTACGGGGAGTTGAGGAAGTTCCCCTTGCCGAGGAAGGGCGCGATGTAGTTGTCGGCGTCCGGGATGTCGGGGAACCAGCCCATGCCGTAGACCGCGTACTTGCCCCCGGACGAGTCGGTGCGGAACTGCTGCCAGTTCTTGATGCCGTTGATGTCGACGTCGAAGAGCTTGCTGGCGTTGAGCTGCTTCTGCAGGGCCGCGAACTCCTTGGCGGTGCTGGCGCCGTAGTGGTTCTCGGTGTACGTCAGGGTCAGCTTCACCGGGGTGTGGATGTTCGCCTGCTCAAGGATCCTGCGGGCGGCCGGGACGCTGGGGTTGCCGTACTTGGTGAAGAAGGAGTTGATGTGGCCGGTGAGGCCGGTGGGCACCAGGGAGTACAGCGGGTCGCCGGCGTAGGAGTAGACGTCGCGCAGCATCTGGGAGCGGTTGACGAGCTGCGCCATCGCCTGGCGTACGGCCCGGTCGGAGACCGACGGGTCCTTCGTGTTGAAGGCGAGGTAGCGGATTTCCTGGCCTGGCATCTCCTGGAGGGCGATGTGCTCGTCCCTGGAGTTCTTCAGACCCTTGACCTGATTGGGCGACAGACCGCGGTTCATCAGGTCGATATCGCCCTTGCGCAGGGCCTTCTCCATGGCGGACGAGCTGCCGAAGAACCGCATCGCCACCTTGTCGTTCAAGGGCTTCACCGCGCCCTTGTAGGTGGGGTTCCTGGAGAAAACGATCTTGGTTACCCGCTCGCCGCTGTGCTCGGCCTTGAGCGTGTAAGGGCCGGAGCCGACGAGGTCGAAACCGTTGTAGAGATGGTCCTTGGGGTAGACCTGGTGGTCGACGATGCCGGCGGCCGGTGTGGTGAGCTTCTGCGGGAAGGTGGCGTCCGGCTTCTTGAGGTGGAAAACCACTTCGGTATCGCTGGGCGTTTCGACCTTGTCGATGTCGTTGACCAGCGTCCCGGGACCGTTGGCGTAGTTGATCTTCTGCACGCGGTCGATGGAGAACTTCACGTCCCGCGCGGTGAGCGCATGGCCGTTGGAGAATTTCAGATCGCTGCGCAGGGTGCACCGGAACTGTTCGTTCCTGGTATCGCGGAACCCACAGGTCTTGGCGGCCTCGGGCACCGGCGCCGTACCGGTCCTGGGCAGGCGCATCAGCGTCTGGAGGGTGCCGCGCAGGACGTTCATCGCGTCGACGTCGTACGCCTGTGCCGGGTCGAACGGGGCGGGCGCTGCCTTGGTGGCCTCGATCTGCGTGGCGACCCCGACGACGATCGGGTCGCCGCTCCCGTCCGCGCCGTCCGAGCTGCCGCAGGCAGCGAGTACGGGGGCGAGCAGACCGGCCAGAGCCGGCAGCACCAAGGTCTTGCGATTCATCGTCGGCAGGTTCCTTATCAGCTGCAGAGGTGTTGCTCGCGTCGACATTAGTAGGCACGGCCAGCCGGTCCGGGACGGAACGGAGTTGCCGGTATATCGCGACGGGATAACCGCACCCGGGTCACCGATAACCGGACGGTGGAACGATTCGTACGTCGCTCCACCAATCCGGACACTTACCCCCGCACAAAGAGCCGAAGAGACCCCCTGGAACACCTGTCGGCCCGGCTGTCGATGCCATGGCGCGTGAGAAACCTCACGCGCCCAATTACCCTTCACCGTGCAGGAATTCGACCGTGCATTCGTCACGGAAAATGAGCGAACCACTCCCCTGAGTTCCGGTGGTTTTCACCGAAGCACGCTCAGTACACGCCGCCACGGCTTTCCGTGATGAGTGACCGGAGAAAAGGCAGATCGACTTCTTCGAGCGAACGGACGACCGTACGGCCTTCAGCGGGCGGGATCGGCAGCACCGACGGCACGGCGACGACCCGGCAGCCCGCGGCCTCACCCGCCGTCACACCCGTCATCGTGTCCTCCACCACCGCGCATCGCGCGGGGTCGACACCCAGCCGTGCCGCCGCCGTCAGATACGGGTCCGGGTGCGGCTTGGTACGTGCCAGTTCGTCACCCGCGAGCGTCAGACGGAAGTTGGCCGCTCCCAGGGAGTGCAGCATCCGGTCGATGATGGTCCGGTGCGAGGCCGAGACCAGCGCGGTGGGCACGGCGTGTGCGGACAGTTCGGCGAGCAGCCGGTGCGCGCCCGGCATCAGCGGTACGCCGCCCGCGATCCTGGCGGCGAAGCGGGCGTTGAGCAGACCGCTCAGCTCCGCCAGGCCGATCTCGGCTCCGGTGGCCCGGATGAGGTAGCCGGCGCTGCGGGTCATCGGGCCGCCGACGACGACACCGCGGTGGGTGTCGTCCAGGATGTGCCCCAGTTCGGCGAAGACCTCCGCCTCCGCCTCCCACCAGAAGCCCTCGGTGTCGACGAGGGTGCCGTCCAGGTCGAGGAAGACGGCCTGGAGGGTCGCGTCTTCGGCCGTACGGGTGGCGACCGCGGGGATGCTGCTGGTCATCCGTTCACCTCCGTGAGGGCGTCCCCGAAGGGACGAAAGGGCCGGTCGCCGCCCCGTGCGGGGAGAACGACCGGCCACTACCGGACCGACCAGTGTACGACCGGCCGCCGCGGGACGCCCGCCGGGGCCGCGGCGGGCCGCCCGCCGGAGGTGACGGGCGGCCACACGGCGCTCACCGTGCGTTGAAGTACTTCGCCTCCGGGTGGTGGATGATGATCGCGTCGGTGGACTGTTCGGGGTGGAGCTGGAATTCCTCGGACAGCTCGACGCCGATGCGCCCCGGTTCGAGCAGGTCGGCGATCTTCGCGCGGTCCTCCAGGTCGGGGCAGGCGCCGTAGCCCAGCGAGAAGCGCGCACCGCGGTACTTGAGGGCGAACATGTCCTCGACGTCGGCCGGGTCCTCGCCCGCGAAGCCCAGCTCCGAGCGGACCCGTGCGTGCCAGTACTCGGCCAGCGCCTCGGCGAGCTGGACGGACAGGCCGTGCAGTTCGAGGTAGTCGCGGTAGGCGTTGTCGGCGAACAGCTTGGCCGTCGCCTCGCCGATCCGTGAGCCGACGGTGACGACCTGGAGCCCGACCACGTCCCGCTCGCCCGACTCCTCGGGACGGAAGAAGTCGGCCAGGCACAGACGGCGCCCGCGGCGCTGGCGCGGGAAGGTGAACCGGGTGCGCTCGGTGCCGTCCTCGTGCAGGAGGATGAGGTCGTCGCCCTTGGAGTAGCAGGGAAAGTAGCCCTGGACGACGGCGGCTTCCAGGAGGTTCTCGGTCTGGAGCTTGTCCAGCCAGCCGCGCAGCCGCGGCCGGCCCTCGGTCTCCACCAGCTCCTCGTACGTCGGACCGTCTCCCGTACGGGCCTGCTTGAGGCCCCACTGCCCCTTGAAGAGCGCACCCTCGTCCAGCCAGGAGGCGTAGTCGGCGAGCTGGATGCCCTTGACGACGCGGGTGCCCCAGAACGGCGGGGCGGGGACGGGGTTGTCGACGGCGACGTCGGAGCGCACCGAGCCCTCGGGCTCATCGACCTCCACCACGGCCGTCTCGCGCTTGGGCACCCGCCGCTGCTTCAGTTCGGGCAGCGCCGCGCCCGGCACCCCGCGCTTGACGGCGATCAGGGCGTCCATCAGGCGCAGTCCCTCGAAGGCGTCCCTGGCGTAGCGGACCTCGCCCTCGTAGATCTCGTGCAGGTCCTGTTCGACGTAGGCGCGGGTGAGGGCGGCACCGCCGAGGATGACGGGGAAGTCGGCCGCCATGTTGCGCTGGTTCAGCTCCTGGAGGTTCTCCTTCATGATCACCGTGGACTTGACCAGGAGTCCCGACATGCCGATGACGTCCGCGCGGTGTTCCTCGGCGGCCTCCAGGATCGCCGAGACGGGCTGCTTGATGCCGAGGTTGACGACGTTGTAGCCGTTGTTGGACAGGATGATGTCGACGAGGTTCTTGCCGATGTCGTGGACGTCGCCGCGGACGGTGGCGAGCACGATGGTGCCCTTGCCCTCGTCGTCGCTCTTCTCCATGTGCGGTTCGAGGTGGGCGACCGCGGTCTTCATGACCTCGGCGGACTGGAGGACGAACGGCAGCTGCATCTGGCCGGAGCCGAACAGTTCGCCGACGACCTTCATGCCTTCCAGGAGCGTGTCGTTGACGATGTCCAGCGCCGGACGGCTCGTCAGCGCCTCGTCCAGGTCGGCCTCCAGGCCGTTCTTCTCGCCGTCGATGATGCGGCGCTGGAGGCGCTCGTCCAGCGGCAGGGCCAGGAGTTCCTCGGCACGGCCGTCCTTGAGGGACTTGGTGTTGACGCCCTCGAACAGCTCCATGAGCTTCTGCAGCGGGTCGTAGCCCTCGGCACGGCGGTCGTAGATCAGGTCGAGGGCGGCCTTGACCTGCTCCTCCTCCAGTCGGGCGATCGGCAGGATCTTCGAGGCGTGCACGATCGCCGAGTCCAGTCCCGCCTTGACGCACTCGTCGAGGAAGACGGAGTTGAGCGTGATGCGGGCGGCGGGGTTCAGGCCGAAGGAGATGTTCGACAGGCCCAGCGTGGTCTGCACATCGGGGTGGCGGCGCTTGAGTTCGCGGATCGCCTCGATGGTGTTGATGCCGTCCTTGCGGGACTCCTCCTGACCGGTGCAGATGGTGAAGGTCAGGGTGTCGATGAGGATGTCCGACTCGTGGATGCCCCAGTTGCCTGTCAGGTCGGCGATCATCCGCTCCGCGATGGCGACCTTGTCATCGGCGGTGCGGGCCTGGCCCGTCTCGTCGATGGTCAGCGCGATCAGCGCCGCGCCGTGCTCGGCGGCCAGCGCGGTCACCTTCGCCCAGCGGGACTCGGGGCCGTCGCCGTCCTCGTAGTTGACGGAGTTGATCACCGCGCGGCCACCCAGCTTCTCCAAGCCGGCCTGGAGCACGGGCAGTTCGGTGGAGTCCAGCACGATCGGCAGCGTGGAGGCGGTGGCGAGCCGGCCGGCCAGCTCCTCCATGTCGGCGACGCCGTCCCGGCCGACGTAGTCGACGCACAGGTCGAGCATGTGGGCGCCCTCGCGGATCTGGTCGCGGGCGATCTCCACGCAGTCGTCCCAGCGGGCCTCCAGCATCGCCTCGCGGAACTTCTTCGACCCGTTGGCGTTGGTGCGCTCACCGATGGCCAGGTAGGAGGTGTCCTGGCGGAAGGGAACGGTCTGGTAGAGCGAGGCGGCGCCGGGCTCGGGCCGTGCCACACGGGCCGGCGGGACCTGGCCGCGCACCCGCTCGACGACCTGCCGCAGGTGCTCGGGGGTGGTGCCGCAGCAGCCGCCGACCAGCGACAGGCCGTACTCGGCGACGAACGACTCCTGGGCGTCGGCCAGTTCACCGGCGGACAGCGGGTAGTGCGCGCCGTCCTTGCCCAGGACCGGCAGGCCCGCGTTGGGCATGCAGGAGATCGGGACGCGGGAGTTGCGGGCGAGATAGCGCAGGTGCTCGCTCATCTCGGAAGGTCCGGTGGCGCAGTTGAGGCCGATCATGTCGATGCCGAGCGGCTCCAGAGCGGTCAGCGCGGCGCCGATCTCCGAGCCCAGCAGCATGGTGCCGGTGGTCTCGACCGTCACCGAGCAGATCACCGGGAGGCGGGTGCCGGTCGCCGCGAGGGCGCGGCGGGCGCCGAGGATGGCGGCCTTGGTCTGCAGCAGGTCCTGCGTGGTCTCCACCAGCAGCGCGTCGGCGCCGCCGGCGATCATGCCCTCGGCGTTCTGCTGGTAGGCGTCGCGCAGCGTGACGTACGGGGCGTGGCCCAGCGTCGGCAGCTTGGTGCCGGGGCCCATCGAGCCCAGCACCCAGCGCTGCTGCCCGGTCGACGCGGTGAACTCGTCGGCGACCTCGCGGGCGATGCGGGCGCCGGACTCGGACAGTTCGAAGACCCGCTCGGGGATGTCGTACTCGGCCAGTGCGGCGAAGTTCGCGCCGAAGGTGTTGGTCTCCACGCAGTCGACGCCGACCGCGAAGTACTCCTCGTGCACCGAGCGCACGATGTCCGGACGGGTGATGTTGAGTACTTCGTTGCAGCCCTCCAGCTGCTGGAAGTCCTCCATCGTCGGGTCCTGTGCCTGCAGCATCGTGCCCATCGCCCCGTCGGCGACCACCACCCGGGAGGCCAGCGCCTCACGGAAGGAATCGATGCGGGATGTGCTGTCGGACGATGGCGTGTACGAGGCCATGGAGATACTCCCCTGGTTGCGACGGCTGTCGGCTTTGCACCCTCCGGGAGAGGGCGCACCCGGCCAGCGTAGCTGCCGACCCGGTACAGGTGTGCGGCATTCCAGCGCGTGGACAGCTGTGTGGCCTGCCGCTTGCGCTGCGCAGCTCATGATCGTGGGATGGCCGCAGCGCCCCCCACCGGTCGGCATGGGCCGATATCGTTCAGCATTGTCGAACCGCTCAATACCGGAGGTTGTCCGATGGCACGCACCATCCAGTCGCTGGAGCGAGCAGCCGCAGTGCTGCGGCTGCTGGCCGGCGGGGAACGGCGGCTGGGACTGTCCGACATCTCCTCCGCCATCGGTCTGGCCAAGGGGACCGCGCACGGCATCCTGCGCACGCTCCAGCAGGAGGGCTTCGTCGAGCAGGACCCGGCGTCCGGGCGCTACCAACTGGGCGCCGAGCTGCTGCGCCTGGGCAACAGCTACCTGGACGTGCACGAGCTGCGTGCGCGGGCCCTGGTGTGGACCGACGACCTGGCCCGCTCCAGCGGCGAGAGCGTCTATCTCGGTGTGCTGCACCAGCAGGGCGTGCTGATCGTCCACCACGTCTTCCGGCCGGACGACAGCCGCCAGGTCCTTGAGGTGGGCGCGATGCACCCGCTGCACAGCACGGCGCTGGGCAAGGTGCTGTGCGCGTACGACCCGGTGGCGCACAGCGAGGTCACGGAGGTGGAGCGGCAGTCGCTCACGCCGCGCACGGTGACCGGCATGGAGGAATTCGAGGGGGTCCTGGACGTGACCCGGGCGCGCGGCTGGGCCGCCGACGTCGAGGAGACCTGGGAGGGCGTGGCGTCGGTGGCCGCGCCGATCCACGACCGCAGGCGGATGCCGGTCGGTGCGGTGGGAATCACAGGGGCGGTGGAACGGGTGTGCCAGGAGGGGGAGCTGCGGCCGGAAATCGTCGCTGCGGTGAGGGATTGCGCACGCGCCGTGTCCAGAGATCTTGGTGCAGGTCGGTTTTGACCCCTTTGGGTGCATATATTCACCCAAGGTTTTCGCCACAGATGCCTTGACGGTTTCCTGCGGGTAAACAAAACTGCCGTTCGTCGGTCGGCATTGTCGAACACCTTGCGACAATCTTCGTTATGGTGGGCAGTGCCGCGGGCCGACCACCACCCTCTTGGAGGGTGCGGACCACCGGAGGGACCTGGGGGTCCGCCTTCCCCTGGACGAAGGACAAAGGAGTCGCGGGTGTCCAGCTCCGACATCTTCATCAGCGAGACCATCGGTACCGCTGTTCTGACATTGCTGGGCGGTGGCGTCTGCGCCGCCGTCACGTTCAAGCGCTCCAAGGCGTACAACGCCGGCTGGGTCGCCATCGCGTTCGGGTGGGGCTTCGCCGTCCTCACGGGCGCCTACATCGCCGCGAAGTCCGGCGCGCACCTCAACCCTGCGGTCACCATCGGTCTCGCCATCAAGGGCGGCATCGAGTGGAGCCAGGTACCCGTCTACTTCGGCGGTGAGCTGCTCGGCGCCATGATCGGCGCGTTCCTGGTGTGGGTCTCGTACTACGGGCAGTTCCGTGCGCACCTGACGGACCCCGAGGTGCTGGCCGCGCACAACGGCACGGACGGACTCGGCTCGGACGGACTCGTCGATCAGGCCGCGGCCCCGAAGGCGGGACCGGTCCTTGGCATCTTCTCCACCGGCCCGGAGATCAGGCACGCGGTACAGAACCTCGCAACCGAGATCATCGCCACCATCGTGCTCGTGCTGGCGATCCTCACCCTCGGCCTGAGCGACGACGGCAAGGGTGTCGGGCCGCTGGGCTCCCTGCTGGTCGCCCTGGTCGTCGTCGGTATCGGTCTGTCGCTGGGCGGACCCACCGGCTACGGCATCAACCCGGTCCGCGACCTCGGGCCGCGCATCGTGCACGCGCTGCTGCCGCTGCCGAACAAGGGCGGCTCGGACTGGGGATACGCCTGGATCCCGGTCGTCGGCCCGCTGATTGGCGGGGCCATCGCCGGTGGCATCTATCAGGTGGCATTCGCCTGATCCGCGCCGCCTCCCGACTCCGCCCGCACAGATTTTCTGGAGCACACCATGAGTGACACCCACAACACGCCCTCCTCCCACGGCCACGGACCGTTCATCGCGGCCATCGACCAGGGCACGACCTCCAGCCGCTGCATCGTCTTCGACAAGGACGGCCGCATCGTGGCGGTCGACCAGAAGGAACACGAGCAGATCTTCCCGAAGCCGGGCTGGGTCGAGCACGACGCGACCGAGATCTGGGCCAACGTCCAGCAGGTCGTGGCCGGCGCCGTGGAGAAGGCCGGCATCACCGCCGCCGACGTCAAGGCGATCGGCATCACCAACCAGCGCGAGACCACGCTGCTCTGGGACAAGCACACCGGTGAGCCCGTCCACAACGCCATCGTCTGGCAGGACACCCGCACCGACGCGCTCTGCAAGGAACTGGGCCGCAACGTCGGCCAGGACCGCTTCCGCCGCGAGACCGGCCTGCCGCTGGCCTCGTACTTCGCCGGGCCCAAGATCCGCTGGCTGCTGGACAACGTCGAGGGCCTGCGCGAGCGCGCCGAGCGCGGCGACATCCTCTTCGGCACCATGGACTCCTGGGTCATCTGGAACCTCACCGGCGGCGTCAACGGCGGCGTGCACGTCACGGACGTCACCAACGCCTCGCGCACCCTGCTGATGAACCTGCACCGGCTGGAGTGGGACGAGAAGATCCTTCAGTCGATCCACATCCCGGCGGAGGTCCTCCCCGAGATCAAGTCGTCCGCCGAGGTCTACGGCATCACCGCGGGCGGCGCCCTGGCGGGTGTCCCGGTCGCCTCCGCGCTCGGTGACCAGCAGGCCGCGCTGTTCGGCCAGACCTGCTTCGACCAGGGCGAGGCCAAGTCCACGTACGGCACCGGCACCTTCATGCTGATGAACACCGGGCACGAGCCGGTGAACTCGTACAACGGCCTGCTCACCACCGTCGGCTACCGCATCGGCGACCAGCAGCCGGTGTACGCGCTGGAAGGCTCCATCGCCGTCACCGGTTCGCTGGTGCAGTGGATGCGGGACCAGATGGGCCTGATCAACTCCGCCGCCGAGATCGAGACGCTGGCCAGCACGGTCGACGACAACGGCGGCGCGTACTTCGTGCCGGCGTTCTCCGGCCTGTTCGCCCCCTATTGGCGCTCGGACGCGCGCGGCGTCATCGCGGGCCTGACCCGCTACGTCACCAAGGCCCACATCGCGCGCGCCGTTCTCGAGGCCACCGCCTGGCAGACCCGCGAGATCACCGACGCCATGACCAAGGACTCCGGCGTCGAGCTGACCGCACTGAAGGTCGACGGCGGCATGACCTCCAACAACCTGCTGATGCAGACCATCTCGGACTTCCTGGACGCGCCCGTGGTGCGCCCGATGGTCGCCGAGACGACCTGTCTCGGCGCCGCCTACGCGGCCGGACTGGCCGTCGGCTTCTGGTCCAGCACCGACGAACTGCGCGCCAACTGGCGCCGGGCCGCCGAGTGGACCCCCCGGATGGAAGCGGCCACCCGTGACCGCGAGTACAAGAGCTGGCTCAAGGCCGTGGAACGCTCCATGGGCTGGCTCGATGACAGCATTGTCGAGGAGTAATCATGAGCACCCTGCAGAGCGTCCCGGCACTTGGGACGCACCCGGCCGATGGTTCGACCGCGAGCCGCGCCGAGACCCGGGAACAGCTTTCCAAGGCGACGTACGACCTCCTGGTGATCGGTGGCGGCATCCTGGGCATCTCCACTGCCTGGCACGCCGCGCAGGCCGGACTGCGGGTGGCCCTGGTGGACGCCGGTGACTTCGCCGGCGCCACCTCCTCCGCCTCCTCCAAGCTGCTGCACGGCGGTCTGCGCTACCTGCAGACCGGCGCGGTCAAGCTGGTGGCGGAGAACCACTTCGAGCGGCGTGCGGTCTCCCGTCAGGTGGCACCGCACCTCGCCAACCCCCTGACCTTCTACCTGCCCGTCTACAAGGGCGGTCCGCACGGCGCGGCCAAGCTCGGCGCCGGCGTCTTCGCGTACTCCGCGCTGTCCGCCTTCGGCGACGGCGTCGGCCACGTCATATCGCCGGCCAAGGCCCAGCGTGACGTGCCGGAGCTGCGCACCGAGAACCTCAAGGCCGTGGCCGTGTACGGCGACGACCAGATGAACGACTCCCGGATGGCCCTGATGACCGTCCGCGCCGCCGTCGCGGCCGGCGCCACGGTCCTCAACCACGCCGAGGTCACCGGCCTGCGCTTCACCCAGGGACGGGTCACAGGCGCGGAGCTGAAGGACCGGATGGAGGGCGAGGAGTTCGGCGTCAACGCCCGCCTCGTGCTCAACGCCACCGGACCGTGGGTCGACCACCTGCGCAAGATGGAGGACAAGGGCGCGGACCCCTCCATCCGGCTGTCGAAGGGCGCGCACCTGGTGCTCAAGCGCACCGCCCCCTGGAAGGCCGCGCTGGCCACGCCGATCGACAAGTACCGCATCACCTTCGCCCTCCCCTGGGAGGACATGCTGCTGCTCGGCACCACCGACGAGGAGTTCGATGGTGACCCGGCGGACGTCGCGGTCACCGAGAAGGACACCGCGCAGATCCTCGACGAGGCCGCCTTCTCGGTCCGTGACCAGCAGCTCTCCCGCGACCTGATCACGTACTCCTTCGCGGGTCTGCGGGTGCTGCCAGGCGGCCCCGGCGACACATCGAAGGCCAAGCGCGAGACGGTCGTCACCGAGGGCAGCGGCGGCATGCTGTCCGTGGCGGGCGGCAAGTGGACGACCTTCCGGCACATCGGCCGTACGGTCATGAACAAGCTCGCCGCGCTGCCCGGCCACCCGCTGGCCGAGGACATGGAGCCGATCTCGCACCTGCCGAAGAAGCTCCCGCTGCCCGGCATCGCCAACCCGAACGCGGTCGCGCACCGGCTGCTGATCGACGGCACCGCCCCCGGCCCGCGGATGGCCCCGGAGACCGCGCGTCACCTCGCCACCCACTACGGCTCGCTGTCCTTCGACATCGCCCGGCTGGCGAACGAGAACCCGGAGCTGGCCGAGCGGATCCACCCGGACGCTCCGGAGATCTGGGCGCAGGTCGCCTACGCCCGTGACCACGAGTGGGCCGAGACCGTCGACGACGTGCTGCGCCGCCGTACCACGCTCACCATCCGCGGCCTGGACACGGAGGACGTCCGCGCCAAGGTGAAGGGCATGCTGGAGGGCTGATTCCCGGCGTGAACGGATGGAGGGGCGGTTCCCGGTGGACGGGGGCCGCCCCTTCGGCGTGCGGTGGGGCGGGGCGGGGTGTGGCGTTGCCCATGGAAGACGGGTGGCCCGGTCCGCGTACGGAGGGCCACCGGGGGCCCGGGAGAGGCCATAATGGGGCCAGACATCGGATGTCTGGTGGGATGTCCGGCGGGTCCGAGCGGGGAGGTCGGCCATGGCCGTCACTGACGAGGCCATCGAGAAGATCAAGGGCATGATCGTCTCCGGGGCGCTGCGGCCGGGCGACCGGCTGCCCAAGGAGAGCGAACTGGCGGCCGATCTGGGCCTGTCGCGCAATTCCCTGCGCGAGGCGGTCCGCGCGCTCTCGCTGATCCGCATCCTGGACGTCCGGCAGGGCGACGGGACGTACGTCACCAGCCTGGATCCGCAGCTCCTGCTGGAGGCCATGAGCTTCGTGGTGGACTTCCACCGCGACGACACGGTCCTTGAGTTCCTCTCCGTCCGCCGGATCCTGGAGCCCGCCGCCACCGCGATGGCGGCCGGCCGGATCGATCCGGCCGAACTGGACGCACTGGAGGCGCAGTTGGACGCGCTGGGCCCGGATCCATCGGTGGAGGATCTGGTGGGCGGCGACCTGGAGTTCCACCGCGCGATCGTCGCCGCGTCCGGCAACTCCGTGCTCTGTTCGCTGCTGGACGGCCTGTCGGGGCCGACCACCCGGGCCCGGATCTGGCGGGGGCTGACGCAGAAGGACGCGGTGGCCCGCACCCTCACCGAGCACCGCGCGATCATCGGGGCGCTGCGCGACCGCGACGCGGAGGCCGCGCGGGCGTGGGCGACGGTGCACATCGCGAGCGTGGAGCAGTGGCTGCGCTCGACGCTGTGACGCTCACCCTCGCCCCCGCTCCTCCCCTCACTCCGCTCGCTGCCGCGCCTTTGGCCGCCCGATGCCGTACACCCGCGCCGCCGTTCCCCCGAAGACGGCGGCGCGTTCGGCGGCGGTGAGATGGCCGGTGGCCGACTCGGCGAGGGCGACGACGTCGTCGTAGCGGGCGGCGAGGGTGCACACCGGCCAGTCGGAGCCGAAGAGGACCCGGCCCGGCCCGAAGGCGTCCAGGACGTGCCGGGCGTACGGCAGGAGTGGCTCCGGCCGCCAGGTGGTCCAGTCGGCCTCGGTGACCAGGCCGGAGAGTTTGCAGCTGACGTTCGGCAGCCGGGCGATGGCGGTGAGGTGGTCGGCCCAGGGCAGGCGTGCGCCGCGGGCCACCGGCGGCTTCCCCGCGTGGTCCAGCACGAACGACAGCTCCGGCACCGCGCGCGCCGCGGCCAGCGCCGCGGGCAGCTCGCGCGGTGTGACCAGCAGGTCGTAGACGAGCCCCGCTGCGGCCAGGGTGCGCAGCCCGCGCAGCACGTCGGGCCGGGTCAGCCAGTCGGGATCCGGCTCGTCCTGGACCTGGTGGCGGATGCCCACCAGGCCGGGCCCGAGGGCGGCCGGCACCTCGCCGAGCGCCGGATCGGTGAGGTCGGCCCAGCCGACGACGCCGCGTACCGGCCCCTCCCCCGCCGCGACGGCCAGCAGCTCGGCGGTCTCCTCGTACGAGGACGAGGACTGGACGAGCACGGTGCCTTCGATGCCGTGCGCGGCGAGCTGCGGGGCGAGATCGGGGAGGGTGAAGTCGCGGCGGATGGGGTCGGCCCAGGGGCCGTCCATCCAGGGCTGCGGGCGCCTGCCGAGGTTCCACAGGTGGTGATGGGCGTCGATACGCATCAGGGGCGTGCTCCGGGGTCGGCGGTGGGCAGCGGCAGGTCCGGGCCGAGCAGGCCACGGGCGACGAGGGTGTGCCACAGGGCGTCGGGGATGTCGTGGGTGAACAGCGCGGCGTTCTGGGCGGCCTCGTCGGCGGTGGCGGCGCCGACGACCGCCGAGGCGACGGCGGGGTGACCGAACGGGAAACGCAGCGCGGCGGCCTTGAGCGGGACGCCGAACTCCGCGCAGATGTCGGCCAGTTGGCGGGCCCGCGCCAGGACGGCGGGCGGCGCGGGGGCGTAGTCGTAGGGCGCGCCGGGCGACGGGTCGGCCAGCAGGCCGGAGTTGTAGACGCCGCCGACCACGACCGAGGTGCCGCGCCGCGCGCACACCGGCAGCAGGTCGTCGAACGCGGTGCGCTCCAGCAGCGTCCAGCGGCCTGCGCAGAGCACCACGTCCACGTCGAGGTCGGCGACCAGGCGGGCCAGCACGCCGCTGTGGTTCATGCCGAAGCCGATGGCGCGTACGGCCCGCTGGTCGCGGAGTTCGGCGAGGGCGGGGAAGCCGGTCTCGTACACCTCGCGCAGGTGGTCTTCGACGTCGTGGAGGTAGACGATGTCGACGGATTCCACGCCGAGCCGTTCCAGGGACGCGTCGAGGCCGGCCCGGATGCCGTCGCGGCTGAAGTCCCGTACCCGGGCGCGTGCGGGGGTGTCGACGAAGCCCTCGCCTTCGGCCTCCTCGCCCGGTGCCAGCGGTCGCAGCCGGCGGCCCACCTTGGTGGAGAGGGTGTACGTGGCCCGGTCGCGACCGCGCAGTGCCCGGCCGATGCGCTCCTCGGCGAGGCCGACGCCGTAGTGCGGGGCGGTGTCGAGGTAGCGGGCTCCGGTGGCGAGGGCGGTGCGCAGCACGTCCTGCGCCTGGGCCTCGGGGACGGCGCGGTAGAGGTTGCCCAGCGGGGCGCAGCCGAGGCCGAGGGGCGGGACGGTGACGCCGCTGCGCCCCAACTCCCTCGGTCCGTGCGGGAGATACGGCATGCCGGGCCTCAGTCCTGCTTCTCGCCGCTGGTGAAGCGGGAGATGACCAGCGCGATGATGATGATCATGCCGTTGAGGAACTGGGTCCACAGCGGCGGCACCCCGCCCAGCGTCATCACGTTGATGACCAGTTGGAGGGTCAGAACGCCGGTCAGCGCGCCGAAGAGGGTGCCACGGCCGCCCTTGAGGCTGATGCCGCCGATCACCGCGGCGGCGAAGACCTGGAAGATCCAGCCGTTGCCCTGGCTCGCGGAGACCGCGCCGTAGTGGCCGGTGTAGAGGATGCCGGCGAAGGCGGCGAGCACCCCGCCCGTGGTCAGCACGATCCAGGTGAGGCGGTCCACCCGGATGCCGGCGGCGCGGGCCGCCTCCGGGTTGCCGCCGACGGCGTACAGCGCCCGTCCGTGCCGCAGGTAGCCGAGTACGCCGCCGCCCGCGGCGAAGAGCGCCAGGCAGATCCATACGGCGGCCGGGACGCCCAGCCACTCGGCCTTGCCGAGGTAGGAGAAGGACGCCGGGACGTTGCCGATGGACTGGCCCTCGGAGATGCCGACCTGGAGGCCGCGCAGCATGGTGAGCATGCCGAGGGTGGCGATGAAGCCGTTGACGCGGAGCTTGAGGATGAGGAAGCCGTTGGTGGCGCCGATGGCCGCGCCCACGGCCAGGCAGAGCGGGACGGCGCTCCAGGCGGGGAGGAGCCCGAGTCCGGCGAAGCGGGCGCCGTGCGCGGGCATCACCAGCCACAGGGCGACCACCGGGGCGAGGCCGATCGTCGACTCCAGTGACAGGTCCATCCGCCCGCTGATCAGGATCAGCGCCTCGCCGAGCACCAGCAGGCCCAGTTCGGTGGACTGCTGGACGACGCCGATGAGGTTGTCCTGGGTGAGGAAGGCGGGCGAGACGATGAAGCCGATGACACCCAGGACGAAGATCACCGGCACCAGGGAGAGGTCACGCCAGCGGCCCGGCAGGGCCCGGGGGCGGGCGGGCGCCGGGGGCCGGGCGGCGTGGGTGGCCGGTGGCGGTGCGGTCTCGGTCATGGCGCGGTCCCTTCGGTGCCTTCCGTTCCTGCGGTTCCTGCCGCCCGCCGGGTGCCGTGCGGGGTGCCGTCCGGGCGGGGCGGGGCATCGTCCGAGCGGTGCGGGGTGTCGTCCGGGCCGCCCGCCACCTCCGGCCCCTCCGGCCCCTCCATCCCCTCCATGGCCGCGACCAGTTCGTGGTCGCTCCAGCCGGCCGGGAACGCGGCGGTCACCCGGCCGTGGAAGACCGCGAGCACCCGGTCGCAGATCCGCAGATCGTCGAGTTCGTCGGAGACGATCAGCGCGCAGCCGCCGCCGTCGGCGGTCTCCCGCACCACGCCGAGCAGCGCGTCCTTGGACTTGACGTCCACCCCGTTGGTGGGGCGGACGGCCACCAGCACGGCGGGCTCGCGGGCCAGCGCGCGGGCGATGACGACCTTCTGCTGGTTGCCGCCTGACAGGCCGGACACCGGCTGTCCTGGACCTGACGTCTTGATGTCCAGCGAGGTGATCATCCGGTGGGCGAACTCCCGGGTCCGCGACGGCAGTACGGTGCCGAACGGGCCGAGCTGGTCGGTGACGGTCAGCGTGGCGTTCTCGGCGACGCTGCGGCCCGCGATGAGGCCCTCGCGGTGGCGGTCCTCGGGGACGTAGCCGATGCCGGCGCCCAGTGCGTGCGGGACGCTGCCGCCGCGCACCGGCCGGCCGCGCACCGTGATCCGGCCGCCGTCCGGGGCCCGCAGGCCCACCAGCGTCTCGCCGATCGCGGTGTTCCCGCTGCCGGTCGCCCCGGCCAGGCCCACCACCTCGCCGGCCCGTACGGTCAGGTCCAGTGGCGCGAAGTGGCCCTGGACGGCCAGCCGTTCGGTGCGCAGGACCGGCTCGCCCGGGGGCCGTGCCACAGGTGCGCGGCGCCGGGCCGCCGCGGCCCGCGGCTCCCCCGTCATCGCCTCGACCAGCGCGTCATCGGTGAGGGTGGCGACGGGCGCGGTCAGCACATGGCGCGCGTCACGGAAGACGGTGACGGTGTCGCACAGCTCGTAGACCTCCTGGAGGTGGTGCGAGATGAACAGGAAGGCGACGCCCTGGGCGCGCAGCGCGCGGAGCTTGCCGAAGAGCCGGTCGATGCCGCCCGCGTCGAGCCTGGCGGTCGGCTCGTCGAGGATGATCAGCCGGGCGCCGAAGGAGAGGGCGCGGGCGATCTCCACGAACTGCCGCTGCTCGACGCCGAGATCACGGATGCGGGCGGCCGGGTCGACGTCCACGCCGTAATCGGTGAGCAGCTCGCGGGCCCGCTCGCGCAGCGCCCGCCACCGGATGGCGCGGCGGCCCGGCAGCCGGCCCAGGTAGAGGTTCTCCGCGACGGTCAGGTCGGGGACGGTCATCGATTTCTGGTAGACGCAGGCGACGGTGCGCTGCCAGGCGGCCGTGTCGCCCCAGCGGGGCGCGGGCGCGCCGCCGAAGGTGATCTCGCCCGCGTCCGGCCGCTGCATGCCGGTGAGCACCGAGACCAGGGTGGACTTGCCCGCGCCGTTGCGGCCGACGAGTGCGTGCGCCTCACCTGCCGCGACGGTCAGCCGGGCGCCGTCGAGGGCGAGGGTGGGGCCGTAGCGCCGGACGATGCCTTCGGCGCGGACGGCCGCCGCGGCCGGTGGCGTCCCGGTGGGGCCGGTGGCTGCGGGCGGCACTATTTCTTCTCCAGCTGGTTGGCCCAGAGTTTCCCGTCGTCGACGGTGTCCTTGGTGACCAACGGGGCGGGCAGCTGGTCCTCCAGGCCGTTCTTGATCTTCACGATGGTCGAGCCGTGGTCGGTCGGGCCCGGTGTGAACTTCTTCCCCGCCACACCCGCCTTGGCGTAGTACAGCGCGTACTTGGCGTAGAGGTCGGCGGGCTGGGAGAGGGTGGCGTCGATCTTCCCGGCCCGGATCGCGGCCAGTTCGTCAGGGATGCCGTCGTTGGAGATGACGGTGATGTGGCCCGGGGATCCGGCCGGTTCGAGGAGCTTCTTCTGTTCCAGCAGGGCCAGCGTCGGCTGGAGGAAGACGCCGCCGGCCTGGAGGTAGATGCCGTCGATGTCCTGGTGCTGGGCGAGCAGGCTCTGGAGCTTGGCGGAGGCGACCTCGCCCTTCCAGTCGGTGGCCAGCTCGTGCACGGTGATCTTCGGGAACTTCTTCTTCATGCAGGCGGCGAACGCGGCCGAGCGGTCCCGGCCGTTGATCGAGCTGAGGTCGCCCTGGAGTTCGGCGACCCGGCCCCTGCCGCCGAGCTTCTCGCCGAGGTATTCGCAGGACTTCTCGCCGTACGCGCGGTTGTCGGCCCGCACGACCATGTAGACCGCGCCCTCGTCGGGACGGGTGTCCACGCTGACGACCGGGATCTTCTTCTCCGCCAGCCGCCGGAGTTCGGCGCTGATGGCGCCGGTGTCCTGCGGGGCCATCACGATCGCCTTGGCGCCCTGGTCGGTGAGGGCCTGCACGTTGGAGACGACCTTGGAGATGTCGTTCTGCGAGTTGGACAGCGGCAGGGCGGCCGTGCCGTCGCGGTCCAGGTCCTTCGACACGTACTGCTGGTAGGAGTTCCAGAAGTCGGTGTCGGCACGCGGGATGTCGATGCCGATCTTTCCGGCCGCGTCGCTGCCGCGGTTGCAGCCGGCGAGTGCGGCGGTGGCGAGCACCGCGGCGCAGGCCGCCGCGCCGGTCGTACGCAGTCTCATGGGTGGTCCCTCGGTCGTGGTGTGCGGCGGGCGGTCAGGTGGCGGGGCGCAGCCGCAGTCCGTGCATGCCGCCGTCCACGGCGAGCGCGGTGCCGGTGATGCCGGACGCGGCAGGGGACGCCAGATGGACGATGGCCGCGGCGACTTCGTCCGCCGTCACCATCCGGCCCATCGGCTGGCGCGCGTTGAGGGCGGCGCGTTCGGCGGCCGGGTCGTCGGCGCGGTCGAGCAGCCGGCCGACCCAGGGGGTGTCGGCGGTGCCGGGGTTGACGCAGTTGACGCGGATGCCGTCGCGGATGTGGTCGGCGGCCATGGCGAGGGTCAGCGAGAGGACGGCGCCCTTGCTGGCGCTGTAGAGGGCGCGCTGCGGCAGTCCCGCGGTGGCGGCGATGGAGCAGGTGTGGGTGACCGAGACCCGGCCGGTGTCGGTGGCGGCGGTGCGGCGCAGCCACGGCAGCGCGGCGCGGGCGCAGCGCACCAGGCCCAGCACGTTCACGTCCAGCACCCGGCTCCACTCCGCGTCGTCGTTGTCCTCGACGGTGCCGACGGCGCCGATGCCCGCGTTGCCGACGAGGGTGTGCAGGGCGCCGAGTTCCGCTGCCGCCTCGTCGACGGCCCGGCGTACCGCGGCGTCGGACGTGACATCGGCGGCCACCCGCAGGGCGCCTTCGGGTGCGCCCGACGGGTCGCGGTCGAGGACGGCGACCCGGGCGCCGCGGGCCAGCAGCAGGGCGGCGGTGGCCGCGCCGATGCCGGAGCCGCCGCCGGTGACGAGGGCGCCCATGCCGGTGAAGTCGGCCGACGGGACCGCGGGAAGCTGTACCTGGCTCATGCGGAGACCTCCTGTTCGCCGTGCGGACGCGGGGTGCGGTCGCGCCACACCGGTCCTTCGGGGTAGCGGTGGGCGGCGACCGACGCGGGTTTCATCCGGGCCGAGAAGCCGGGGGCCGTGGGGGCGCGGTAGCGTCCACGCTCGACCACCGCGGGGTCGGTGAAGTGCTCGTGGAGGTGGTCGACGTACTCGATGACCCGGTCGTCCCAACTCCCGGACACCGCCACGTAGTCGAACATCGCCAGGTGCTGCACCAGCTCGCACAGCCCGACCCCGCCCGCGTGCGGGCAGACCGGCACGCCGTATTTGGCGGCCAGCAGCAGGATCGCGAGGTTCTCGTTGACCCCCGCCACACGAGCCGCGTCGATCTGCACGAAGTCGACGGCCCCGGCCTGGAGCAGCTGTTTGAAGACGATGCGGTTGGCGGCGTGTTCGCCGGTGGCGACCTTGACCGGCTGCCCGGCGCGGACCGCGGCGTGGCCGAGGATGTCGTCGGGTCCGGTCGGCTCCTCGATCCAGTACGGGTCGTACGGCGCGAGCGCGGTCATCCGGCGGACCGCTTCCGGTACGTCCCAGCGCTGGTTGGCGTCGACCGCGATCCGTACGCCGGGCCCGACGGCCTCTCTGGCCAGCCGCATCCGCCGCAGGTCGTCGTCGGGGTCGCCGCCCACCTTGAGCTTGATCTGCCGGAAGCCGTCGGCGACCGCTTCCTTCGCCAGCCGCACCAGTTTGCCGTCGTCGTAGCCGAGCCAGCCCGGCGATGTGGTGTACGCGGGGTAGCCGTCGGCCTTGAGGCGGGCGGTGCGGGCGGCCCGGCCGGGGGCGGCGGCGCGCAGCAGGGCCAGCGCCTCGTCGGGGGTCAGCGCGTCCGACAGGTGGCGGAAGTCGACCAGCGAGACCAGTTCTTCGGGGGTCATCGCGGCCAGGAACTCCCAGACCGGCAGGCCCGCGCGGGTGGCGGCCAGGTCCCACGCGGCGTTGACGACCGCGCCTGCCGCCATGTGCATCACGCCCTTCTCCGGGCCGAGCCAGCGCAGTTGGGAGTCGCGGGTCAGGGTGCGGTACAGCGTGGCCAGCGCGGCGGCGGTGGCGGGGGCCGGGCGGCCGACGACGTACGGGGCGAGCGCGCGGATCGCGGCGGCCATGACGTCGTTGCCGCGGCCGATGGTGAAGCAGAGGCCGTGCCCCCGTGTGCCGCCCTCGGTGTGCAGGACGACGTACGCGGCGGAGTAGTCGGGGTCGGGGTTCATCGCGTCCGAGCCGTCGAGCTGCTCCGACGTGGGGAAGCGGACGTCGTGGACCTCCAGTTCCGTGACGGTGTCGGTCGCGGCCATGCGCATGCCCCCTGGGACGTCGCGGAAGAACATCGGACCTTTCCCGGTCATCCGATGTATAGCGCCGCCCGTGAGCCAGCGTCCAGACCCGTGCCGAAGTTGCACGAGGACCGGGCCCGACAGGTCGGATGAATGAGCACTCGTACGTGCAAAGGGGCTGCGAACGGGTACCGCAGACCCCGTAGTCTGGGGAACGCACGCAAGAGAACTGCTGCCGGCGGCCGTCGCGAGGCGGCCCGGCCGGTCGGAAGGAGGCGCTGGGTGATCGAGCTCGAGGGGGTTCCCGAGCTGATCGACCCGGTCATGGTGGCCGCGTTCGAGGGCTGGAACGACGCCGGCGACGCCGCCTCCGCCGCGGTCGCGCATCTGGACCGGGAGTGGAAGGGCGAGGTGTTCGCGGCGCTGGACGCCGAGGACTACTACGACTTCCAGGTCAACCGCCCGAACGTCTTCCTGGAGGGCGGCGTCCGCAAGGTCACCTGGCCGACGACCCGGCTCTCCGTCGTCCGCGTCGCCGACTCCGACGGCAAGGGCCGCCCGCGGGACCTGGTCCTGGTCCGCGGCATCGAACCGAGCATGCGCTGGCGGACGTTCTGCACCGAGATCCTGGGGTTCGCCCATGAACTGGGTGTGGAGATGCTGGTCGTGCTCGGCGCGCTGCTCGGCGACACCCCGCACACCCGGCCGGTCCCGGTGAGCGGCGTGACGTCCGACGCGGACCTCGCCGCCCGGCTGGATCTGGAGGAGTCCCGCTACGAAGGCCCCACCGGCATCGTCGGCATCCTCCAGGAGGCGTGCACCCACGCCGGTGTGCCCGCGGTCAGCCTCTGGGCCGCCGTACCGCACTACGTCTCCCAGCCGCCCAACCCGAAGGCGTCCCTCGCGCTGCTCAACCGCCTGGAGGACCTGCTCGGCATCCGCATCCCGCAGGGCGAGCTGAGCGAGGACGCACGCGCCTGGCAGCTCGGCGTGGACCAGCTGGCGGCCGAGGACAGCGAGGTCGCCGAGTACGTCCAGTCGCTGGAGGAGGCGCGGGACACCGCGGACCTGCCGGAGGCGTCCGGCGAGGCCATCGCCCGCGAATTCGAGCGCTACCTGCGGCGCCGCGACCCGCAGGCCGGGCCAGGACTCGCCACCGAAGGCGGGCTCACGGACGGGCCGGGCGGCTCGTACCTGCGGGACACCACCGCGGGCCGCACCCGGCCCCCGCGCCCCGCGCCCAAGGAGCCGCGCGAGACCCGGCCGTCCGACGGGCGGGACGGGACAGTCCCGGACCCGGAGGGCCCCGGCGCGGCGGATTCCGCCGACGGCGCAGGTGACGGGCACGAGGGCACCGACGACCGGCCCGAGGCCGGGCCCCGCGGCGACCGCAGGGACGACGGCCCGGAGGAGAGCGGCGACGGCCGCTGAACCGCCGCGCACGGCACGGAAACGGGGGCGCCCCACCGGCGGGCGCCCCCGTTCCGTCATCCTCACCCCGCTACCGCAGGGCGCAGGTCACTTCCCGCCGACCGCGCTCGCGCCCTTGAGCACCAGCGAGAAGGCGCGGTCGGTGGCGCGGCTCGCGGTCTTGACCTTGACCACACCGGCCCGGTCGGACGGGTCGTGGTACCAGCCCTCACCCGCCGCTTCGAACGCCGCCGCCGAGTGCAGCCGCGGCAGCTGCCGCCCCGCCAGCCGCACCCCGCGCGGCGCGTCACCGGTGTGCACGGTGAACGCGTAGGGCCGGGAGGTCTGCTTGCCGTGGAAGGTGCCGCGGGAGGCCCCGACCCGTATCCGTACGTCGCCCGCGCCGGACTTCGGCGCCGCGACGTCCACCCGCTGGGTGGCGAAGGCGCCGTCCCGGTGGGCGCGGGTGACACCGTCGTCCTCGTAGAGCGTGAACGACGAACGGCCCTGCGGATAGACGTCCCAGGCAAGCGGCGAGGCGGCCGTGCGGTCCTGGTAGGACGTGATGCCGGGCCACATCGGCACGCTCGCACCGGCCTTGACGAACAGCGGCAGGGTGTCCAGCGGGGCGTGGTAGCCGTTGACCGTCACCGGCCCCCGGTAGGTACGGCCGCTCCAGTAGTCCACCCAGGTGCCCTTCGGCAGGTAGATGCCGTCGCGGGTTTCGGTGTCCTGGTAGACGGGCGCGACCAGGAAGTCCTCGCCGCTCAGGAACTCGTACTTGGCGGCGTCCGAGCCCGCCTTCGGGTCGTCCGGGTACTCCAGGGACAGCGGGCGGACCGGTCCGACGCCGGTCCCGGTCGCCTGCGCCGCGTAGGAGTACATGTACGGCAGCAGCGACTCCTTGAGCTTGAGGTACTTCCGGCTGATGGAGGTGTACGGCTCCCCGCGCCTGAAGGGCTGCTTGTCGCTGTCCGCCCAGCCGTCCATCGTCATCATCGCCGGGAGGAACGACTTCCACTCCAGGTCACGGACGTACGTCCGGGGGCTGCCGCCGAAGATGCCGTCCACGTCGCCGGTGGTGTACGCGAGCCCTGACATGCTCGCGCCCGCGTAGGTCGGGATCTGCCAGCGGATGTAGTCCCAGGTGCCCTTCTGGTCGCCGGACCACTGGACGCCGCAGCGCTGCGCGCCCGCCCAGCTCTCCGGGGCCCAGGTGAACCCGCGGGCGTCGCTGTTGTCCTCGATGCCGCGGTAGGCGTCCTTGCAGCCGTCCAGTGCGTGCTTGTAGCCGTCGCCGACCCAGGCGACGTCGAGTTTGGCGACCCGCTGGCCCGCCTTGACCTGGTCGGCGAGCTTGTCGAGTCCGTCCTCGGTCCACAGTCCGAGCTTCATCTTCCGCTCGCCGAGGCCCTTCGACGCCTCGGCGAGGTGCTCGTAGCCGCAGCCGTAGCCGTCGTTGACCAGCATCCAGCCGTTGGGCATGTCGTGCTGGGTGTAGAGGTCGGCGACCTTCAGCGCGTCCAGGGTGTGCCGCTCGCCGCGGTTGGCGTTGTGCAGATAGCAGTCGGAGTCGCCGATCTCCAGGCCGTACAGCGGCGGCAGGAACGGCTTGCCGGTCAGCGTCGTGTACTGGCCGATGACGTCCTTCGCACTCGGCCCCGCGAAGTAGTAGGCGTCGAAGCGGCGTTCCTTCGCGGTGGCCGTCACCGGGTCGTGGAACGCGTACGTGTTGGGCGCGTACGTGTTCCGGAAGACGCCGTAGCCCGCCGTCGAGAGGTAGAAGGGCACCGAGTTGGGGTGCCCGCCGTCGTCCCAGTTGTCGTCGACGCCGACCTCGACGGTGTGGCCGCGGTGCGAGGTGTTGCCGCGGCCGTTCTGCATGCCGGCGCCGTAGAACTGCTCGTCGCCGCCGCGTGCCAGGGTCTGGGTGGTGGAGTCGCCGTCCCAGCTCAGCCCCTTCGCCTCGGACCACACCAAGGAGCCGTCGGCGCGGCGCAGTTCGAAGCGCAGCGGTGCCTTGAAGGCCCGCAGGGTCACCTTGCCGGTGGCGAGTTCGTAGGCGTCGCCCGCGTCCTTCCAGTGCGTGCGCGGCGGTGCGCCCTGGGGCAGCACGATGTCCTTGCCCGTCGGGTCGGTGAACTTCCCGTCGGGGGCGAGTTCGATGCGGAAGGTCCGGTCGGAGACGAAACTGACGCGCGCCTGGGCCTTTCCGGCGTGCAGACGGTAGACGGGCCCGTCGGCGTCGAAGCCGGTGACATCGCCGACGGTGTGTGCGGGGGCGGGCTCGGCGGCCCCGGCGCTGCCCGCCGGCCCCGCGAGCGCCGCCGCGAGCCCGAGCAGCGCGGCAACGACCGCCGCCCGCAGTCCTGTTGATTTCCTCATGCCCGAGATCTAACGCCCTGGCGCGGACATGACCATGGACTCTTCGGCCCCGCTTCCTGGACTTCTCACCCGCCGCCGGGCCGCGCCCCTCCCCCGGACCACGGAAAAAAGGGCGCCCCCGCCGATCGGCGGGGGCGCCCGGGAAGCAACGGATCAGCGGATCACAGGGCCACGCCCAGGAGCGCGTCCACCGCACGCGAGACCAGGCCGGGCGCGCCTTCCTCGCTGCCGCCATCGGCCTGCTGCGCCGCGGCCCAGCGGTCGACGGCCGCGAGCGCGGCGGGCGAGTCCAGGTCGTCGGCGAGCGCCGTGCGGATCTCCTCCAGGAGCACATCGGCCGACGGGCCGTCGGGGCGGGAGACGGCGGCACGCCAGCGCGCCAGCCGCGCCACGGCCTCGTCGAGCACCGCGTCGGTCCACTCCCAGTCGGCGCGGTAGTGGTGGGCGAGCAGCGCCAGGCGGATCGCCGCCGGGTCGGTGCCGTCCCGCCGCACCTTCGAGACGAAGACCAGATTGCCCTTGGACTTGGACATCTTCTCGCCGTTCAGGGCCACCATCCCGGCGTGCACGTACGCCTTGGCGAACGGGAATTCGCCGGTGAGTGCCTGGGCGTGCGAGGCGCCCATCTCGTGGTGCGGGAAGGCGAGATCGGAGCCGCCGCCCTGCACGTCGAAGCCCATGCCGAGGTGATCGAGAGCGATGGCCACACACTCGATGTGCCAGCCGGGCCGGCCGCGGCCCAGCGAGCCGCCGTCCCAGCTCGGCTCGCCGTCACGGGCGGCCATCCACAGCATCGGGTCGAGCGGGTTCTTCTTGCCCTCCCGCTCGGGGTCGCCGCCGCGCTCGGCGGACAGCAGCCGCATCGCCTCCGCGTCGAGGCCGGAGACCGCACCGAAGTGGGTGTCGGACTCGACGGAGAAGTAGATGTCGCCGTCCAGCTCGTAGGCGGCGCCGTTGTCGCGCAGCCGCTCGACGAGCGGCACGATGCCGGGTATCGACTCGACGGCGCCTATGTAGTGGCGCGGCGGCAGCATCCGCAGGGCCGTCATGTCCTCGCGGAACAACGCGGTCTCACGCTCGGCGAGCGCCGTCCAGTCGTCCCCCGTGGCGACGGCCCGCTCCAGCAGCGGATCGTCGACATCGGTGACGTTCTGCACGTAGTGAACCTGGCGCTTCGTGTCGAGCCACACGCGTTGGACCAGGTCGAACGCGTTGTAGGTCGCCGCGTGCCCCATGTGGGTGGCGTCGTACGGCGTGATGCCGCAGACATAGATACGGGCGACGGGACCGGGGGCGAGGGTTACCCGTCCGCCGGTCGCGGTGTCGTGGATCCTCAGGTCGCGGCCCTGGCCGGGCAGGGCGGGGACCTCAGAAGCGGGCCATGCATGCATGCCTTGAGCCTAACCGGATGCACGTTCCGCATACGAACCGGACCGGCTCTCTTGACCGGATAGGCGCTCTTGCGTTCGAAGCCGCGGCGTGCATGACGGCCCGCCACGGGCGCCCTGAATCAGACCGGCGGCCAGGGAATCGGCGGCCACTGCCCGCTGGGTTCGGGGTGGCGCCCGTCGGCCAGCAGCCCGGCCACCCGTGCCCGCAGGGCCGCGATTTCGGCCTCCGTGATCAGCTCGGCCAGCCGGGTGACGAGCGGCCGGCCCGCCTCCAGGGCCTCAGCGAGCGCCCGCAGCACCGCCAGCGCCTCGTCGGTCAGCGGTTCCCCGGCCCAGCCCCACAGCAGGGTGCGCAGCTTGTCATCGGAGTTGAACGTCACACCGTGGTCGATCGCGAAGACCCGGCCGCCCGCGCCTGGCAGCAGGTGCCCGCCCTTGCGGTCACCGTTGTTGATCACCGCGTCGAGCACGGCGAGGCGCCGCAGCCGCCGGTCGTCGGCGTGCACCAGCAGCGCGGGGCGGCCCCTGCCGGTCTCGGCGAAGCCGACGGCCTTCCAGCCAGGACCCGGCTCCTCGCCCTCGACCAGCGCCAGCAGCTCGGGGACCTCGTCGTCATCGCCCGGCGCCTCGATCCACTCCTGGACCATGCCGGAGCCGTACGGGCCCTCGCGCAGCACCGTCGTGGGGACCAGGCCCCAGCCCGTCGCCCGGGAGATCTCGTACGCGGCGACCTCGCGCTGGGCGAGGGTGCCGTCGGGGAAGTCCCACAGCGGGCGCTCGCCGGCGACCGGCTTGTAGACGCAGGCGGCGGTGCGGCCCTCGTGGGTCACGGTGCAGTACAGGACCGCGTTGGACGCCTCCTGGATCTGCCCGCGCACGGTCAGCTCGCCGTCGGCGAGGAAGGCGGCAGGCAGGTCGGCCGGTTCCGCCGGGGGCGGCGCGCCGTCCGGCGGCGCCGCGGGCCCGGGGACGGCCTGCTGGGCGGAGGGCTCCATCGGGCTCAGGCGTCCCGTCGGTATCCGTTCTGGCGCGGGCATACGTGTCCCTCCGGGTCGAGCGGCAGGCTGCACAGGGGGCACGGGGGCCGTCCGGCGTTGACGACCTCCAGGGCGCGCTTGGCGAAGGCCCTGGCCATGGTGCCGGTCATCCGCACCCGCAGCATGGGCGGGCCGTTCTCGTCGTCCTGGAGCAGGCGCTCCTCGGCCTCCGCGAGATCTTCGTCGCTGTCGGCCTCCAGCTCGACCAGCGCCTGCGCCTCGATGATCATGCGCTCGTCCTCGCCGTCCCAGGCGAGCGCCATCGTGCCGACCTTGAACTCTTCCTCGACCGGCGATTCCAGCGGGGCGGTGTCGGCCAGCTCGGACGGCGCGACGGCGGGCACCGGGGCATTGCCGCCGCTGCGCCGCACCACCTCGTCCAGCAGCTCGTCGATCCGCTCGGCGAGTGCGGCGACCTGGGTCTTCTCCAGGGCCACGCTGGTGGTCCTGCCGGCCGCTGTGGCCTGGAGGAAGAAGCTACGGCGGCCAGGCAGCCCGACCGTGCCGGCCACAAAGCGGTCCGGGGCGTCGTAGAAGAACACCTGACGGGACAACGTCCTGCTCCGATTTGCTCGACTGCGGGGGCACTGCGGTCGCTGCGGCCCCTGTGGTCACTGCGGTCTGTGCACAGTTCTCAGCGGCGTGGCGGGCAGCGCCGTCGCACCACCCTACTGCGCCCGCTGATCACGGTGCTCCCGCACCGCCACCGACGGCGGCGTCCCCCTCGCCCTCCGTGGCCGCCTCGTCCGGCTCCTCGCCGGACGGCGCCAGCGCACCGAAGTCGCCGGTGTCGCCGAGGCGTACGAGGAACGGCCGCAGGCGGGTGTAGCGGATCGCGGTCACCGAGCAGGGGTCGACGGAGATCCGCTGGAACAGGTCGAGGTGCAGGCCGAGTGCGTCGGCGACCAGCGCCTTGATGATGTCGCCGTGCGAGCACATCAGATAGGCAGCCGACGGGCCGTGCGCCGCCTCGATCCTGGCGTTCCAGTCGTGCACGGCGTCGACGGCGCGGGCCTGCATCCCCCGCATCGACTCGCCTCCGGGGAAGGCCGCCGACGACGGGTGCCGCTGGACGACCTCCATCAGCGGGTGATCGCTCAACTCGGCGAGCTTGCGCCCCGACCAGTCGCCGTAATCGCATTCGTTGATGCGGTCCTCGGTGTGCAGCGGCAGACCGGGACGGGCGTCAAGGAGCGGGCGCAGGGTCTCCTGGCAGCGCTGGAGCGGGCTGGTCACGGCGGCGGCCAGCGGCACGTCGGCCAGCCGTCCTGGCAGCGCGGCGGCCTGGGCGGCGCCGCGTTCGTCGAGTGCGACCCGGGGAGTGCGTCCCGCGAGTACGCCGGAGGTATTGGCGGTGGAGCGGCCGTGCCGCACCAGGATCAGCGTGGGCATGGCAGCCAGCCTACGTTCCCGGCTACTCCTCCCTGGCAGGAGGCCGGGTACCGGGTGAGAATGCCAGGTGTGATCGTGGACTGCGCCATCTACCGGGAGGGCCGCCGCGCCGACGCACCGGCCGACTTCTCCGCCGCCCTGCACGACGCGCGGGCCGGGAGCGCCGGCGCGTTCCTCTGGCTGGGCGTCCACGAGCCGACACAGGCCGAATTCGACCGGATCACCAGGGATTTCGCCCTGCACCCGCTGGCCGTCGAGGACGCGCTCAAGGCCCATCAGCGGCCGAAGCTGGAGGTCTACGACGACTCGCTGTTCCTCGTGCTCAAGCCGGTCACCTACGACGTGCACGCCGACACCGTGACCGCGTCGGAGCTGATGGTCTTCGTCGGCGACTCGTTCGTCGTCACCGTCCGGCACGGCGAGGCCAGCCCGCTGAGCGCGGTGCGCCGCCGCCTCGAACACCAGCCGGACATCCTCAGGCACGGGCCGACGTCGGTCCTCTACGCGGTCAGTGACGCGGTGGTGGACCACTACATCGAAGTGGCGGGGGAACTCCAGGTGGATCTGGAGGAGTTGGAGGCCGAGGTGTTCGCGCCGACCCGGTCGAGCACCAGGAACACCGCCGCCGAGATCTACGCGTTCAAACGGGAGGTGCTGGAATTCCGGCGCGCCACGGGGCCGTTGACCGAGCCGATGGCGCGGCTCCAGAGCGCCGGGGTGCCCTTCGTGCACGATCAGGCGCGGCCGTTCTTCCGGGACGTCGGCGACCACCTGACCCGCGCCAACGAGTCCGTCGAAGGTCTCGACCGGCTGCTGTCCGACATCCTCTCCGCCCATCTGGCGCAGATGGGCGTGCGGCAGAACGACGACATGCGCAAGATCTCGGCCTGGGCGGCGCTGGCGGCCGTGCCGACCCTGATCGCCGGCATCTACGGCATGAACTTCACGCACATGCCCGAATTGAACTGGGGATTTGGCTACTACGGTGTGCTGTTGGCGATGGCGGCCATCGAACTGTCCCTGTTCCGGCTGTTCAAACGCCGCGGCTGGCTGTGACGCGCGCCCGGTCACTCAGGCGAACTCGGTCGCCCGACCGCCCAGCGCATCGCGCCGCTCGGGCATCCGCAGGCTGACCATCCGCCGCCAGCCGGCCAGCCGTTCGTACGCGTAGCGGGCGCGGATGCCCGCCGCGAGCACCGCGGACTTGGCGGCGGGCCAGCCCAGGATGCGGCCCATGCGCTCCATCACGGCGAGGCTGACGTCCCGGTGGACGGCGATCTCGGCGAGCGCGCAGGCGCGCAGCGTCCGCTGGATGCGGCGGCCGTGCCCGGCGTGGGCGAACCGCAGCAGTTCCTCGTGGCAGTAGGCGAGGTGGTTGTCCTCGTCCTCGGAGATCATCCGGATCGCCCGGCCCAGTTCGGGGTCGTCGCCGAAGTACTTCTTCAGCAGCAGCATCTGCTCGGACGCGCGCTGTTCGGTGACCCGGCTGTGCGCGAGGTAGGTGATGACGTCCTGCTCGGTGAGGGGCTCGGCGCGCCGCAGCGTGTCGTGTGCGAGACCGATGCCGCGGCGCTCCAGCAGCATCGTGTAGTCCGTTTCGCCGGGGACGTCGGCGGGGCTCAGTCCGCGTTTGCGCAGCAGCGCACGGAAGATCCGGCCGTGCTTGTCCTCGTCGGCGCCGTGCCGCGCCACCTTGGGCGCGAGATGGCGTTGCGCGGCGGGCAGCAGCGCGGCGATCCGGCCGTTCTCCCAGCCGCCCTGTGCCTCTCCGCTCGCCGCGATGGAGCAGAAGAGGCGGTAGGAATCGTCGTTGTCGACGATCTCCCGGAACAGGCTTCTGGCCGAGAGCATCAGCACCACCTCCGAACGGACGCGCCTGAAGGCACAGTCAAGGACGGTCCGGGAGGCACGGCAACCGGAGGCTCCCGGCGTTCACCCGTACGAACGATCCGCACGGCCCGGCCGCAGCCGGCCGGGCCGTCGGCGGTCAGGCCAGTCCGGCCTTCTCCAGCGCCTCGGTGCCCGCGCGCAGCGACGCGATCCGGTCCTCCAGGGTGAAGCCGGCGGGCGCCAGCGTCAGCGTGGTGACCCCCGCGGCGGCGTACGCCTGCATCCGCTCGGCGATCCGCTCGACGGAGCCCAGCAGCGTGGTCTGGTCGATGAGCCGCTGCGGGATCGCGGCGGCGGCACCCTCCTTGTCGCCGGAGAGGTACTTGTCCTGGATCTCGGCGGCTTCCTTCTCGTAACCCATGCGCTGGGCCAGCTTGTTGTAGAAGTTCTGCTTGCGGCTGCCCATGCCGCCGACGTACAGCGCCGTGTACGGGCGGAACATGTCTGCGAGGGCGCCGACGTCATCGCCGACGGCCAGCGGCAGCGTCGGGCAGACGTCGAACCCGTCCATGGTCTTGCCTGCCTTCTCGCGGCCCGCCCGGATGGGGGCGAGCGCGGTCTCCTCCAGGTGGTCGGCGGAGGGGAAGATCAGCAGCGCGCCGTCGGCGATCTCACCGGTCTGTTCGAGGTTCTTGGGGCCGATCGCCGCGATGTAGAGCGGGATGTGCTCACGGGTCGGGTGGACGGTGAGCTTCAGCGGCTTGCCGGGGCCGTCGGGCAGCGGCAGCGTCCAGTGCTGCCCCTCGTAGGACAGCCGCTCGCGGGACATGGCCTTGCGGACGATGTCGACGTACTCGCGGGTGCGCGCCAGGGGCTTGTCGAACTTCACGCCGTACCAGCCCTCGGAGACCTGCGGGCCCGAGACGCCCAGGCCGAGCCGGAAGCGGCCACCGGAGAGCGAGTCGAGGGTCGCCGCGGTCATGGCGGTCATGGCGGGTGTCCTGGCCGGGATCTGGAAGATCGCCGAACCGACGTCGATGCGCTCGGTCTTGGCCGCCACCCAGGACAGGACCGTGGGGGCGTCGGAGCCGTACGCCTCGGCCGCCCAGCAGACCGCGTACCCGAGCCGGTCGGCCTCCTGCGCGACGGCGAGGTTGTCCCCGTCCATGCCGGCACCCCAGTAACCGAGGTTGATCCCAAGCCTCACGCCGCTCCCCTTACCCATCAGTAACGTCACTGTTGCGGGGACTCTAGCGCGCACCGCCCGCCGCCGTCATGGCCGGGTTGTCCACAGCTCTCCTGCGCCCGGCACGCGGCCACTAATCTCGGGGCCCATGGAGCAAAGGCACCTCGGACGTACCGGCCTGCGGGTGTCCTGCATCGGCCTCGTCGACGCGGTCACCACGGCCGCCGACGGCCTGGCCGTCGCACCTCTCCAGGTCGCGCTGTCCTGGGTGCGTGACCGTCCCGGTGTGGCCGCCCCGATCGTGGGCGCGCGCACCGCGCAGCAGCTCGGAGCGGCGTTGTCGGTGGAGACCCTTAGTCTTCCTGACGAGATCAGCCGGGCGCTGGACGAGGTGTCCGCTCCGGTGCACCACTATCCCGATCACAACTGGAGCACGCTGTGAGTACCGACCGCCCCGCCGGCGAGACCGCGCCCGAGCAGGAGGCCACGCCCAGCCCCGCCGAGGCCCCGTCGGACCAGGACTCCGGGCCGGCCGCCGCGGACGGCAGCCAGGACTCGGGTCAGGAGGCCGGTGCCACAACGGACGGCAGCCAAGGCGCGGATCAGGAGACCGGTGGCGCCGCGGACAGCAGCCAGGGCGCAGGTCAGGAGGCCGGTGCGGCGGCCGACGGCTCCACGGCGGCGCGGGAGGCGAAGGCCGGACCCGCGGCCTCCGCCGCGGCGCTGGCCGCCGCTGTGCGGGCGGTGGAGAGCGGCGAACGCTCGGCCGCCTCGTTCTTCAACAGCACCCCGCGGCCCGCCGCCCGCGCCGCCCCGCCCCGTGACGCAGCCGCGCCCCCGGACGCCCCGGCGCCGCAGGTGACGCCGCAGCGCGCCCCGGCGGACACCGCACCGCAGCACCACCCGGCCGCCCCGGCGCACGAAGCGGGCGGCCCCGTCGGCTCCCCCGGCGCCGCGGCCCCCGCCCCGGAGAGCACGGTCCGGCCGACGTCCCCTGGGGTCGACGGGGTGCGCCAGGTCCTGGCCGCGGGCGGCGCCCCCGAGGCGCTGGCCGAGAAGGCGGCGGAGCTGCTCGGCGAGCGGGCGGGCGAGGAGCTGAGCGAGGACCCCTGGCGGCTGCTGGCCGTGCCCGGCGTGCGCCCCGAGCAGGCCGACGCGTTCGCGCGGGCGCTGCTCGGCCCCGACTGCGGGCCGGGCGACGAGCGGCGCGCACAGGCGCTGGTCGTCTGGCTGCTGGAGCAGGCCGCCGTGGCCGGGCACTCCGCCCTGGAGGCGCCCGCGCTGCGCGCCGCGCTGGCCCAGCGCGCCGTCCCCGATCCCGACGAAGCGCTCCAGACCGCGCTCGCCGACGGCGCCGTCCTGGTCTTCCAGGACGCGATCGACACCCCGGGCCGGGCCAGGCCCGCGGCCGACGACGAGGAAGAGGAAACACCGGTCCGGGTCCTGCTGGGGCTCGACCGGTTCGCGATGGCCGAGGAGAGCGTCGCCGACGGCCTGGCGCGGCTGCTCAACACCTTCGACGCGGAGGACGGTCCGGACACCGTGGCCGGGGGCGGCGAGGAGGACGCGGAGTCCGCTGCCGACGGCGACGAAGCAGGCGCGGGTTCCGCGGCCGATGGCGCCCCGCAGGACGGCGGTTCCGAAGAGCCGGACGCGGAGGAGGGCCGGGAGGAGAACCGGCCGGCCGATGCGCCGCAGCCGGACGCGGAGGCCACCCCGGAGCGTCCTGAGGATGCGGCGGCGCACCGGGTGCGGCCGTCCGCGGCGGACTGGGAGGGCGCCGCGGCGGCGGCCCCGTCGCCGTCGGCAGCGGAACTGATCCGGGCCGCGGCCCGCAGCGGGCTCGTGGCGCACACCGGCGCCGAGGCGGCACGCGCCGAGCCGGCGGCCCTGGTCGCCGCCGCCCGCGCGCTGGGCCTGCGGGCCTACGGCGCCACGCACAGCGCGAACGGCCGCGAACGGCTGGCCGCGCAGTTGGCGGAGAACACCGCGCACCCGGCAGCCGATGGCGCCGGCGCCCCCGGAGCTGCGGCGGTCACCGTCGCCGGGCTGCTCTCCGGCCAGGAAGGCCCCGGCAGGGACGCGGAAGGCGCGCTCGCCCTCGATCTGCTGGTCGTGCTCGATGCCCCGCAGCTGGATCTGGAGACGGCGGCGATGCTCATCGAGTCGCTGACCGACGGGTCGCGCCTTGTGCTCAGCGGCGACCCCGGAGTCCTGTGGTCCGCCGGTCCCGGCCGCCTCTTCGCCGACCTCATCGCGGCCCGCTGCTGTCCCCAGGTCGCCTCCCGCACCCCGGACTTCGGCCCGATCGGCGAGCTGGTCTCGGGGATCGGCATCGGCGAGCTGAGCCAGGTCGACGCGCCCGGCAAGGAGGTCGTGATCGTCCCGGTGCGCGACGCGCCGGAGGCGGTGCACCGTACGGTGCAGCTGGTCGCCGACTCGGTGCCGCGGGCGCTCGGCGTCCCCCCGGAGCAGACGCAGGTCATCACCGTCGGGCACGGCGGCTCGGCCGGCACCCGCGCGCTCAACGCCGCGCTCAAGGAACGGCTCAATCCCGGCCCCGGCCGCTTCGGCGGATTCGACCCCGGCGACCGCGTCGCCTACTCCCCCGCCCCCGGCCGCATCCTGCCCGGCACGGTCACCGGCGCGGACCAGGACGGCCTGCGGCTCGACTGCGGCGGCAGCGCCGTCCTGGTGCCCCGCGAGCGGGTCGGTTCCGGCGCGCTGCGGCACGGCTGGGCGCTCACCGCGCATCAGGCGGCCGGCCTGCGCTGGCCCGCCGCCGTGGTCGTGCTGCCGGGCGACGCCGCGCGCGGCCTGACCCGGTCCTGGGTCTACACCGCGTTCAGCCGCGGCGAGCGCCATCTGTCGGTGGTGCAGGGAGTGGACCAGGCGTTGCCCAAGGCGATCGCCGAGGTACCGGTGAAGGAGCGCACCACCCGGCTGCGCACCCTGCTGCAACTCCAGAGCGTCCAGGCCACGGCCGACGCGGCAGCCGCGGGCTGAACCCCGCCCTCTCCGACGGACCGGGCACGCCGCTGCCCCGGCCCGTCGGAGAGCGATACGCCCTCCCGACGGACCGGGGCAGCATTACGCGGCTCCGGTTACGGGTTCTTACGGGTTCCGGCCGAGGCGGGCGGAGACGGGCTCCCAGCCGCGTCCGCCGGGGCATCCGGCCCCGCCCGCCATCGGCCGCAGCTCAACGACCCCGTTCGACGGGGTCCGCCGCGTCCTCGTCCTCGTCCAGCTCCTCGTCGAAGACGGCGCTGACATCGAAGCGGCAGACCACCTGCTGCGGGTCGATGTCGTCGAACGGCACGGACAGCCACTCGCCCGGTTCCGCGAGGTCGTCGGCGGCGGCGACCCAGAGGGTGGAATCGCCCTCCTCCAGGCCGAACTCCTTGTGCCGGGAGGCGATCTCGTCCGGTTCGAACTCGCCGAACAGCACACCGAGCGCGGCGTACACGCTGGTCCCGACCACCGCGGCGGCCGAGCCCGCCTCGCCGCTGCCGTCCGCCGCGTCGTCCACGGCCTCCGGATCGAGATCGGCGATGCGCTGCGCCTGATGCAGCAGCCGCTGCGGCTGGGCCACCGCGTAATCGCGCCGGATCAGGACGCTCAGCGCACTGGGTTCCTCCGGCCCGTTGTAGGAGGGGAGATGGTCGCTCCCGGGGATCTCGAAGGGCGTGACCTCGTCGTAGGTGTCGTAGAGCAGCTCGTCGTAGACCTCGGCCGCGGCGGCGAGTTCGTCGAACGCGGCGTAGACGGCGGGATCGTCCTGCCCCGAGCGGCGTTCCACCGCGTCGAGGTGACGGTCCAGTGCGGCTTTGACCGCCTCGGCGGCGGCACGTACCTCGGCAGCGGAAGGCTGCGCAGCATCAGACATAGTGCAGACGCTATCCGTACCGGGGCCGGTCCCGCACAATAGATGCGATGCCGGAATACGAATTCTGCGATGTGTACGTGCCTCGGGGGGTCTCCCGCAAGGCCGCCACACGCCTGCTCACCGACCATGCCGAGTACGGACACTGGGAGTTGGACCGACTCCGCCTCAACCCCGACGGCAGCCGCAAGGTGCGGCTGCGCCGCCGGATCATCCGCCAGCTTCGCGCCACGTGGTGACCTGAAGTGCCCGCCGGTGACGCACCGTCGCCCCGGCGGTGGAACGGTTGCGGGCGGCCGGGGTCCTGGCACGGCAAAGCGGGCCCCGCTGATGCGGAGCCCGCTTCGTCATGCGATGCCGGGTGCGGTGATCACCTGCGCGCGGTGCGCGCCTTGCGGTAGAGCACGGCTCCGCCGAGCAGCAGACCCGCGCTGGCCGGAATCGCGTACCCGATCGATCCGGCGCCGGTGTGCGCGAGCTCCTGTGCGGGCTCAGGCGTCGCGATCTTCACGTGCGATGCGGTCTGCACGTGCAGCTCCGGCGTCTTCGGCGTGGAGGGGTGCTCCGGCGTCGACGGGGTACGGGGCTGCTCCGGCTTGCCCGGCGTACCGGGGTTCTCCGGGCTCGTCGGCGGCACCTTGGCGTCGTTGCCGCAGTCGTTGCCGAACGCGGGGTTCAGCAGTCCGACGACGTCGATGCTGTTGCCGCAGGCGTTGACCGGGATGTCGATCGGCGCCTGGATGCTGTTGCCCGAGCCGACGCCTGGCGAACCCTTGGCGCTGCCCTGGGCCCCGGAACCGCCGTGCCCGCCCTGGTGTCCGCCGCCCTGGTTGGCGTGCTGGTCACCGTTGGCGGGCTGATCACCCTTGTCGTGGTGGCCTCCGCTCTGGGAGCCGTTGGCGCAGGTGTTGCCGAATGCCGGGTTCAGCAGTCCGACGACGCTGACGGTGTTCCCGCACGCGTTCACCGGTACGTGGACCGGTACCTGAATGGTGTTTCCGGATGCGACGCCGGGTGAGCCTGCCGCTCCGCCCTGGGCTCCCGCGTCCGCGTGGGCGAAACCCGCGCCGGCGACGAGAACGCCACCGGCAGCCGCCACGGTGATCAGGCCCTTTCGTGCGACCTGTCTCATAGGTTGTTCCCCTGCCTTGTTCCTTTGGAATGCGGGCGGTGCACGGTCGCCCCGCCTGCCGAAATCCCCAGCGGCCCCGGAACGCGAGTGGCGCATTCCGGAGCCGACCGGGAGCAGACCCTTACGGGTTCAAGTGCAACTTCAGGTGTTGATGCAGGTGTTGCCGAAGGCGGGGTTCAGCAGCCCGACCACGGAGATCGTGTTGCCGCAGACGTTGACCGGGACGTGCACCGGCACCTGGATCACGTTGCCCGACACGACGCCCGGGGAGTGCGAGGCACCACCCAGAGCGCCCGAGTCGGCAACGGCCAGGCCCGCGCCGGCGAGCACGAAACCACCGGTGAGCGCCGCAGCAGCGACGACCTTCTTGATCATTCTTCCTCCTTGTTGGCAATGCGATCCCAGCCGCGGACCGCACACACTGCAACGAGGCGAAGGGCATTCAAGCTACGAACAGATCGCGGTATTCACTCTTTCCAGCGAAGCAGGAACAAGTAGCAGACAGTTTGCTCCTGTTACGGTCCATCAGCTCTGGTCGATGAAGCGGTCCAGCACCCGCACACCGAACTTGAGCCCGTCCACCGGCACCCGCTCGTCCACACCGTGGAACATGCCCGCGAAGTCCAGCTCGGGCGGCAGCTTCAGCGGCGCGAACCCGAACCCGCGGATGCCCAGGTCGTCGAAGGACTTGGCGTCCGTGCCCGCGGACAGCATGTACGGCACCGCCCGCGCGATCGGGTCCTCGGCGCGCAGCGCGGACTGCATCGCGTCGACCAGGGCGCCGTCGAAGGTGGTCTCCAGCGCCTTGTCGGCGTGCACGTCCTCGCGTACGACGCGGGGGCCCAGGATCCGGTCGAGGTCGGCCAGGAACTCCTCCTCGTAGCCGGGCAGGAAACGGCCGTCGACGTGGGCGGTGGCCTGTCCCGGGATGACGTTGACCTTGTAACCGGCGCCGAGCTGGGTCGGGTTGGCGGTGTTCTTGAGCGAGGCGCCGATCAGCTTGGCGATGCCGCCGAGCTTGGCCAGCGTGCCGTCCATGTCTTCCGGGTCCAGCTCGGTGCCCAGCGCGTCACCCAGCTCGTCCAGGAAGTGCCGCAGCGTCTTGGTGACCCGTACCGGGAACTCGTACCGGCCCAACCGGCCGACCGCTTCGGACAGTTCGGTGATGGCGTTGTCCCGGTGGATCATCGAACCGTGCCCGGCGGTGCCGTCCACGGTCAGCTTCATCCAGTGCATGCCCTTCTGCGCCGTCTCGACGAGGTAGAGCCGCAGGTTCTCGTTGACGGTGAAGGAGAAGCCGCCGACCTCGCTGATCGCCTCCGTCACACCGTCGAAGAGACCGGGGTGCTTGTCGACCAGGTAGCGCGCGCCGTAGGTGCCGCCCGCCTCCTCGTCGGCGAGGAACGCCAGCACGATGTCCCGCGGCGGCTTCCGGCCGGAGCGCATCCGGTCCCGGACGACCGCCAGCGTCATGGCGTCCATGTCCTTCATGTCGACCGCGCCGCGGCCCCAGACGCACCCGTCGGCGATCTCGCCGGAGAAGGGGTGGTGGGTCCAGTCCTCGGCGTTGGCCGGTACGACGTCGGTGTGCCCGTGGATGAGCAGCGCGGGCCGGGAGGGGTCCTCGCCCGCGATCCGGGCGACGGTCGATGTCCGGCCCTTGTGCGACTCGAAGATCTGCGGTTCGAGACCGACCTCGGCGAGCTTCTCCGCGACGTACTCGGCCGCCACGCGCTCACCGGGGCCCGAATGGTCGCCGTAGTTGCTGGTGTCCATCCTGATCAGATCCCGGCAGAGGTCGACGACCTCGTCCTCGCCGGTGACCGTACGGGCCGGCTGCGACTCGCTCATGCCGGAACCTCGCTTCGCTCGGCCGCGTTTCCGCGGGGCTCGCACCTCTCCATGGTTCGCTCGCAGAGCTCGCTCACACTGCCTCCTCTGGGGTTCACGGCCGCGTCACGCCCCTTCGGGGGAGCGCGGTCCGCGGCGGGGTCCACTGCCATCCTCCCTCTCCCCGCCGCTGCGCCCAAGGCCGAAATACTCCCGACATGCCCTGGTCACAGCCCCGCTCCCGGCTCCCCGTGCGGGTGATCGACCACCCCGAAAGGTTTGCTATTGTTTTCCCTGTCGGAACGGCCCAGCCGGTACGGCAGACACCTTGTCCGGGTGGCGGAATGGCAGACGCGCTAGCTTGAGGTGCTAGTGCCCTTTATCGGGCGTGGGGGTTCAAGTCCCCCCTCGGACACCAGCGAGACCCCAGTTGATCTGGGGTCTTTTGCTTTTTCCGGTGCGCTCGCGCTTTATTCCGGTGCGCTCGCCGGGGTCGGATCAGTAGGGTGCGCAGGTCGGTGGAGTGCGGGAAAGAGGGCGGGCCGGTGCTGATCTTCGATGCGGACGACACGTTGTGGGAGAACAACGTGATCTTCGAGCGGATCATCGACGAATTCCTGGGGTGGATGGTGCGCCCCGGGCTCGACAGGGCGCAGGCGCGGGCCGTCCTCGACGGGATCGAGGCGGCGAACGCGCTGACGCACGGCTACGGCGGCAAGGTGTTCCTGCGCAGTCTCGGGGAGTGCCTGGTGGAGCTGCGCGGGCGGGCCGCGACGGCAGCCGAATCCGCGCGGATCTCGGGGTGGGCCGCCGCGTTCGACCACAGCCGGGTGGAGCTGATCACCGGGGTGCCGGAGACGCTGGCCGAGCTGTCCGGGCGGCACGAGATGCTGATGCTGACCAAGGGCGAGGCGGACGAGCAGCGGCGCAAGGTGGCGGCGTCCGGGCTGACCGGGCACTTCCGGGACGTGCACATCGTCGCGGAGAAGGACGTGGCCACGTACGAGGAGCTGAAGCGGGCGTATCAGCTGGTTCCGGAGACGACCTGGATGATCGGCAACTCCCCGAAGTCGGACATTCTGCCCGCTCGGTCGGCCGGTCTGAACGCGGTGTTCATCCCGCACGACAGGACCTGGTCGCTGGAGCACGGCGACATCGACCCGGACGACGAGAAGGTGCTGCAACTGGCGTCGTTCGGCGAGCTGTTGCAGCACTTCTGAGGTGGCGGCCCGCCGCCGCGCGGGTGGCGGGCCGCGGCCGTGGGTGTCAGCCGTGCGGGCGCAGCCGGACGCGGGCGGTGCCCATCGGCTGGAGGGTGATGCCCGCGCCGACCGGCACGTCGTGGTCCACGGCCTCCAGGTCGTAGGCGCGCAGCAGGGTCGCGAGGGCCAGTACCGACTCCAGCATCGAGAAGTGCTGCCCGATGCAGGCCCGCGGGCCGCCGCCGAACGGGAACCAGGCGTAGCGGTGCCTGGCGGCCTCCTGTTCGGGGGTGAAGCGCTGCGGGTCGAAGCGTTCCGGGTCGTCCCACAGGCCGGGGTGGCGGTGCGTCACCCAGGGCGAGACGATCACGTCGGCGCCCGCGGGGACGGGGTGGCCGCCGATCTCGGTGGCCCGGACGGCGCGCCTGCTGATCACCGGGGCAGGCGGGAAGAGCCGCATCGCCTCCTTGAGTGCCATGGTCAGTTCCGGGAGGCGTTCCAGGTCGGCGGCGGTGGCGGTGCGGTCGCCGAGGACGCGGTCGATCTCGTCGCGGACCCGTTCCTGCTGCTCGGGGTGGCGGGCGAGGAGGTGCAGGGTGAAGGCCATGGAGGTCGCGGTGGTCTCGTGGCCGGCCAGCAGGAAGATCAGCACCTGTTCGCGGACCTCGGTCGCGTCGAGGGAGCCGTCGGCTTCGTTGCCGGCCGCCGCGAGCAGCGACAGCAGGTCGGCGTCGGCGGCCTGTCCGGCGCCGCCGGGTGCCGCGCGCCGCTCGGCGACGATCCGGTCGCAGGCGGCGGTCAGTTCGCCGATGGCGGCCATGACCTTGCGATTGCCGGGGGTCGGCCAGTCCCTGGGGAGGGTCAGGGGTGCGTAGGCACGCCGGACGACGTAGGAGTTGATGACCGGCAGGCAGCGGTCGACGGCGTCGACGGCGGCTTCCACGTCCGTGCCGAAGAGGATGCGGGAGACGGTGCGCAGCGCGAGCCGGTTCATCTCGCTCATCACGTCGACGGTGGCGTGCCGCGCGGTGCGCCAGCGGTCGGCGACGGTGGCCGCCTCGGTCGTGACGGCCGCGGCGTAACTGTCGACCCGGCGCCGGGTGAAGAGCGGCTGCACGAGTCGCCGCTGCCGGAGGTAGTCCTCGTCCTGGCTGGTGAGCAGGCCGTTGCCGAGTGCCTGCCTGACCTCTTCGTACAGCGGGTGGTCCTTGCGGAAGTTGGCGGCTTCGGAGCCCAGGATCTGCTGGACGCCCTCGGGTGCGAAGGCGGCGTAGAAGACGCTGCGCAGGCCGGGCGGGCCGGCCTGGAGCCGTACCACGTCGCCGTGTGCGCGCTGGGCGTTCAGGAAGGCGGCGAGCGAGTCCCGCCGCAGGTCCAGCATCGAGCCGATGACGGGGAGGCCGGCCGGGCCCGGTACGGCGGCGCCGGTGGGGGCGGTGAGGGATGTCATGCCGCATTCCTATCCCGAAATGCCGTCGTGTACCGCGGTGTTGACGCGGTGGACGGGGTTCGGCGGCGTGCGGCGGCCGGGGGACGTCGCGGCGGGGGCGACGGCCCGTGGGGCCGGGCGGGGCGCCCCCGTAGCATGGGGGCAATGAGCTCCAAGCGTTCCGGCCGGGCGGCCGTCGAGACACCCTGCCGGGTCACCGTCTGCCGTGGCTGCTGCTGCGGCGACGGCGCCAAGATCCCGGGTGTTGATCACGCCGGGCAGATACCCCGGCTGCGGGCCGCGCTCGCGGGTGCCGCGCCGGTACGGGCCTCCGAGTGTCTGGACGTCTGCGATCAGGCCAACGTGGTCGTGGTGCAGCCGTCGGCCGCGGGCCGGGCGGCGGGCGGGCGGCCGGTGTGGCTGGGTCTGGTCAACGACGACGACGCGCTGGCGGACATCGCGGCGTGGATCCGCGCGGGCGGTCCTGGCATCGCGCCGCCGCCCGGGGTGCTCGATCTGTACGCGTTCACGGTGTCGCGGCGCGTGCGGGAGGCGCTGGAGAGCTGACTCCCCAGGTCGTAAGGCCGGGCCCGGTGCTCATGCGGTGGGCTGCGCGGGGTGCATCCCGTCGGCCGCCGGGGCGGTTGCGCTCCCCCGGGTGGGACCGGGGTCGGCCCCCGGCAGCTCGCGGACCCGGCGGACCGGGGAGCAGAGCAGGATCAGGCCGGCGAGCGGGACACCCGCCGTCGTGATCCACATCGCGGTGCGGACGCCGAGCAGGGAGCCGAGTGCGCCGCCGAGCAGGGCGCCCAGCGGCAGCGTTCCGTAGTTGAGGAAGGCGGCGCAGGCGGTGAGCCGGCCGAGCAGGTGCGGTGGGCAACGGCGTTGCTGGAAGCCCGCCTTGATGATGTTCCCCGCCACCACACCGGCCGAGACGGCACCTCCGCCCGCGAGGTACAGCAGGGCGCCGGCTCCCGCGGACGTCAGGGGGATCAGCAACACCGGCAAGGGCAGCAGCAGTTCGCACAGCAGGGTGGCGCGGGCGGTGCCGAACCTGTCGGCGGCCCGGCGGGCCAGGAAGGCGCCGGCCAGCCCGCCCGCGCCGGCCGCGGCCAGCAGTCCGCCGACGGCGGCGGGCGGCAGGCCGGCCTCGCGGACCAGGAAGACCGGGAGCAGCGACTGGTACCCCATCAGGGCGAGGTTGGACGCGGCGCCGAAGAGCGTCAGCGTACGGAACCACGGGTCGCGGGCGACCAGTCGCAGCCCCGCGGCGACCTCGGCCGTCACGGAGCGCGGGCCGCCGGGAGCGGTGGCCGGACGGGGCTCGCGGTGGCGGATGCCCAGCAGGCACAGGACGGACACCAGGAAGGCCGCCGCCTGGGCGAAGAGCCCGCCGACCGCGCCCGCCCAGGGGATGAGCGCGCCGGCCGCCCCCCGTCCGGCGATCTGTGCGGCCGACGCGCTGCCGTGCAGGGCGGCGTTGCCCTCCGCGCGGTCGGCGGGGGCGAGGAGGACGGGGAGGTAAGCGCTGTAGGCGGTCTGGAAGACCACCGCGGCGGCGCCCGCCAGCAGGGCGAGCGCGATCAGCAGGCCGATGGTGAGCCCGCCTGCGGCGGCGATCAGGGGGACGGCGGTGAACAGGGCCAGCGAGAGGGCGGCGGCGGCCAGCATCAGGGGCCGTCGGCGCACCCGGTCCACCCAGACGCCGACCGGGAGACCGATCAGCAGCCACGGGAGCCAGCTGCACGCCGCGAGCAGGCCGACGGCGAAGGTGCCGGCCCGCAGGGTGGCGACCGCGACCAGCGGCAGGGCGACGCCGGTGACCGCGGCGCCGAACTTTCCCGCGGTCTCGCCGCACCACAGCAGCCGGAAGTCCCGGTGCCTGCGCAGCAGTCCGCTCATGTCCTGTGCCGTTCCTTGCGGGGGAAGGACTGCAGCTGGACGAGGACGGGCCGGGACTCCGGCGCGGTTCCGGTCTCGGCCGGCGGCTGCCGTGCCGCCGTCCGGTGCCGGTCCACGACCTCGGCCAACTCCTCGTTGAGTGCGGCGAGTTGGTCACTGGTCAGGCGCAGGCCGTGCCATTGGGTGAGGGTTCCGGCGTCCCGCCAGGCCGGATCCCAGTCCTCGGCGACGTAGCGGGCGACCTGCCGGAACTGCTGCCGGACGATTTCGTCGACGTAGATGCCGAGTGCGGCCCGGCTGCCGGGGTCGTCGCGGAAGCGGTTGGTGTCGAGGTTGCGGGTGGCCGCGACCGCGCGCCACCAGCGCTCGCGGCGGGTGCCGCGGCCGGTCTCCTCCTCGATGAAGCCGTGGTCGGCGAGGTGCCGCAGGTGCCAGCTGACCGTGCCGGTGTTCTCGTCGAGGCGGCGGCCGAGTCCGGTGGCGGTGTCGGGGCCGTCGAGGGTCAGCAGTTCCAGGATCCGCATCCGCAGCGGGTGGGCGATGCCGCGCAGGCTGCGGGCGTCCAGGTGGCGGGTGGGCCGGGCGCCGGAGGGTGCCGGTTCCTGCCCCGGGGGCGTGGGCTGCTCGTGGGCCTCGGTCATGTGCCCAGGGTAGGGAGGCAGAGGGTCCTTTGCAGAGGTTTCTCTGCAACCGAGGGGGTTGCAGAGGTGGCCGTCACGGGCCTGGTCGGCGCTTCTTCGGGGCGGCGCGGTGCGGCGCGGGCGGCGGTGTTCCGTGGCCCTCTCCGGCCGCTTTCTCCAGTTGGAAGGCTTCGTTGCCCAGGCCGATCCTGGCGTGCACGGCCGGCCTGCGCACCCGCAGCACCCGGCCGTGGACGAGGCCGACGAGGGCCGCGACGCCGATCAGCGACGGCAGCAGCCACCGCAGCGCGGAGCTCCGATCCGCGGCGACCAGGACGTCGAAGTCCTTGACGGCGTAGGCCAGTACGGCCAGCAGGGCCAGCGCGGCGAGGCCGGAGGCGAGCAGCCTGGCGGCCTGGGCGCGGCCCGCGCCGCGGCGGACGAAGAAGGCGATGACGGCGACGGACGCGGTGGCCATCAGCAGGATCACGCCGAGCGCGCCGACGTTGCCGCCCCAGGTGAAGAGGGCGAGGACGGGGGTGGCGGGGTCGCCTGCCGGGGAGTGGTCGCCGAGGGTGAAGCCGAGGACGACGACGGCGGAGACGACGGTCTGGAGCAGGGAGCCGGTGGCCGGGGCGCCGTTGGACTTCGCGGTCCTGCCGAGGGCGGCGGGCAGCAGGCCCTCGCGGCCCATCGCGAAGGCGTAGCGGGCCACGACGTTGTGGAAGCTGAGCATCGAGGCGAAGATCCCGGTCACGAAGAACAGGTGCAGGGCATCGGTGAAGGCGGCGCCGAGCCGGGGCCCGGTGAGCGAGAAGATCAGCTCCGGGCCCTCCTTGCCGGCCGCGGCGACGACGTTCCCCGGGCCGGTGGCGACGCCGATGAGCCAGGAGCTGACGGCGAAGAACACCGCGACGAATCCGACGGCGAGGAACATCACCCGGGCCACGACGGTCTGCGGGCGGCTGGTCTCCTCGGCGTAGACGGGGGCCTGTTCGAAGCCGACGAACGCGGCGACGGCGAAGCACAGGGCGGTGCCGATTCCCGCCCCGCCGAGTGCGGACGGGTCGAAGGCGTGCAGGGACAGGCCCTGCGGTCCCGGTGCGGCGGCGAACGCGACGTCGGAGACGGCGATCAGGGCGACCTCGATGACGAGCAGGACGCCGAGCACCTTGGCGTTGAGGTCGGTCTTCAGGGCGCCGAGCGCTCCGATGACGGCCACCCCGGCCAGCGCGGGGATCCACCAGGCGACGGTCACCGACAGGTAGCGGCCGAGGAGTCCGGCGACCTCGAAGCCGAAGATGCCGTAGATGCCGACCTGGAGGGCGCTGTAGGCGGCGAGGGCGACGAAGGAGGCGCCGGATCCGACGGTGCCGCCGAGGCCGCGGGCGATGCAGGCGTAGAAGGCTCCGGCGTTGTGGACGTGCCGGCTCATCTCGGCGTAGCCGACGCCGAACAGGGTCATGACCACGCCGAGGATGACGAACAGCAGCGGCTGCCCGACGATCCCCATGACCTGATAGGTGGTCACCATGACCCCGGCGACGACCATCAGCGGGGCGCTGGCGGCGAGGACGGACAGCAGCAGTCCCGGGGTGCCGATCCGGCCGGCCCGCAGCGCGCGTTCCTGCCCTTTGAAGGTGCTGATCGCGCGCCCGGGGCGGTCCGGCCGCCCGGTGCCGTGCGCGGTGGCGGCGCTGCGCGTACTTCCCGAACTGCCCGTCGGCATGGCGGGGTTGTCCTTTCCGTGGGGCGGGACGAGCGGCGCCGGGTCAGGTGGAGCGGAACGCGGTGTCGCGGGCGGCCTTGAACGCCTTGCGGGCGTCGCGGTCCGGGTACGACCAGGGCGCCGGGGTGACGTAGGGGCCGATGCGGTGGAAGAGGGCCGCCGCCTCGGCCATCCGGCCTTCGTGGAACTTGGCGTGGGCGAGGAAGTTGAGGTCGACCTTGCCGCGCGGGTGGTCCTCGCCCTCCCACTCCAGCCACCAGTCGAAGGCGGTCTTCATGGCCTGGCGGGCGCGGCGGGTGGTCCAGTGCGCGGAGTCCCGCGGGTCGCGGGGTGCGGCGCCGGCCGCGGCCAGTACGCGGTAGCGCTCGGCGTGGGCGACGACGGGCAGCACGGCGAGCGGGGAGTCGGCGGGTGCCTGTTCGGCGGCCCAGGCGGCGAAGTCGTAGACCTGGTGCAACGGGTCGTCGGCGGTGCCCTGTTGGTGTTCGGCGAGGCAGGCCGCCATGAGGTGGTGGGCGTGGTGGTGATCGGGGTGGCGGGCCCTGATCCGGTCGAACGCCTGCTCGCGGCTGTCGGGGGTGCCGCCGTGGCGGGCCAGCAGGAGGGAGCCGAGCCAGGGGGTGGGGTCGGCGGGCAACATGCGGGCCGCGGTCCGGCAGGCGGTTTCGGCCGTTTCGGTGTCCTCCTTGCCGTGCAGGGCGAGGTGCACGGCGGCGAGGGCGGCGAGGGTCACGGCGTCGCCGCTCTCGGGTTCGGCGAGCAGCCACTCGCGGGCCCAGGCGGCGGCGCCCGGTGTCGCGCCGAGCACGACCAGACGGTGCCCCCTGCGGTCCCAGTCCTCGCCGGTCCCGGCGAGCAGGGTGCGCACCCGCATCCATCTGCCGTGGGCCAACGCGTCGGCTGCCGCGACGAGTTGGGTGTCGCCCAGGTCCGGGGTGAGGACCGGCGCGTCCTTGCGGCGGGGGCGGCCCAGGGGTGGCGGCGGAGGGGTCATGGAAGGGGTGCCTCCATGACGTGCTGCACCGCGCGTTCACCTCACCGTGTGTCGTCCCTGGCGGCCGGGCGGGCCGGTCCGCCCGCACCTGCCCCGGCCTCCCGGCGCGGCGGCGTCACCCGTGCGGGGCGCCCTCGGGGCACGGTGTCCGGCTCCGTCGCGCGGCCCGCATGTGCAGGATCCGTGCCCTGTCCGCCACCGGTTGGTCACGCACAGCAAAGCGGGCGGCACTGCCCGGCGTCAAGGCTGTGCGGCGAATGACCGAATCCGTCAACTCCGCTTGCCTTCCAGGGTGTTGACCACTCACTCAGGACGGGCGCGGGCGCGCCGGGGGCGCCGGTTGACACCCCGTCAGGCCACCGCCTTCGCCGCCGCCCGGCCCGCGGTGCGCCCGGAGAACAGGCAGCCGCCGAGGAAGGTGCCCTCCAGGGAGCGGTAGCCGTGCACGCCGCCGCCGCCGAACCCGGCCGCCTCACCCGCCGCGTAGACACCCGGCAGAGGGGCGCCGTCCTCGCCCAGCACCCGCGAGGAGAGGTCCGTCTCCAGCCCGCCGAGCGTCTTGCGGGTGAGGATGCTGAGGCGTACGGCGATCAGCGGGCCCGCCTTGGGGTCGAGCAGCCGGTGCGGGGCCGCGGTGCGGATCAGCCGGTCGCCTAGGTACTTGCGGGCCCCGCGCATCGCGGTGACCTGGAGGTCCTTGGTGAAGGGGTGGGCGATCTCGCGGTCGCGTGCGACGATCTCGCCGCGCAGCGCCGCCTCGTCGATCAGCGGCTCGCCGGTCAGCTCGTTCATCCGGCGGACCAGCGTGCCGAGCGACCGCTCGACGAGGAAGTCCACGCCGTGGTCCATGAACGCCTGCACCGGGCCCGGCGCGCCGCCGCGGGCCCTGCCGAGCACGTCGCGGATGCTCTTTCCGGTCAGATCCGGATTCTGCTCCGATCCGGAGAGCGTGAACTCCTTCTCGATGATCTTCCGGGTGAGCACGAACCAGGTGTGGTCATGGCCGGTCCGCATGATGTGTTCGAGGGTGCCGAGGGTGTCGAAGCCGGGGAAGAGCGGTACCGGCAGCCGCTTGCCGGTGGCGTCCAGCCACAGCGGGGAAGGGCCCGACAGGATCCGGATGCCGTGCATCGGCCAGATCGGGTTCCAGTTGTCGATGCCCTCGGTGTAGTGCCACATGCGGTCGCGGTTGATGATCCGGCCGCCGGCCGCCTCGGCGATGCCCAGCATCTTGCCGTCGACGTGCGCGGGCACCCCGGACAGCATCCGCCGTGGCGGGGTGCCGAGACGCTCGGGCCAGTTGGCCCGCACCAGGTCGTGGTTGCCGCCGATGCCGCCCGACGTCACGATCACGGCCTGCGCGCGCAGCTCGAAGGCGCCGGCCACCTCGCGGCTGCTGGGCGTGCCGCGCTCGGCGGCCGACGGCACCAGGACCTCGCCACTGACCGTGTCCACGCTGCCCGCGCTGCGCGCGAGCCCCGTCACCCGGTGCCGGAAGCGCAGCTCCACCAGGCCGCGGGCGACACCGGCGCGCACCCGCCGCTCGAACGGCGCGACGATGCCGGGCCCCGTCCCCCAGGTGATGTGGAAGCGCGGTACGGAGTTGCCGTGCCCCGTCGCGTCGTAGCCGCCCCGCTCGGCCCAGCCGACGACGGGGAACAGCCGCAGGCCCTGCCGGTGCAGCCAGGAGCGCTTCTCGCCCGCGGCGAAGTCGACGTACGCCTCGGCCCATTTGCGGGGCCAGTGGTCCTCGGGGCGGTCGAATCCGGCGGTGCCGAGCCAGTCCTGCCAGGCGAGGGCGTGACTGTCGCGGATCCGCAGCCGGCGCTGTTCGGGAGAGTCGACGAGGAAGAGGCCGCCGAAGGACCAGTGGGCCTGCCCGCCGATGGACTGCTCGGGCTCCTGGTCGATGAGGATCACCTTGCGGCCCGCGTCCACGAGCTCCGCGGTGGCCGCCAGGCCCGCCAGACCCGCGCCTATCACGATCACATCAGCGTCGTACGCCATCTCAGCTCTCCTCACCGGGGCGCGCCGGACGCCCCGGCCGCCGTGGTGATCCGATCCTCAGCGCCCCGGCCACCGCCGTCAACCACGTGCTACCGACCGGTCAGCACGGCCGCCGCGGCAGGCCGGGGTGACGACGGCCACCGCACCCGGGCCGTCGGGTGGCTATCCTCAGGCACACCTCCACCCCGCGCGATACGAGGTGTGCGACGTGACGGTGATCCTGCTGGCCCTGGGCGCGGCCTGTTGTCTGGGGCTGGGCTTCGTCTTCCAGCAGGCGGCGGCGCAGCACGCCCCCATGAAGGACTTCCTCTCCCCGCGGCTGCTGCTCGATCTGATGCGGATGCCGCGCTGGCTGGCCGGCATCGGGCTGATGGTGTGCGGCATGGCGCTCGGCGCCTTCGCGCTGGGGATGGGCGACATCACGCTGGTCGAGCCGCTGCTGGCGACGAACCTGCTGTTCGCGATGGCGCTGTCGCGGTGGCTGACCCGGCAGCGGCTCGGCCGCAGCGGGTGGGCCGGCCTGTGGCTGCTGGCCGGGGGTGTCACGGCCTTCATCGTGGCGGGCCGGCCGCACGGCGGGCGCAGCGCGGCCGATCCGCTGGTCCAGTGGCTGATCATGGGCATCGTCCTGGGCACCGCCCTGCTGCTGACGGCCTGCGCCAAGCGCGTGTGGCTGGCCCTGGAGGCGGCGCTGCTCGGTGTCGCCGCCGGACTGCTCTACGGGCTCCAGGACGCGCTGACCCGGATGAGCGGCGATCTGTTCACGCGGGGCGGCTGGCCGGCGATCGCCACCAGCTGGCAGCCGTACACGGTTCTCGTGCTCGGGGTGACGGCGCTGCTCCTGGTGCAGAGCGCCTTCGAGTCGGCGCCGCTGCGGCTGTCGCTGCCCGCGCTGACGGCGGCGCAGCCGCTGGCCGGGATCGCCTGCGGGGTGGGGTTCCTCGGCGACCGGCTCCGGCTGACCCCCGGGGCGCTGGCCTGGGAGGCGGCCGGGATCGTGGCGATCGTCGTGGGCATCGTCCTGATCGGCAGGCACCCGGCGATGCCGCCGGGCTCGGGCAGGCACCACCCGCTGCGCGCGTTGCAGCCGCACTGAAGCGGCGGCCCGGCGCCCGGCCGCGGCGTGCGGGCCCTCCCGGCCGCCCGGCCCGCCCCGCGCGGGTGATTGCATGGGCCCATGACTGATCAGCAACCGCTCAACGCGGACGAGATCCTCGACATCGTCGACGAGTGCGACCGGGTGGTGGGGCAGGCGCCGCGCGGTGAGGCATACGCCCGCAACCTGCGGCACCGGTGCGCTTTCGTCCTGGTCAGGGACGCCGATGACCGGATCTTCGTGCACCGCAGGACCGACCGGAAGCTGGTCTTCCCCTCGCATTACGACATGTTCGTCGGCGGGGTCGTGGGAGCCGGCGAGAGCTACGACGAGGCGGCCCTGCGCGAGGCCGAGGAGGAGCTGGGGGTCGAGGGGCTCGGGCAGCCGGAGCCGTGCTTCACCTTCCTCTACGAGGAGGACGAGCACTCCTGGTGGTCGGCGGTCTACGAAGTGCGCTGCACGCTGCCGGTCGCTCCGCAGGAGTCGGAGGTCGCCTGGCACACGTTCCTGACGGATGACGAGCTGACGCAGCGCCTCGACGCGTGGCCGTGGGTGCCGGACGGGCTGGCGGCGTACCGGCGGATGCTGGAGTGGCGCGCCTCCGGGAAGGGCTGATGTCCACCGCGCCCGAGGGCGGCGCGGACCGGCCGGTAGGGTTTCGGTCATGATCGACGGACTGCGGTCGCTCGGCGCGGCGGTACGGCTGTGGTTCTCGCCCGCGCGGGTCCGCGAGGAGGGCACCACCCCCGACTACCGCTTCTCGCTGGCCAACGAACGTACCCTGCTCGCCTGGTTGCGGACCGGCCTCGCGCTGGTCGGCGGCGGCTTCGCGGTGGACCAGTTCCTGCCGGGGCTGCACCCCGGGCTGCGAGTGACGTTCACCGTCTTCCTGCTGGTGTGCGGGGCGCTGTGCGCGGTGCGCGCGGTGAACCACTGGGTGCGCTGCGAGCGGGCCATGCGGCGTGGCACGGATCTGCCGGTCTCCCGCTTCCCCTCGCTGCTGGCCCTGGGGGTCGGGGCGCTGGCGGTGGCGATGGTGATCCTGGTCGCGCTCGGCTGGACCCGCTGACCGATGGCCACGGGAGAGCACCGGGGCGCCGGGCCGCCGGCACGGGACGACCGGGATCCCGGGCTGCAGCCCGAACGCACCCGGCTGGCGTGGCGGCGTACCACCCTGTCCTGCACGGCGGTCACGGTGCTGGCCGCCCGGCAGCTGGCGCAGAGCCGGGGGCCGGGGGCAGGCCAGGTGGCGGCGGTGGCGCTGGTGGGGGTGGCGTGGCTGGTGTTCGGGCTGGTGGCGCACCGCCGGATGCGAGCGATGGCCGCGGGCCGACCGCCCCGCCTGGCGCCGCGCAGCGCCCTGCTGCTGGCCGGCTGCACGGTCGCCTTCGCGGTCCTGGGCGCGGCCCTGCTGCTGCCCGGACTGTGAGCGGTCCTGTGCCGGGGCGCCCGCGGCGCCGGGCGACGGGCCGCAGGTCGACGACGGGCCGCAGGTCACAGCGGTGTCCCGGCCGACGGGCCCGGGTGGCTCCGGCGGTACGGTGACGCGACCCGCCGCCGCGGCCGGGGAGCCGTGACGGCCCTCCCCGGGGCGGCGGGTGTGTACCCATCGCCTTGGAGGAACTCCCGCATGACCGAGCCTCAGCTCGCCGAGCCCTACCTCACCGAACTGGCCCCCGGGGTCAGCGCGTTCGTCCAGCCGGACGGCGGCTGGTGCCTGAACAACGCCGGTGTGGTGACCGACGGCGGCACGACCCTGGTGGTGGACACCGCGGCCACCGAGCGCCGGGCGCGGCTGCTGGCCCGCCTGATCGCGGAGAGCGGCGCCCCGGCCCCGCGCACCGTCGTCAACACCCACCACCACGGCGACCACACCTACGGCAACGCGGTGTTCACGCCCGATGCGACGGTCATCGGGCACGCCGCCTGCCGCAGCGAGCTGCTCGCCGCCGGGCTCCAACTGCACGCGGTGTGGCCGGATGTGGACTACGGCGAGACGCCGCTGACGCCGCCGTCGGTGACCTTCACCGACACCCTCACCGTGCACGTCGGGGACATCGAGGTGCAGCTGATCCACCCGGGCGTGGCCCACACCCCGGGCGACACGATCGTCTGGCTGCCGCAGCAGCGCATCGTCTTCACCGGTGACCTGGTCTTCAACGGCGGCACCCCGTTCGTCTTCATGGGCTCGCTCGCCGGGTCGCTGCGCGCACTGGAGCTGCTGCGCTCGCTGGACGCGGTGACCGTCGTCCCGGGGCACGGTCCGGTGACCGGGCCCGAGGTGTACGACGGCATCGAGCGCTATCTGCGGTTCGTCGACGAGCTGGCGCGGCAGGGCAGGGCGGACGGGCGGACGCCGCTGGAGGTGGCCAAGGGCGCCGACCTCGGTCCTTTCGCCGAACTGGCCGAGAGCGAGCGGCTGGTGGCCAACCTGCACCGCGCGTACGCGGAGCTGGCGGGCGGCGAGCCGGGCGCGCCGCTGGACGCGCTGATGGGGTTCGGGGACATGACGGCGCTCAACGGCGGGGTGCCGATCTGCTGCCACGCCTGAGGGTCGGCGGCGGGCGCGCGGGCCCCGGTCGCGGGTCCGCGCACCCGTGCGTGACCGACGCCCCATGTTCCACCTCTGGACTCCATACCGACTAGTCGGCATGATCGTGCCCGGCGACTCAGTGACCCAGCGGCCGGCACCGTCCGGAGTCCGGCCGTCCACTCCGTACGGAGGAGCACGATGAGCAAGGGCACCCCTCCCCCACCGGGCGCGGACCGGGAGACTCCACCCGGTCTCGACCTGGAACGTCTGCGCGGCCATCTGGAGCGCGCGCGGCCGGGTCTCACCGCAGGGCCGCTGTGCGCGCAGCTGATCGAAGGCGGGCGGTCCAACCTCACCTACCGCGTCGCCGACGGCACCTCCTCCTGGGTCGTGCGCCGCCCGCCGCTGGGCCATGTCCTCGCCACCGCGCACGACATGCGGCGCGAGCACCGGGTGATCAGCGCGCTGCACGGCACCCCCGTGCCGGTGCCCGAAGCGCTGCTGCTGTGCGAGGACGAGTCGGTGATCGGCGCGCCCTTCTACGTGATGGAGCTGGTCGAAGGCACGCCGTACCGCACGGCCGAGCAGCTGGCGCCGCTGGGCGCCGAGCGCACCCGCGCGGTGGTGCTCTCACTCGTCGACACCCTCGTCGACCTGCACGCGGTCGACCCCGACGCGGTGGGCCTCGGCGACTTCGGGCGCCCCGACGGCTTCCTGGAGCGTCAACTGCGGCGCTGGGGAAAGCAGTTGGCGGCGTCGAAGAACCGTGACCTGCCGGGCATCGACGAGCTGCACGAGACGCTGGGCCGGACGCTGCCCGCCTCGTCCGCGGCGGCCGTCGTGCACGGCGACTACCGTCTCGACAACGTCCTCGTCGGCGCCGACGACACCCTCAAGGCGGTCCTGGACTGGGAGATGTCCACCCTCGGCGATCCGCTGACCGACCTCGGGCTGCTGGCGATGTACAGCGCGGACCTGGGCCTGCCCGCCTCGCCCGTCAGCACCACGAGCGGCGCGCCCGGCCACCCCTCCCCCGCCGAGCTGATCGAGCGCTACGCCGCCCGCTCCGGCCGGGACACCTCGGCCATCGCCTGGTACACGGCCTTCGCCTGGTTCAAGCTCGCCGTGATCCTCGAAGGCATCCACTACCGCTTCACGCTCGGCCAGACCGTCGGCGCCGGTTTCGACCGGATCGGCGAGCTGGTGCCCGTGTTCATCGACCGCGGACTGACCACCCTCAAGGAAGGCTGAGCCACCCATGGACTTCGCATTCGACGCCAGGACGGAAGAACTCCGCGAGCAGCTGCTGGCGTTCATGGACGAGCACGTCCTGCCCGCCGAGGAGACCGTCCACGAGCAGCGGGCGCAGCTCGCCTCACCCTGGGACACCCCAGCGATCGTCGAGGACCTGAAGGCCGAGGCGCGGCGCCGGGGACTGTGGAACCTCTTCCTGCCCGACGCACAGCACGGCGCCGGGCTGACCAACCTCCAGTACGCGCCGCTCGCCGAGATCACCGGCCGCAGCCCGCAGCTGGCGCCGACCGCGCTGAACTGCGCGGCGCCCGACACCGGCAACATGGAGGTGCTGGCGCAGTTCGGCAACGCCGCGCAGCAGAAGCAGTGGCTCGATCCGCTGCTGGCCGGTGAGATCCGGTCGGCGTTCGCGATGACCGAGCCCGATGTGGCGTCGTCGGACGCGACGAATATCGAGACGCACATCACCCGGGACGGCGACGACTACGTCATCAACGGCCGCAAGTGGTACATCTCCGGCGCGATGAACCCGCTGTGCCAGATCTTCATCGTGATGGGCAAGACCGACCCGGACGGCGAGGACATCCGCCGCCAGCAGTCGATGGTGCTGGTGCCGCGCGACACCCCCGGCCTGACCGTCAAGCGCGCCATGCAGGTCTACGGCTACGAGGACCACTACCACGGCGGGCACGCCGAGGTGATCTTCGACGACGTGCGGGTGCCGGCCGGCAACCTCGTCGGCGAGGAGGGCGGCGGCTTCGCCATCGCCCAGGCGCGGTTGGGCCCGGGGCGGATCCACCACTGCATGCGGCTGATCGGCATGGCCGAGCGCGCCATCGAGCTGATGTGCAAGCGGGCGGTGGCGCGTACCGCGTTCGGCAAGCCGCTGGCCCAGCAGGGCGTGGTGCAGGAGTGGATCGCGGACGCCCGGGTCGCGGTGGAGCAGCTGCGACTGCTGGTGCTGAAGACCGCCTGGCTGATGGACACCGTCGGCAACAAGGGCGCGCACACCGAGATCCAGGCCATCAAGATCGCCACCCCGCGCACCGTCGTGGACATCCTCGACAAGGCGGTGCAGCTGCACGGCGCGGGCGGCGTCAGCCAGGACTTCCCGCTGGCCGAACTGTGGGCGGGCGCCCGGACGCTGCAACTCGCGGACGGCCCCGACGAGGTGCACCAGCGCTCGCTGGCCCGGCGTGAGCTGAAGCGGTACCGGTAGACGTACGGGGATCCGTAGGGCGCGGTCGAACGCCTCCCGTAGGGGTCGGGCGCGCCCCCTGCGGGGCCACAACGCCGGGGGGCGGGGTGGTGTTCCCGGCTACGGGCGCAGCGTTCCCCGCTACGGGCGCAGTGCCCGCAGCAGCAGGTCGGCGAGGTGGTCGGCGACCTGCTGCGGGGTGAGCGGGCCGCACTCGCGGTACCAGGTGCCGAGGTGGTGGACCGAACCGAAGTGGTAGTCCACGACGAGGTCGGCGGGGATGTCGGCGGCGAACACGCCGGCGCGCTGCCCCTCCTCGACCAGCGCCCGGAACCGCTCGTGGTAGCGCCGCCGTTCGGCCCGCACCTGCTTGTCCTTCTCCGGTCCCAGGTGGTGCATCGAGCGGAAGAAGATCTTGGTGTCGTCGAGGTTCTCGATGGTGGTGACCACGACGTCGGCGGCGGCGTCCCGCAGCCGCTGCTCGACCGGGGCGTCGGCGCCGGCGAAGTGGTCGAGGCGCTCCTGCTGGAGGCGCAGCACCCGGCCGTAGACCTCGTGCAGCAGGTCGTCCTTGGAGCCGAAGTAGTGGTAGAGCGCGCCCTTGGTGACACCCGCCGCGTCGACGATCTCCTGGACGGACGTGCGGTCGTAGCCCTGCTCGGCGAAGAGCCTGGTGGCGGTGGCGAGCAGCCGCTGGGCCACCGGCTTCGTGGCGCCGCCGGTGGCGCCGTCCTTCGTGCCGGCCATCGCCCTCACCTGTCCTTCGTCGTACGCGGATCCTTCGGGAGCCGGGCGCGGGGCGCACCCACGTCAGGCACGGTCGCGCAGCTCCCGTCGGAGGATCTTGCCACTCGTGGTCTTCGGCAGCTCGGGCAGGATCTCGACCTCCCGGGGGTATTTGTACGCCGCCAGCCGTTCCTTGCAGTAGCCGGACAGCCCGGCGGGGTCCGCTTCGCTGCCGGGCCGCAGGCTGACGTACGCCTTCACCGACTCCCCGCGGTAGGCGTCGGGCACGCCGACGACCGCCGCCTCGCGCACCGCCGGGTGGGTGTAGAGGACGTCCTCTACCTCCCGGGGCCAGACCTTGAAGCCGGAGGCGTTGATCATGTCCTTCTTGCGGTCGACGACGTAGAGCCAGCCGTCGCGGTCCATGAACCCGATGTCGCCGGTGCGGAGTTCACCGTCCGGCAGCGCCTCGGCGGTGGCGTCGGGGCGCCGCCAGTAGCCGGGCACGACCTGGGGGCCGCGCACCGCTATCTCGCCCTGCTCGCCGAACGGCACGTCCCGGCCCTCCTCGTCCATGATCCGTACGACGGTGTCGGGGCCCGGCACGCCGACCGCGAGGGTGCCGGAGACCTTGTCGACCGGTGCCCGCTTGCCGGGCGGGACGCTGGCGCACGGGGCGGTGCACTCGGTCAGCCCGTAGCCGTTGTGCAGGTAGGGGCCGAAGCCGGTGCGGAAGGACTCCACCAGGGCGGGCGGCAGCGGCGCGCCGCCCGATGACAGGGTCGCGAACGACGCGAAGTGGTCGCGGGTGACCCCGGGGTGCGCCATCAGGGCCATGTAGGCGGTGGACGGGCCGACGGTGAAGGCGGGGCGGTGCTCCAGGAAGGCGTCGAGCACCACGCCGGCGTCGAAGCGGTAGGCCAGCGCGAGGGTGCCGGTGTTGGCGAAGGAGGCGACCAGTTCGCAGACCATGCCGGTGATGTGGAAGAGCGGGGCGAGCGCGAAGTAGGTGGCGCCCTCGGGCACGCCGAGGCCGGTGCGCTGGCGTTCGGCGTTGTAGGTGATGTTGCCGTGGGTGTTGGTGGCGCCCTTGGGGGTGCCGCTGGTGCCCGACGTGTAGCTGATCAGCGCCACGTCGTCGGCGGTGAGCCCGGCGTCTTCGGGCACCGGGTACGGGGCGCCCGCCGCCCGCGCCACGGTCAGCAGGTCGTCGGCGCCCTCCCGCGGCCCGAGCCGTTCGCCGCGCAGCACCCGGGTGTCGTCGCGGGTCTGGAGTCCCGCCTCACAGGCGGTCAGGGCGATCCGTACGGAGGGGGCTTCGGCTGCGGTGGCGCGGAGGAAGGCGTCCCAGGTGCGGTCGGCGCAGACGACGGCGGTGACCTCGGCGTCGTGCAGGATGTGCGTCATCTCGCCTGATTTGTACATGGGGTTGACGGGGACGACCACGCCGCCGGCCTTCCACACGCCGAGGACGGCGAGCACGAAGTGCGGGGTGTTCTGGAGCATGACCGCCGCCCGGTCGCCGCGCCGGAAACCGCGCCCGGCGAGGTGCGCGGCGATCCCGTCGGAGAGCGCGTCGGTCTCCGCGTAGGAGAGCCGGCCGTCGAAGTAGGCGAGCGCGGTGCGGTCGGGCGCCCGGCCGACGGCGTCACGGAAGGCGTGCAGCGTCGAGGCGGGCGGCCGGACGGGGGCCCGCTGCGCGTCGTTGAGCTGCGTCAGCCACGGCTTGTCCTGGTACGTGGTCATCGGGGTGCGGCCCTTTCTTCCTGATCGCCTGATCGTCCCTGAAGGCACATCCGAGGTGGTGCGCGGGGTGGCCCGGCCGGCGTCCGGCCGGCCCTGCCCGCCCCGGCTACCGCACGTCGCGGCCCTCGGCCTGCTCCAGCTTGCGCTGGAGGTGGTTCATGCCGCCGAGCCAGCGGTCCGGTTCGGTGGCGCGTGCGGTGTAGTAGCCGGCGACCTCCGGGTGCGGCAGGACCAGGAAGCGGTCCTCGTGCATCGCGTCGAAGAGCGCGTCGGCGACCTGGGACGGCTCGACGGCGGTGGGGGTCAGTACGAGGTCCCCGGCGGCGCCGGTGGCGGCCAGCATGTCGGTGCGTACGCCCTGCGGGCAGATCGCGTGCACGTCGATGCCGCGGTGCCGGTAGGTCAGCGACAGCCACTCGGCGAAGGCGTACGCGCCGTGCTTGGTGACGCTGTACGGCGCCGCGTCGACCATGGTGAGCAGGCCGGCGGCGGACACCGTGGAGACGAACCTGCCGCTGCCCCGCGCCAGCCAGCCGGGCAGCAGCTCGCGCGCCGCCCGTACGTGCGCCATGACGTTGACGTCCCAGGCCAGCGCCCAGTCCTCGTCGGGCGCTTCGGGGCCGCCGCCGGTGCCGACGCCGGCGTTGGCGCAGAAGATGTCGACGGCGCCGCCGAGCGCCTCGCGCGCGGCGGGCACGATGGCGGACGCGTCGCCGGGTACCGCGACCGCGCCGATCTCCTGTGCGGTCCTGGCCGCCTTGGCCGCGTCGAGGTCGTTGACCACCACCCGGGCGCCTTCGGCGGCGAACCTGCGGGCCAGCGCGGCGCCGATCCCCCCGCCCGCTCCGGTCACGACGACGGCCTGGTCCCGTACGGCTTCCACGCTGGCTCTCCCTCGGTCGTTCTCGGCTCGCCTCGCAGACTAACCAGTCGGTATGTCCCAGCGGAAGGGCCAGGTGCCCAGGCGGCCTGGATCGTTCCCTGGCGGGCCACGGAGCGTTAGCGTGCGCGGGGCACGTCGTTCCCACCGCTCACGGAGGTGCGCACATGGCCCTGTCGAGACGCGTTCTGCTCGGACGCCTGGCGGCGACCGGAGCCGCAGCGGCCACGGTCGGCGCCGCCGCGGGCCCGGCCCACGCCGCGCGTCCTGCCCACGGCGGCACAACGGTGCACACCGGCTTCGACCGGCTGGCCGCCGACGGCTACCGGCTCCTGGACGGGCACCGGACCGGCATCGTCACCAACCCCACGGGGGTCACCCGGGACCTGCGGCACATCGTGGACGTCATGCACGCCGACGACCGGGTACGGCTGACCGCCGTCTTCGGCCCGGAGCACGGCTTCCGCGGCACGGCGCAGGCGGGCGGCTCGGAGGGCCGCCACGACGACCCGGCGACCGGCCTCCCGGTGTACGACACGTACGACAGGAGCGGCAGGGAACTCGCCGCGATCTTCACCGAATCCGGCGTGGACACCGTGGTGTTCGACATCCAGGACGTCGGTGCGCGCTTCTACACCTACATCTGGACGCTGTACGACTGCATGGTGGCCGCCGCCCTGGCGGGCAAGCGGTTCGTGGTGCTCGACCGGCCCAATCCGGTCACCGGACGCGCGGCCACAGGACCGGTGCTCGACCCGGCCTACGCCTCGTTCGTCGGCCGCGAGCCGATCGCGCAGGCGCACGGGATGACGGCGTTGGAGCTGGCCCTGCTCTTCAACGACCTGTTCGTGCCGAAGGCCGCCGGGCGCCCGGTGCGGCTGGAAACCGTCCCGATGGGCGGCTGGCGGCGCGGCGACTTCTTCGACGCGACGGGGCTGCCGTGGGTGCCGCCGAGCCCCAACATGCCCACCGCCGACACCGCGCTGGTCTACGCGGGCACCTGCCTCTTCGAGGGCACCAACCTCTCCGAAGGGCGCGGCACCACCCGGCCGTTCGAACTCCTGGGCGCGGACGGCATCGACCGCCGGTGGGCGGCGGCGGTGAACGCGCTCGGGCTGCCCGGGGTCCGCTTCCGGGAGGCGTACTTCGCGCCGACGTTCTCGAAGTTCGCCGGCAAGACGATCGGCGGGGTCCAACTGCACGTCCACGACCGGGAGTTGTTCGACCCGGTCCGCACCGGCATCGCGCTGCTGGTCACCGCGAAGCGGGTGTGGAGCGGCTTCGCCTGGCGCCCCGACCACGGCATCGACCGGCTGACCGGCTCGGCGCAGGTCCGCACGATGATCGACGCGGGCGCCGGCACCGACGACGTGGTCGCGGCCTGGCAGCAGGACCTGGCCCGCTTCCGTACCGAACGGGCCCGCCACCTGCGCTACCGCTGACACCACCGCCGCGACCGCGCCAACCTCCGGATGTCCGCACCGGTTTGGGAACAACCGTGCCCCGGACGGCGATGATCGGCACAATGCAGGGGTGGGAAATTTCAACGAACTCCAGCTCGCCGACGGAACCGCCATCCGGTTCGACGTGACGGCGGGCGACGGCACACCCTGGCCGGACGGCGCCCCCGGGGCCGGCCAACTCCCCGATGACGCCGGGGAGTCCCGGCACCCGGAGTGCCCCGGCGCGCCGGACGAGGACGCGATGGCCGAGCTGCCCGACGGCATGGGCCCCAGCGTGCCGGTCGCCCGGGGCGACGGGGACAGCCGGGTGTCCCGGATGGCGGTGCGCACGGTACGGGCGGCGCTCGCACCCGTCGGCTCACTGCTCCAGGAGGTGCACGACGCGGTGCTGTCGGCGCCGCAGCCGCCGGAGGAGGTCACGGTGACCTTCGGCGTCCAGATCGGCCAGGATCTGAAACTGGGCGTCGTGGGCGGCACCGGCCAGGCCCATCTGACGATCGCGGCGTCCTGGCGGCCCGGCAGCAGCGGGGGCTGAGCGTGGGCTGGTTCCACTCCTCGATCAGATCGCCGTCGGCGCAGCCGCTGTACTCCGTGGTCTCGGTGCTGCGGGGCAAGGACGGCAAGAGCGCGGGCGCCGGTGTCCTGCTCGCCCCGACCACCCTGCTGACCTGCGCCCATGTCGTCAACGACGCCTTGCAACGCCCGATGTTCGACGACCGGGAACCGTCCGGGGAACGCGTCAAGGTGACGCTCCACCGGCCCCACGAGGTCACCAGGACCTGGGCGGCGGTCACCCACTGGCTGCCGCCGAGGCGCCGGGTGCCAGGCGGGCCCGGTGCGGCGAGCCGGCTGCCGGTACGGCCACTCCAGGACGCCGAGTGGCTGGGCGACCTGGCGGTGCTGGAGATCGAGGCGGCGGACGGCGAGGTGCACGTGCCCCAGTGGGCGCCGATGGCCGAGGGACAGATGCTGCGCGCCTGGCACGGCTCGGCGCGCAGCAGCACCTACGCCGACGTCCGGGTCGGGCCCTGTGACGGGGAGATCGGCTACATGGACGGCTGGCCCACCGGCATGGCCATCGGGCCCGCCTACAGCGGCGGCCCGCTGTGGTCCACGATGCACAACGCCGTGGTCGGCCTCGTCTGCGCGCACGTCGGGCCGCCCACCGACGCCGCCGGCCGGCCGCTGCCTTACACCCCGCAGCACATCGCCCGGCGCAGCTGGGGCATCCCCTGGCAGCGGATCACCGAAGAACTCCGGGCTGCGGGCGCCGGGCACCTCTTCGACCCGCCCGAGGCGGACGCGGACGATCCGGCGGCGGGGCTGCTGTGCAGCCTGCTGAAGAGCCTGCTGCCGTCGGGGGTCAGGCGCGCCGATTACGCGCGGGCCGTCGCCGGCCGCTGCGGCTACGGCTACCCCGAGGGCGCGTCCTCGCCCTCCCCTGAGGAGTTCGCCGCGTTCCTGGTCACCGAACCCCGGGCGCTGGCGGCGCTGTCGGAGGTGCTGCGGCGCAACGAACCGCACGCCGCCGAGCAGTTGCTCGCGGTCGGCTGGCTCTCCCGGGTGCCGCGGCTGCTGGCCCCGCGCGAGTACCGCAGGCTGCACGACGTGCTGGCGACGGTGCCCGCCGCGGCCCTGGCCCGGCTGCCGGAGGCGGTGCGGGCCGCGCTGCCCCGCACCGCCTCCTTCCCGGTGGAGGAAGTGGCCGGGCATCTCGGGCGGGACACGTCCGATGTGTCGGGAACCGGCACGGCCCAGGCACTCGACGCGCTCCTCGACCACCTGGAGTACCTGCCGGGCGACAGCCGCAGCGAGCGGGGCGGCCCCCGCGTGCCCGCCCTCCTGACGGCCGTCGAGTACTTCTCCGCGCTCTGCCCGCCCGCCCAGCGGGCTCATCTGCGCCTGTGGTCCGACGGGGTCGCCGAGCGGCTCGCCGTCCCCCGCCAGGCGATGACCGAACGCCGTTCGGTGGCCGCCGGCTGGCACCAGACGCAGGACCGGGCGCGGGCCCAGGGCACCGTCCCCCGGGTGCTGGCCCAGATCGGCCTGGAGGCCGGGGACCGCTACCGGCTGCGGGTGTGGTGCGACGAGGGGTCAGGACTCCGGCAGGTGTCGACCGAGGGCGACGTCACCTACAGCGCCACCGAGGCCGCCCGGGTGCTGCTGCGGGCGGTGGAGTCCCTGTACCGGACCGCGCCGGTGGAGAGCAGGCCGGTGGTGGAGGCGCTGGTGGACCGGGGCGCGCTGAATCTGCCCATCGACGAATGGGAGAGCGTGGGGCCCGACGACGTGGTGCCCGAAGTGCTCGGCGTGGGGTACCCGCTCGTCGTCAACTGCCCCGATCTGCGCCGCAAGGAGCGCTTCCTGCACGACTGGCGGGACCGCTGGCGGAAGCTGGACACCGGCCACACGCTGCGGCTGGACGACGCGGCGGTGGGCGTGCGTGAGGTGTACGCGATGCTGCTGGACCGTACGGACACCGTGCGGGTGGCGGTGGACGTCCCGCAGGCGCTGCGGGAAGCGATCGTGCAGACCTGTCTGTCCGTGGGGGTGCCGGTGGTGGTGTGGGACCGGCAGGCGGACGACGGCGGCTCGCACGCCGTGCGCGAGATGACGGCGGTGACCACCAGAAAACTGCCCGAAGAGGTCAGGACCTACCGTGCCAAGTCCGTCCACCGGCCGCAGGAGTTCACCGGGCGTCCGGTGCTGGCCTGGGCGGACGCCGACCGTACGGTGCCGCAACTGCATCTGTCGGAGCCTCAGGAGGGCCCGTGAACGACGTACCGCAACCCGCACCGCCGCCTTCGGACGACGACTGGCGGCTCTTCCGTGGCGACGGGGTGCCGCGCCGGGTGACCATGCCGCCCGCGCCGCCCTGGCGCCGCTTCTCACCGGACGACCGCTCCGTCGCCCCGCTGCCGTACCTGATCTCCCGTGAGCACGCGGACGTGGTGAGCGCGGCGCTGCAACTGCGCCGCCCGCTGCTGGTGACAGGACCGGCGGGCACCGGCAAGTCCTCGCTGGCCCGCGCCGTCACCCATGAACTCGGCCTCGGCGAACTGCTGCGCTGGCCGGTCAACAGCCGCTCCAGCGTGCAGGACGCGCTCTACGGCTACGACGCCATCGGCCGGCTGCGTGAGACGACGCTCAGCCGGGACCGCGGCGAGGCGGAGCCGTCCATCGGCAGTTTCATCCGGCTCGGGCCGCTGGGCACGGCGCTGGTGCCGCGTGCGGCGCCGCGGGTGCTGCTGGTCGACGAGATGGACAAGGGCGATGTGGATCTGCCCAACGACCTGCTGACCGTCTTCGAGGACGGCGTCTTCGAGATCCCCGAACTGGTGCGGCTGCCCGAGGAGTCGGCCGAGATCGAGGTGCACACCGCCGACCACCAGGAGACCGTCACCGTCCGCAGGGGCCGGGTGCAGTGCACCGAGTTTCCGGTCGTCATCATCACCAGCAACGGCGAACGTGACTTCCCGCCGGCCTTCCTGCGCCGCTGCGTACGCCTCGACCTGCCGGTGCCTGGCGAGGAACGGCTGCGGGAGATCGTCACGGCGCATCTGGGCCCGGACGCGCTCCAGGAGGCCGACGGGGTGCTCCAGAAGTTCCTGAGCCGCCGCGCGCCCGGCGAACTGGCCACCGACCAGCTGCTGAACGCGGTGTTCCTGCGGGCAGGCGGCGTGGACCTGGACGGCAAGGGCCTGCTCGACGCCGTCCTGCACCAGCTGACCGGAAACGTCTGAGCGCCATGACACATCCGGGGGACGCCGCGGTGGACGGGGCACAGGGCGCGGCGCGCGAGGAGCGTCTCGGCGCCGCGCTGCGGGTGCTGCGCGCTGCCGGTTGTGACCTCGACGCGCAGGAGGCCCTGGACGTGCTCTGGCTGGCCGGGCGGCTGCCGGACGACGGCCGGGGCGCGCGGCTGCCGCTGGCGCTCGCCCGGCAGGACGTCCAGGACCCGGTGCCGGACGCGGCGGACGACGTGCCGGCGGAACCCGGTACGGACGACGCGGAGCCGCAGGCGGAGCAGCCCGGCACCGACCCGCTGCCCGACCTTCCGGTACCCGAGCTGCACGCCGCCCCGCGGTCCCGCCCGTCCGAACCGCCCGCGGTCGCGCCCCAGGACCCCGACGAGCCGCAGCCCGCGCTGCCGGTGCGGGTGCCCGAGGTCAAGGCGCTCGCCCAGGAGCTGCTGGTCGGGCGGGCCCTTCGGCCGCTGAAGCAGCAGCGGCCCAGCCGGTGGCGGCAGGAGCTGGACGAGTCGGCGACCGCGGCGGCGTTCGCCGAGACCCGGCTGCCGGACGTGGTGACGCGTCCGGCCAGGGAGCGCTGGCTGCGCCTGGTGCTGGTGGTGGACGACGGTCTGTCGATGCTGCTGTGGCATCAGCTCGCGGTGGAGCTGCGCACCACCCTCCAGCGGCTCGGCGCCTTCCGCTCGATCCAGGTGCACGGCCTGGACACCCGCACCTCGGGTGAAGTCGCCCTGCGCGGGCGCCCGTTCGACCCCGGTGAGGCCACGCTGGCGCCGTCGTCGGTCGCCGACCCGTCGGGGCAGACCCTGGTCCTGGTGATCAGCGACGGGATGGGGGCCGCCTGGCGCACCGGCCGGATGCACGAGGTGCTGCAACGCTGGGCCGCGGCCGGACCCACCGCCGTGCTGCACACCCTGCCGCCGTCACTGTGGCGCGGCTCGGGGCTCCAGGCCGACCGCTGGCAGGTCACCACCCACCGGCCCGGCGGCCCGCACACCGCCTGGGACGTCGCCGACCCGGTGCTCCCCGCGGAACTCGCCGCGTTCCACGGCGTGCCCGTCCCGCTGCTGGAGCCGTCGGCCGTGGCGCTGCACCAGTGGGCGCGGCTGGTCGCCTCGCCCGGCACCACCGCGGAACTGCCGCTGCTGACCGAGCCCCGGCACCACGCGGCGGTCACCTCCGCCCGTGAGGTCGGCACCGTCCAGCATTTCCGGGACGCCGCGTCACCTGAGGCGTACCGGCTCGCGGCGCATCTGGCGGCGGTGTCGCCGGTGTCGGTGCCGGTGATGCGGCTGGTGCAGGCAGCGGTGCCGTGGCAGGCGCGCACCGCGCAGCTTGCGGAGGTGTTCCTCGGCGGCCTGGTCGGCCCCGCGCCGGCACCGGTGCCGGAGCCGGTGCCCGTCAAGCACCGGATCTTCGACTTCACCGAGGACGCCAAGAGCGCGCTGCTCGACGCCGTGCCCAGCGCCGAACTGATCCGCACCAGCCGCCGGATCGGCCGTCACCTGGAACAACTGGCGGGCCGCGCACCGGACTTCCCCGCCTGGCTCGCCCACCCGGACGGCGATGACGCGCTGCCGGAGGCCTTCCGCCCGTTCACCGCCGTCGAACGCCGGCTGCTGAAGCGGTTCGGGGTCAGCGTGGAGAGCATGGAGTCGCTGCGCTCCCGTACCCCCCTGGCCCCCGAAGCGGCGCCCGGCGCCGAAGCGCCCGCTTCGTGGCGTCCGCTCACCGGCCAGGATCCGCGCCGGCTCGGTGACTTCACCCTGCTGGGCAGGCGCCTGGGCGCCCGCACCGTCGTCTACCACGGCCGGGACTCGGGCGGCAGGGAAGCGGCCCTGCGGGCGGTGCGCCCGGGGCTGCCGGCCGCCACGGAGCGGCTGCTGACCACCGAGGCGGAGGCGCTGCGCCGGATGAACGGCCGGTACGCGCCCCGTCTGGTGACCACCGGGCTGAACGACCGCCCCGCGTGGCTCGCCATGCAGCAGGTGCGCCGGGCCGGCCGGACGCACGGCAGGCCCGGTGGCCGCGGCAAGGGCGACGCGCCGGCGCGGCTGGACGAGTTGCTGGAGATCGTGCTCCCCGGTGAGCTGGGGGTCCTGGACATCCTCAGCAGCCTCACCATCGCCTGGCAGCTCGCCGACGCGGTCCGGCTCTGCCATCTGAACGGCCTGGTGCTCGCCGATCTCACACCCGCCGACGTGATGGTGCTCGACCGCACGGTGCTGCTGGCCGGTCTGTCGGACTGCGCGGTGGACGGCGCGTGGTCGGGTCCTGGCCCCGCGCCGACCGAGGCGGGCAACATCAGCGCGCTGGGCGAGGTGCTGCGCGCCACGGCCAGCAAGCCGCCCGGTGTGCAGACCTGGGTGGCCGAGGGCATGCACCTGTGGCAGGGCGACATCTGGCTGCCGCTGCGCGAGCTGGTCGCCCGCTGCACCGCGACGGATGAGACGGAACGGCCCACCGCGGCGGAGGCGGCGGAGACCCTCGCACGGTACGTCGCACTCGCCCAGGCCATGCAGGGCACCGAGGCGCCGCGGGCGGGCGCGGCAGGCCCGCGGTCCGGCAGCGGAGCAACCGGCGCCGCGGCACCGGACGTTGCGGCTCCGGACGCGTCCACCGCCGCCCGGCCCGCGCTCACGCCGCGCGCCGCGAAGGCACCGGAACCGGTCACCCGGATCGGCCGGTGGTGGCCGCGCACCGGGCTCGGCGGGCGCCGGGCGGCGCACGAGAGGCGGATGACGGCGGCCCGCAGGCCGCTGACGCACAGCCACCGCATCACGCTGATCGGCACCGCCCCGGGGTCGGGCCGGCTGACCACCACCGTGGCGCTCGGCTCCGTGTACGCCGCCGTGCGCGGCGAGCCGGTGCTCGCTCTGGACGGCGCTCCTGGCCACGGCGATCTGCGCGACCGCTTCCCGCGGCCCGCGCCCACCACGCTGCGCCAGGTGAGCGAGCTGCCCGCCGACGCGCCCTACGACCGTCTGCTGCCCTTCGTCACGTCCACCGCCTGCGGCCTGGAGGTGCTCCCCTTCACCGCGCGTGCCGCCGCCGGGCGCAGCCAGCACGCCGACGAGTACGGCAGGCTGCTGGCGCTCAGCGCGCACCACTATCCGCTGGTGCTCACCGACTGGGCGGCGCCCGCCACCGGCCCCGCCATCGGCCCGGTACTCGGCCTGACGGACCGTCTGGTGCTGTGCGTCTCACCGGCCAGGGCTTCGCTGGAGACCGCGGCGGCCCTCCTGAAGAGCTGGCGCGGCGACGCGGCCGGGCGCCGTCTCGCCGAGCACGCCGTGGTCGTCGTGTCCCAGGTCGGCGTCCCCGACCCGCTTCCGGACGACACGGTCAGGGCGGCCCTCCCTCCGCTGCCGCTGGTCTTCGTCCCGTTCGACACCCACCTCGCCGGGCTGCGGGAGGTGTCGCTCCCGCGCCTCAAGTCGCGTACCGCGGAGGCGTTCCTGGAGCTGGCGGCCCATCTCTTGGATGACGCCGGGCACTGAGCGCACACGGCCTGTCTTCGTCTCACATACCAGGACGAAACATTCCACCTATTGACTGCCCCGTCCACAGGACGTGAGCATGCCGCTCGTGCGAACTGATGCGACACCAGCGAAGAAGGCGCCGGGAGCGGCGGGTACGGCGGACGGCGCGGAGTCCGGCGGCGGCGAGAGCCTGCGCCGGGTGGCGGTGGCCTCCTTCATCGGGACGGCCATCGAGTTCTACGACTTCTACATCTACGGCACCGCCGCCGCACTGGTGCTGAACCAGGCGTTCTTCCCCACCCTCGACCCGGTGAACGCCACCCTCGCGTCGTTCTCCACCTACGCGGTGGCGTTCGCCGCCCGGCCGCTCGGCTCGCTGGTCTTCGGGCACTTCGGCGACCGGATCGGCCGCAAGTCGGTGCTGGTCGTCTCGCTGCTGATGATGGGGCTCTCCACCGCGTTCGTCGGCCTGCTCCCCGGCTACGGCACGCTGGGCATCTGGGCTCCGCTGCTGCTGATCCTGCTGCGCTTCGTGCAGGGCATCGGGCTCGGCGGCGAGTGGGGCGGCGCGGCGCTGCTGGCGGTCGAGCACGCGCCGCGCGCACGCCGCGGACTGTATGCCGCCTTCCCGCAACTCGGCCCGTCCGTCGGGTTCTTCGCGGCGACCGGGGTGTTCTGGGCGCTGTCCGCCGGGCTCGACGACGCGGCGTTCCGCTCGTGGGGCTGGCGGGTGCCGTTCCTGCTGTCGTTCCTGCTGGTCGGCGTCGGCCTGTTCGTCCGGCTGAAGATCAGCGAGACGCCGGTCTTCACGAAGGTGCTGGACGCGCAGGAGGCGAGCCGGGCGCCCGCCCTCGATGTCTTCCGGCGGCATCCGCGCGAACTCCTCCTGGGCACCGGCGGCATGATCATCGCGTACGGCCTCTTCTACACCGCGACCACCTACTGCCTCTCCTACGCCACCGGCTCCCTCGGCGTCTCCCGCAACACCATGCTCGGCCTCTCCCTGGTCGCCTGCCTCTTCCTGGCGGCCGGCACCTGGCTCGCCGCGACCCGCTCGGACGCCGCGGGGCGCCGCAAGCTGATCCTCGCGGGCACCGGCCTGGCCGTGGTGTGGGGTCTTGTCCTCTTCCCGCTGCTCGACACCGGGCAGCCGGTGCTGATCGCGCTCGGCATCGGCGGCGCGCTGTTCTGCATGGGCGTCGTGTACGGGCCGATGGGCGCCTACCTGCCGGAGCTGTTCGGCCCGACCGTGCGGTACTCGGGCGCCTCGCTCGCCTACAACCTGGGCGGCGTGCTGGGCGGCGCGGTCGCCCCGCTGTTCGCCACCCGGCTCCAGTCGGCGTTCGGCTCCGCGTCGGTGGGCTGGTACGTCAGCGCGATGGCCGTGGTCTCGCTGCTGTGCGTGCTGGCCCTGCCCGAGACCAGGGAACGCGAACTGGCCTGAACCGCAAGGCTCCCCGTACGGACGTGCCGTACGGGGAGCCGCCCTGTTCCCGGGCCGAAAGGGCCTACCGGTGCGAGGGGAATTCCACGACCTGCTGGTAGGTCGGCCGGTTCTGCCAGCTGATGGCGTCGTGGGTCAGACCACCCACCGCGCGCTGCACGATGGAGTCCGCGCACCACTGGTCGCCCGCCTTGCAGCTGTCGTCGCCCGGGTAGACCTGCTCGGCGGTCTTGCCGCTCGCCTGCCTGAGCGTGTCCAGCAGGGTGTCGCGGCAGGCGGCGAGGTCGCCGTTGCCGCAGTACGGCACGGCGAGCGGGCCCTGGACCTGGTCGCCGAGCACCGCGCGCAGGTCCTTGTCCGCGTAGCTCCACCAGCCGTACTGGAACGCCGATCCGGCGTGCGCGCCGGTCGGTCCGTGGCCCGCCGAAGGCGACTCGTCGATGGCGAGGTTGGCGCCCAGCGCGTCGTAGAGGTCACCGCCCAGGCCCGGTTTGAAGGCACTCTCGATCATCAGCGGCCACCAGGCGTCCATCAGGCGTACGGCGTCGGGGTGCGTGTAGGTGTGCGAGCCGGCGCTCGTCTCGCGGCGCTGGGCGCCGTCCTTGCGCCAGGAATCCAGCTGCTGCACCGCCGTCCTGAGCTTCGGGTCGGTGACCGGCTTGCTGTTGAGCACCCGCAGGAGCTGGGGCAGTACGTCCTCGCCGCGCAGGTCGGTGACGGCAGCCTCGGACATCGCCCGGGTCAGCGCGGCGCGGGTGACGCCGCCTTCCTTGGTGAGGGCTGCGACCCGGTCGTCGAGCAGGTCGGCGCGGTGCACCGAGCCGTTGCCGAAGCCCGCCGAGTCGTAGTCCTTGGCCTGCTTGTTGTTCCAGGAGATGTAGTAGTCCTGGTTGACCGACTGCGGGTGCTGGGCGGGCGGTGTGTAGTCGGTGGTGTTGGCCTTGGGGTCGTAGCCCCGCCACTCGTACTTCGGGTCCGCCTTGATGGGCAGCGCCGGGTCGACGTCCGGGTTGCGGACCGGGTTGAGGCCGCTGTTGTAGTAGGCGATGTCGCGGGAGTCGGCGTAGAACCAGTTGAAGGCGTAGCCGATGTGCTGGGCCGCCTTCTGGAAGGTCGCCGCGTCACGGACGTACGAGGGGTCGTTGAACATCTGGAAGCCGATGATGGAGTCGGCCTCGTGGCGGTAGGTGCTGCGCAGCGCCGTGTAGGCGACAGGCTTGCCGCCTATGGTGGCGCGGTGCGTGACGGTGCCGTACTTGGTGCGGAAGACCTGCATCCGGTACGAGCCCGCCGCGGTCGGGTCGGCGATGGTCGGCTTCCAGGAGTTGGTGCGCTCCAGCTTCTCCATCGGGACGCACGCGCCGTGGTAGCGGTAGGAGGTGGAATCCTTGGTGGCCGGTGAGCCGTCCTTGTTGCACAGGTCGACGGCGTAGGTGTCGGTGATGTCCTGGCCGGCCGACGTGGCGCTCCAGGCGTAGTCCTGGCCGCGACCGAGCTGGACGTACATGCCGACCCCCGCGAAGGAGGCGCCCCGGGCGCTGATGCCGGGGCCCTGGATCTCCTGGAGCATCAGCAGCTGCGGCGCGAAGTAGCCGGTCTGCGGGCCGAAGACGGCGACCGGGTGGCCGCTCGCGGAGCGCTTGCCCGACACCAGGAGTGCGTTGGACATGCCGCGGTGCTGGGTCGGGTCGAAGCTGCCCTTGGGCAGTACCCCGTCCTTGAACATCCCTTCCAGCTTGCGGTACTTCTCCGGCGCCTTGACCGGGTCCTGTGCGGGCTTCTTGTCGCCGGCCGCTCCGGTGCGGTCGAAGACCAGCGGCTCGGAGGTGACCGAGCCCGCGTCGGGCAGCGCGGTGCCCTTGGCCTTGGCCGGCTTGACCGCGTACGGGAAACTCTGGCCGTCGTGAAGGGTCTTGGCGGCCTCGGGGTCGTTGCGCTCCCGGAAGGACTCCCAGACCTCGGTGCCCTTCGTGACGCCGTACTTCTGCTGGGCGGAGAGCAGCGCGAGGGCGGACGGGACCTCACCGCCGCCGCCGTTGCCGAACAGCCCGCCGACGACGGAGGCCAGCGCGATCAGGTCGGTGAGCTTGAACGGCGCGATCTCACCGGCGTTGGTGATCGCGTCGACGTGTCCGGTCAGGACGTACTCACCGGGGAAGTAGCGGCCGTTCTTGGACTGTTCCCGGTAGGCGTTGATGCCGTCGACGTACGCCTGGGCGTCCTCCATGGCCTGCTTGCCGCGCGCCCCGTTGGTGTCGCGTATCTGGTCCACCTGGGCCTGGAGGTCGGCCTCGGTGTACGGGGCCTGCGGCCAGAACTGCTGCTCCAGGCCCTGGTTGGCGAGGGCGCCGCCGGCGAAGGAGGTGAGTTCGCCGCGGCCGATGTGACGGAAGAGGTCCATCAGCCAGAGCCGGTCCTGGCCGGCGGCGTAGCCCGCGCCGTACTCGGTGCCGTAGCGGGTGGTGCCCTTGATGTGCGGGACGCCGGTCTTCTTGTCCCGGGTGATCGTGACGTCGTCGCGCGGCGCGGTGACCTTGGCCACCTGGTCCTTCGGGACGCCGAAGGAGGCGTCGTTGAAGAAGTCGGTGAGGGTGTCGTCGGTGAGCGACTGGTAGCCGCTCGCCAGGGCGCCGTACGGGGCGAGTTGGTCGGTGGAGTGCCCGGGGTGGGTGCCGAAGACCTTGCTGGCGAGTATCTCGGCCAGGGTCGCGTTGCCGTTGGCGCCCGGCGGCAGGATGTCGGCGCACTGGCCCTGGCAGTAATCGGTGGTGCCGGTCGGCCCGTCGGCCGCGGCAGCGGTGGGCGGCGGTGCCAAGAACGTGGCACCCAAGGCGAACAGGGCAGCCGCGGCGGCGGTCCTGAGCCTTCCGGTACGTCGTCGCATTCCTGCTCCTCGAACGGGATTCCCCCCGCTCTTCGGGAGTCCGGGGGAGGGTGCGCCGGACGTTACCGCCGGTTACTCGCCACCGGAAGATGAACAACAGTCACCTTTTCCAATTCCCCACAGGGGCGCACCCACTGCCCCGCTCCCGCCCTCCCGAAACCGCAAGAAAATTCGATGGATCCGGTGGGCGGTCCGCTACGTCCATTCCCTGTCCAGTCGGGTCCTCCCCACGGAGGTGGGATGAAATTGGCCGGTTTCAGAGCTCTCGCGGAACAGGTCCGCAATCCGCGACTCGTCGCGGCCCAGCGGCGCACCGCCCTGCGCAAGTGCCTGGAGCGCTTCGCTCCTTACGGGCACCGCGCGACGTGGCACCACCTGTGCACACGGTCCGGGATCGCCACCCAGGACCGTGACCCCGACCCGGAACGGCTGCTGGCCGCGCTCGCCGAGCTGGAGGAGGCACGCGCCCTCTGGCTGGCGTACGAGGCGGAGTTCGCCGCCCGGCGCAGGCGGGAGAAGCACGACGGCATCCGGCAGCCCAGCGCGATCGACGACTGGCACCGGCGCACCTGGGGCGGCTGCGACATCGTGCCCTGCGCCGCGCCGCACCTGCACCCGGCCGCCCGGCTCGCCGTCGTCCTGCGCAGCATGATCACGGCGATGGAGTCCGGCAGGCCGCGGCGGGACTGCCCGGTGTGCGGCGGCGACCGCTTCAACCGGCTGACCGGCACCGGCGGTTGCGCGGCGGCCGGCCCCGTGTGCGGCGACTGCGGGGTGGTGGTCCCGGCCACCGTCCTCACCCGCGAGGCGCTGACCGCCGCCGGGCCCGGCGGCGAAGGGGCCGGGGCCGGACGGCTCCCGGCGTACGCGGCGGCCTGAGGGGCGGCGCGGCGGGGGCGGTCGGCGGGGCACGCCGAGGTGCCCGGCGCGGGCGGCGCGGCGCGCGGCGGTGACCGGTTCGCCGGGCGGCCGGGCGCCGTTGTCAGACCCGTGCGGCACTATCGAGGCATGGTGCAAGTCTGTCTCAACGGGCCCCGGACCGCGGCCGATTCCGGAGCGGTGCCCCTGTCGCCCGCCGCGCTCGCCGAGGCCGCGCGGCGCGCCGTCGCGGCCGGCGCCGATGACGTCCACGTCCACCCCAAGACCCCCTGCGGCACGGATTCCCTCTCGCCGCGCGTCCTCGCTCCGGTGCTGGAGGCGATACGCGCGGCGGTCGACGTACCGGTGGGGGTGACGACGGGGGCGTGGGCCGAGCCGGATCCCGCCCGCCGGGTGGCGCGCATACGGGCGTGGACGGCGCTGCCCGACCACGCCTCGGTGAACTGGCACGAGCCCGGCGCCGACGAGGTGGCCGCCGCGCTGCTGGCGCGCGGCGTCGGCGTCGAGGCCGGTGTGTGGTCCGGCACGGCGGGAGCGGAGTGCTTCGCCCGCTCCCCGCTGGCGCCGCGGGTCCTGCGGGTGCTAGCCGAAGTGACCGACCGGGATCCCGCGTCGGCGCCCCGGTCCGCGCGGGATCTGCTGGCGGTGCTGGCGGAGATACCGCACGGCCGCCCGGTGCTGCTGCACGGCTGGGACGGCGGCGCCTGGCCGGTGGTGCGGCTGGCCGCCCGCATCGGCCTGGCCACCCGCATCGGCATCGAGGACACCCTGCTGCTGCCCGACGGCTCCCCCACGGCCGACAACGCTCAACTGGTGGCCGCCGCCCTGTCGTTGACGGACGCGGGCGGCGAGGAGGGCGGCGGATGAGGCCGGCGAGACCGCCCCCGGACCGTGCCGCGCCCACGCCCCGGCGTGCCGTAGGGCACCGCCCCGGCGTCCGGCGCGCACGGTCCCGGCGGCCGGTCCCCCACGCCCCGGCGCGGGCTTTACGAACCCGCCGGGAGCTGAAACAACTGTTCACGGGCCGTCCCGCACCGGCGGCGGCCCGACCGCCGGTGCGGCAGCAGGGCCGCACGGGCACACGCGAGAGGGTGGAGTCCATGGCCGAACTGCACGATCTGACCGCTCTGGAACAGGCCGGGAACATCAGATCGGGGGCGCTCTCTCCCGTCGAACTGACCGAGCACTACCTCGCGCGGATCGAGCGGCTCGACGACACCCTCGGGGCCTTCCTCACCCGCACCCCGGAGATCGCCCGCAAGCAGGCGGCCGAGGCCGAGAGCGAGGCCACCGCCGCCCGCAGGGAGGGCCGCGCGCTGCCGCCGCTGCACGGCGTTCCGGTGCCGGTGAAGGACCTGTCCCAGGTCGCCGACGTGCGCTGCACGATGGGCTCGCGCGCGTTCGCCGACCACATCGCCCCGGTGGACGACCACGTCGTCGGCAAGCTCCGCGCGGCCGGCACCATCCTGCTCGGCAAGACCAACACCCCCGAATTCGGCCTCCCTTGCTACACCGAGAACGCCCTGGCGCCGCCCGCCCGCACCCCCTGGGACCTGGAGCGGTCGGCGGGCGGTTCGAGCGGTGGCGCGGCAGCCGCCGTCGCCGGTGGCCTGGCGCCGCTCGCGCACGCGTCCGACGGCGGCGGTTCGATCCGCATCCCGGCCGCGGCCTGCGGCCTGTTCGGCATCAAACCCAGCCGCGGCCGGGTCAGTTCGGGTCCGGTGCTGCACGACATCACCGGCCTGAGCACGTCGGGGCCCCTGGGCCGCACGGTCGCGGACACCGCGGCGCTGCTCGACGTCCTGTCCGGCCCGATGCCGGGCGACCCGTACACCGCGCCCGCGCTGCCGCCCGGCGAGACCTTCGCCGCGCAGGCCGGACGCGACCCCGGGCGGCTGCGCATCGCGGTGCTCGCGGACGCCCCCGTCCCCGGCGTCGAGGTGCACGACGACTGCCGGGCCGCCGTCGCCGGGACCGCCGCGCTGCTCTCGGACCTCGGCCATCAGGTCGAGGAGCTGTCGCTGCCCGCCGACGACGGCCTGCTGCACTCCTTCACCCGTGTCTGGTCGGTGATGGCGGCGCTGCGCCCGGTGCCGCCGGAGCACGAGGAGCTGCTGCTGCCGCTCACCCGCCATCTGCGCGAGCGCGGCGGCACGGTACAGGGGACCGACCTCGCGGGCGCGCTGCACGCATTCCGGATGCTCGCCCAGACCGTCGCCGACGGCCTGATGCCGCCCGGCGGCGGATACGACATGATCCTCTCGCCGACGGTCGCCGCGCCGGCCCCGAAGATCGGCGCGCTGCGCAACGACGCCGACCCCCGGGCCGAGTTCGCCGCCATCGGCGCGTTCACCCCGTTCGCGGCGCTCTACAACGCCACCGGTCAGCCCGCGATCAGCGTGCCGCTGCACTGGACCGACAGCGGCCTGCCGATCGGCGTGATGTTCGGGGGCCGGTACGGCGACGAGGCCGGACTGATCGCCCTGGCGGCACAGCTGGAGCGGGCCAGGCCCTGGGCGGCGCGCAAGCCGGCACTGTGGTGACCGGCCCGCGGCCCTGCCGCCCAAGGGCGGCGGTCCTGACCACCGCCCCTCAGGGCTCGCACGGCTGCGCCGCGTCCCGGGGCGCGGCGCACGGTCCAGCGGTCGGCGGTCCCGCGGAGCCGTCCGCCGGGCCGTCGCCACCCGCGGCCCGCCGTCCGTCCCGTGCCCCCTTGCCCGCGGTCACGGGGTCCGTGGCGGTCCGGTCGACGCGCAGCCGCTGCGCGCCAGGCCCCTGTACGCCGAGGTTGTCGTAGGGGTTGGACAGCGCGCAGCGCTCCAGTGAGAGGCAGCCGCAGCCGATGCAGTCGGTCAACCGGTCCCGCAGTTCGACGAGTTGGCTGATCCGCTCGTCGAGTTCGGAGCGCCACACCTCGGAGAGCCTGGCCCAGTCCTCGTGGTTGGGCGTGCGCTCGTCGGGCAGCTCGGCGAGCGCGTCCCTGATCACCGCGAGCGGGATCCCGACCCGCTGCGCGGCCCGCACGAAGGCGACCCTGCGCAGCGCGTCACGGGTGAAGCGGCGCTGGTTGCCCGAGGTGCGGGTACTGCTGATCAGCCCCTTGGACTCGTAGAAATGCAGCGCGGACACCGCGGCCCCGCTGCGTGCGGAGAGCTGGCCGACGGTGAGTTCATGAACCTTGAACGGAAGCTGGGGCACGGCCCCAACCCTAGGCCGTGCCGTCGAAACCCCGCCGTCCGCCCGGATACCCCGCATCCGTTGACAGCGGGCGCCCGCACTCAGCATGCTGAGCAAGCGCTTAGTAAGCGTACGGACGCGGCGGAGCGGGTGTCCGGCGCACGGATCCTTCAGGAGGCAGACGGAGATGGCAGAGCCCCGAGTGTTTGGATCGCTCGACGAACTGCGGGCCGCGGTCGGCGAGGACCTGGGCACCAGCGACTGGCTGGAGATCGACCAGAAGCGGATCGATCTGTTCGCGGAGGCCACCGGCGATCACCAGTGGATCCACGTGGACGAGGAGAAGGCCGCGGCCGGACCGTTCGGCACCACCATCGCGCACGGCTACCTGACGCTGTCACTGCTGCCCGCGCTCGTCCCGCAGCTGATGCGCGTCGACAACGTGAAGATGGGGATCAACTACGGCACGAACAAGGTGCGTTTCCCCGCCACCGTCCCGGTCGGCTCCCGGCTGCGCGCCACCGCCAGGATCGCCGAGGTCACCGAGGTGGCCGGGGGCGTGCAGCTCACGACGACGGTGACGATCGAGCGCGAGGGCGGCGACAAGCCGGTCTGCGTCGCCGAGGCGGTCAGCCGCTTCTACCTCTGATATCTCTGAGCCGCACCGTGCGGCACGTCGGACGGGCGTGCCGCACGGTCGTGCGTGCGCCTCCGGTGGCCGCGCCCCCACGGCCGCGCTCACGCCGCGTCGGCGCCCACCATCCGCAGCACCAGGTCCGCGTAGAGCGTGCCGACCTCGTCGGGGGTGCGCGGCCCGTCGGCGGCGAACCACCGGGCGACGTCCACGCACAGCGACAGCACGGCGAGCGTGGTGCCCGGCACGTCGTCGGCCTTGAACTCCCCGCTGTCCGCGCCGTCCTGGATGATCTGGCGCAGCAGCCGGTCGGTCCTGCGCCGCAGGCCGGTGATCTCGGCGTAGTGCTCGGGGCTCAGCGCCTGGAGTTCGTACTGGATGACCCGGGCGGTGGTGTGGTGTTCGGCGTGCCAGCGGGCGAAGGTCCGCACCGCGCCGGTCAGCCGCTCGGTGGCGCTGCCGCCCGCACCGGCCGCCGCGTCCATGATGCGCAGCGCCTTCTCGTGGCCGATGCCGCTGATGCGGTAGAGCAGTTCTTCCTTCGTCTTGTAGTGGATGTAGAGCGCGGCGGGGCTCATCCCGGCCCGTCCTGCGATGTCGCGGGTGGTGGTGGCGTGATAGCCGCGCTCGGCGAACGCCTCGACGGCGGCGCCGACCAGCCGCCGCGCGGCATCCGGAGTCACATCGGCCCACTCCTCGCCGGTCTGTGCCGCCTCCTGCGCCTCCGCGTCCATCGCACACCCCGTTTCTCGACCCGCCGCGGGCCTTCCGCCGACGGATCGCACACGATACCGCGCCACTGAGCGCACGCTTAGGAAGCGCTCGGTGCGCCCGGTGCGCCAGACCGGCAGCCGCGCCGCGCTCACGTCGACGGAGATGCCGCCGATCAGCTCCCGCACCGACCGGCGGCCGGCGACGGGCGTGCCGAACCGCTCGCGCTCGCCCGCGTATCCGACGGCGGTGCCCAGGGCAGCCCGGCGGGCCCGGCCTTGATTAGCGCTGCTAGTTTTCCGTGGGCGGCCTTTACCATGTGCGGCATGGCCCGACCCCGCAAGCCCCTGCTGAGCCGCGAGCGCATCGTCACCACCGCGCTGGCCCTCATCGACGCGGAAGGGCTCCCGGCGCTCTCCACCCGGCGGCTGGCCGCGGAACTCGGAGTGAGCGGGCCCTCGCTCTACAACCACTTCACGACCAAGGACGAGATCCTCGACGCGGTCGCCGACACGGTCATCGCGCAGGTCGACGTCTCGGCGTTCGCCACCGGCGACTGGCGGGCCGGGCTGCTCGGCTGGGCCCGCTCCTACCGTGCGGCGCTCGCCGCCCACCCACACGTCGTGCCGTTCCTCGCACAGGGCCCCGGCCGCCGCCCCGCCGGGCTGAAGATGGCCGACGCGGCCTTCGGCGGCATGGTCGACGCGGGCTGGCCGCCGGGTGCGGCGACCCGGATCTGCGCGATGGTCCGCTACTTCGTGGCCGGCTCCGCCCTCGGCTCGTTCGCCCGCGGCTTCGTCGACGACCCGGGCGCCTACGACCCCGCGGACTACCCCCATCTCGGCCAGGCCCACCTCCTGCCCGATCACCAACGCCAGGTCGACGAGGGGGCGTTCGATGCCGGGCTGCTCGCGCTGGTCGACGGGCTCGCACTGCGCCACCCCGACCTCGCCCCGCCGGGCCGGTAGCGCCACGGCCATACCCGGTGACGCCGGAACCGGAGCCGGGCCGCGCGGCGAGGCCACCGGCCACAACACCCCGCCCTTACCCGCCCTTTGCTGTCGCATTACCGACAGACCTCCTGTACCCGTCGAACCTCCATGGCCCCACACGTATCTCTGCACCCCACCCGTAACACCCCTAGGTCATAGATGTAGAGTGCACCAGTCCCTGACGGGCAGGGGCAGCGTCAGGGAGCGGAGGCGCCATGCGCCAGCTGACAGCGGCCACGAGCCGTGACACCACGGGGCGTTGGCAGCCCTTCGCCGCCGAAGTGCTGCGCGGCCAGGCACAGGTGGACTTCCTGCCGAGCGCGCTCGCCGGCGCCATCTTCTCCGTCGCGCTGTTCGCCGCCGGCTGGGAGTACGGCGTCTACGGGCTCGTCGGTACGGCGGTCGGCACGGCCACCGCCCGGCTGCTGGGGGTCACCGAGAGCCGGGTCACCGCCGGTCTCGAAGGGTTCAACTCCTGCCTGGTATCGGTCGGTTTCGCGGTCTTCCTCGGCGCCGGCCACTTCTCGACCGTGCTGCTCGCGCTCGCCGGCAGCGCGGTGACCACCGTCGTCACCGGCGCCGTCGCACGGGTACTGGCCACCTGGGACCTGCCGACCTTCACCCTCCCGTACTGCCTGATGGCGAGCGCCATGACGATCGGGGCGCCCGGCTTCGAGCGGGTCTGGCACCACGGCACGGGCCTGGCCACCCTGACCCACCCCGCGGGCGGCCCGACCGCGCTCAGCCCGACCGATCTGTGGCACGCCTTCTTCGCCAACTTCGCCCAGATCTTCTTCATGCCCCAGTGGTACGTCGGGCTGATCTTCCTGATCGGCATCTTCGCGGCCAGCCGCCTCGCCGGCGTGATGGCCTGCGTGGGCAGCGCGGTGGGCATCCTCACCTCCTGGGTGCTGGGCGCGCCCGCAGCGGAGGTGGCCGAGGGCACCATGGGCTACAACGCGGTGCTGGTCGCAATGGGCCTGTGCGGGGTCTTCCTCGTCGCCGACACCTGGAGCCTGGGCTACGCGGTGGCAGGCGCGGTCGCGGCCACCGGACTGAGTTCGGCGATGGCCGCGCTCTTCGCACCGTCCGGCGGCCACACCTTCACCTGGCCGTTCGTCCTGGTCACGATGGTCTTCCTGGTGGCGGCTCCGGCCTTCCCGCGGCTGCGCAGAACGACAGCCGCGCCGGCGGACGCCGCCTGAGCCCACCGCCCCGCGCGGCCACCCGTCCGAACCCGACTCCGTACACGGTCACGACTCAGTACACGATCAGGGCCCGGCCGCCGCGGCCCGCGAGCATCGCGTCGAAGGCGTCCGGGATGCCGTCCAGGCCGATCCGTTCGGTGACCAGCGCGGAGAGGTCGAGCGCGCCGCTGCGGACGTGCTCCGCGATGACCGGCAGGTCCTGGGCGGGGTCGCTGTTGCCGTAGACGCAGCCGGACAGCGTGCGGCCGAAGTAGAAGAGTTCCAGCGCCGAGAAGGTCACCTGCTGGTCCTGGCCGCCGATGCCGACGACGGTGGTCCGCCCGCCGCGCCGGGTGGACGACCAGGCGGTACGGATGGTCTGCGCGCGGCCGACGCACTCCACGGCGACGTCGGCGCCCTGCCCGCCGGTCAGCTTGCGGATGCGCTTGGCGGTGTCGTCGCCGGCCACCACGAACTCGGTGGCGCCCGCCGAGCGGGCCAGCTCCTCCTTCTCCGCCGAGACGTCCACCGCCACGATCGGGCCCGCGCCCGCGATCCGGGCCGCCTGGAGCGTGGCCAGGCCGACCCCGCCGGCGCCGAACACCGCGACCGACTCACCGGCCCGCACCCGGGCGCTGTGGTGGACCGCGCCCCAGCCGGTCAGCACGGCGCAGCCGAGCAGCGCGGCGTCGACCGGCGGCACGCCGTCCGGCAGCGGCAGCGCGGCCCGCGCGGGCACCACCGTCTCCTCCGCGAAGGCCGCGGTGCCAAGGCCCGGGTAGAGCGCGCTGCCGTCGGCGGCGAGCGTGGCGTACGGGACCTCGGCCGCGGCGCCCGCACGGGCGCAGAGCCAGGGCTCGGCGATCCCGCAGAAGTGGCACTCGCCGCAGGACGGCGCCCAGTTGAGGATCACCTGGTCGCCGGTCGCCACCCGCGTCACCCCCTCGCCGACGGCGGTGACCGTGCCCGCGCCCTCGTGCCCCAGGACCGCGGGCGCGGGCTGGCGCAGTGTGCCGTTGGAGAGCGAGAGGTCGGAGTGGCAGACACCGGCCGCGGCGAGCCGGATCCGCACCTGTCCGGGGCCGGGTTCCGGCAGGTCGATGTCGGTGAGCTGCAACGGCGCGTTGACGGCGGTCAGTACGGCGGCGCGGACCACGGGTTCTCCTCGGTGCACGGACGGGCGGGAAGGGCGGCGGACGGGACGGGCGCGGTGCCCGCTCAGAACTGCAGCGACTTCGTCTGGAGGTACTCGGCCAGGCCGTGCGGGCCCAGCTCCCTGCCGATGCCGGACTGCTTGTAACCGCCGAACGGGGCGAGCGGGTTGAACCGGCCGCCGTTGATGTCGACCTGCCCGGTTTCCAGGCGGCGGGCGAAGGCGACGGCCTCCGCTTCGTCGCCCGCCCAGACCGCGCCCGCCAGTCCGTAGACCGTGCCGTTGGCGATGCGGACGGCGTCGTCCTCGTCCTCGTAGCGCAGGATCGACAGCACGGGTCCGAAGATCTCCTCCTGCGCGATGGTCATGCCGGGGGTGACGTCGGCGAAGACGGTCGGGGAGATGTAACAGCCCTCCGGGCGGGGCGCTTCGGGGCCGCCCGCGACGAGCCGGGCGCCCTCGGCGATGCCCTGCTCGATGTAGCCGCGCACCCGGCTCTGCTGCGCGGCGTTGACCACGGGCCCGATCCGCTCGCCCGGTACGTACTTCGCTGCCGCCGCCGCGGCCAGTTCCACGGCCTCGTCGTAGCGGTCCGTGTGGACCAGCATCCGGGTCCAGGCGCTGCACGTCTGGCCGGAGTTGGACATCACGTTGGCGACGCCGACGGCGACCGCCCTGCCGAGGTCGGCGCTCGGCAGGATCACGTTGGCCGACTTGCCGCCCAGCTCCAGCGCGACCCGTTTGACGGCGGCGCCGGCCAGCGCGCCGATCTTCCTGCCGACGGCGGTGGAGCCGGTGAAGGACACCAGGTCCACCCCCTCGTGCCCGGCGAGCGCGGCCCCGGCGTCCGGGCCGAGCCCCGTGACGAGGTTGAAGACACCGGCGGGCACCCCCGCGGCGTCGGCGCACTCGGCGAACAGCTGGGCGACCAGCGGGGTGTCCTCGGCGGGTTTGAGCACGACCGTGCAGCCCGCCGCGAGCGCCGGGGCGACCTTGGCGACGATCTGGTGCAGCGGGTAGTTCCAGGGGGTGATCGCCCCGACCACGCCGACCGGTTCGAGCAGCACCGTCGAGTTGCCGATGCGCTCTTCGAAGGCGTACGAGGCGGCCAGTTCTGCGTACGAGGCGCAGACCGCGACGGGCGCTCCGGCGTGCACCGCCCGGCTGAAGGCGAGCGGTGAGCCCAGCTCCGCCGTGACCGTCCCGGCGATCTCTTCGGCGCGGGCCGCGAGTTGGCCGTGCAGCGCGGACAGCACGGCGGCGCGGTCGGCGGGCGTGGTGGCGGCCCAGCCGGGCAGGGCGGCGCGGGCGGCCAGGACGGCGGCGTCGATGTCCCGGGCCGATCCGGCGGGGACGGTGGCGATGACCTTCCCGTCGGCCGGGCCGACGACCTCGATCGTGCCGCTGCCCTCCGCGGGCCGCCAGCTTCCGTCGATGTACATCCCGTCGTGCTGCTTCACGTCGTGGTCCTCCCGGGCCTGCTGGTGGGCGTCACCCCAAACTAGCGCCGGTAGTTTTTCGGCGCCAGGGCATCCGGGCACGGGCTGCCGCGGACGGCCCGTACGTGGCCGTCTCTGTCCTAGACGATGCCGAACAGCAGGCCGGCACACAGGATGACCAGGGAGGTCAACGCGGCCCATTTGATGGTGAATTTGGTGTGGTCGCCGAATTCGACCTTGGCCATGCCGATGAGCACGAAGACCGCGGGGACCAGCGGGCTGGACATGTGCAGGGGCTGGCCGACGAGGGAGGCGCGGGCGATCTCGACGGGGGCGATGCCGTGGGCGGCGCCGGCCTCGGCGAGGATCGGCACGATGCCGAAGTAGAAGCCGTCGTTGGACATCAGGTAGGTCAGCGGGACGCTCAGGATGCCGGTGACCAGGCCCATGTGCGGGCCGAGCGCGTCGGGGATGTTGCCGACCAGCCAGTGCGCCATGTGGTCGACCATGCCGGTGCCGGTGAGTACGCCGGTGAAGACGGCGGCGGCGAAGACCATGCCGGAGACGTTCAGGACGTTCTCGGCGTGCGCGGCGATGCGGGCCTTCTGGTCCGTCATCCGCGGGAAGTTGACGGTCAGCGCGAGGGCGGCGCCGAGCAGGAAGAGCACCGGGATCGGCAGGGTCTGGAGGATCAGCAGGGTGAGCAGCGCGAGGGTGAGCGCGGCGTTGAACCAGTAGAGCCGGGGGCGCAGGGTGGCGCGTCGCGGGTCAAGGCCCTGGAAGCCCTCGTCCGGGGCGCCCGGGGCGTCGCCCGCGCCACCTGCCGTCGTGGCCGCGGTGCCGGCGCCCGGCGCGCCGCCGCCCGCGGTGACCAGGACCTGCGCGGGCTCATCGGCGTCGGCGGTGCCGAGCGTCAGCACGCCGAGCCGCTTGCGCTCGCGGCGGCCGAGTACGTAGGCGAGGGCGAGGACCGCGGCCATGCCGCAGGCGAGCGCCGGGATCATCGGGACGAAGACCTCGCCCGCGTCGAGCTTGAGCGCGGTGGCGACGCGGGCGGTCGGGCCGCCCCAAGGGAGGGTGTTCATCACGCCGTTGGCGGTGGCGGCGACGCCGGTCATGACCACCAGGCTCATTTTCAGCCGGCGGTAGAGCGGGTACATCGCCGAGACGGTGATCATGAAGGTGGTGGAGCCGTCGCCGTCCAGCGAGACGACCGCGGCGAGCACCGCGGTGCCGACCACGATCCGCATCGGGTCCGCCTTGCAGAACCGCAGGATGCCCCGGACGATCGGGTCGAACAGGCCGACGTCGATCATCACGCCGAAATAGATGATGGCGAACATCAGCATCGCGGCCGTGGGGGCCAGGTCGCCGATGCCCTTGACGACGTAGTCGCCGAGGTGCGCGCCCTGCCCGACCAGGACGCAGAACAGCGCCGGGATGAGCACGAGCGCTGCCATCGGCGACATCTTCTTCATCATGATCAGCACCAGGAAGGTGGCGATCATGACAAATCCGAGGATTGTCAGCATGGGGTACCTCACGTTCGCCCTTGAACACCCGCCAGGGATGGCGGTCGAGGTGACGTTAGGTGGCTGAAACTTGCGTTAACAAGGTCTTGACGTGCGAGCAATACGAGCAAAACACCAGGTCACGCAGGAAGGTGTGGTTCCGCGCCTGGCGGCGGCCCCTCCGGCGTCCTGGCACCCGTCCCCCGCGGCGCCTCCTCGCCGCCCAGGTAGCGCCCCAGATAGGAGCGCAGCAACTCCTTCGTCTGGGTGACGATCGCCGGGTCGCCGTCGGGATCCACCCGGAAGGCGAGCTGGAGCAGGGCGTCCGCCGCCTCCACCCCGACGAGGAAGGCGGTGCGCAGCCGCTCGTCGGCCACGTCCACGCCGAGCCGTCCGGCGAGCAGTCCCAGCAGCCGGTCGGCGACCGCGTAGTTGGCCTGCCGGGACTCGCGCGGCGCGGGGACGGTGAACTCCACCAGGGCGAAGCCGGGCACGGTCCGCTTCATGGCGAGGTATTCGTCGACCACCACGTCCATCGCGCGGCGCCAGGCGACCGGCCCGTCCGGGTCGGCCAGCTCCCGGGTGATGCGGTCCGCGTAGCTGTCGAGGTTGCGGCCTGCCAGCGCCTCGGCCATCGCCCGCTTGTTGGGGAAGAAGCGGTAGACGGAGCCGATCGGGACCTCGGCGCGGCCGGCCACGGCGCGGGTGCTGAGGCCCTCGTACCCGGTCTCCTCCAGCACCTCGGCGCAGGCGTCGAGGATGCGGGCGAGGCGCTGGGCGCTGCGGCGCTGGACGGGGACGCGGCGGAGCGGACTGGGCTGCTGCACGGTCCCATCCTGCCCGCCGGGCGGGCGGGTTGACACGGTCGCCCGGATGCCGGTGCCGCACGGCGGTTCGCGGCCGGGGGCTGCGGTACGGGGGCCGGGGCGGCGCACTGTGGGGCATCGGCCGGGAGCGGGACGCCGATATCCGGCCACACGGGCCGGGAGTCTCCGTTGACGGCCTCCGGACTCAATCCTAATGTCTTGCATAGGATTCCTTGAGCGGCGGGAGCGCGCGATGACAGGCACAGGCACACAGCGGGCAGGGAAGACCACCGGAGCGCCGGAGGACCTGTCGTACTCCACCGGATTCGGCAACGAACACAGCTCGCAAGCCGTCCCCGGCGCACTGCCCGAAGGCCGCAACTCCCCGCAGCGCGCCCCCCTGGGCCTGTACGCCGAGCAGCTCAGCGGCTCGGCCTTCACCGAACCGCGCAGCCACAACCGCCGGTCCTGGCTCTACCGCATCCGCCCGTCGGCCGCGCACCCGCCGTTCGTCCGCGCCGCGCAGCACGCGGTCCGCTCGGCACCGTTCACCGACTGCGCCGCCGACCCCAACCGGCTGCGCTGGAACCCGCTCCCCGAGCCGTCAGGACCTGTCGACTTCCTGGACGGGCTGTGGACGCTCGGCGGCAACGGCGACGCGACCCAGCGCACCGGCATGGCGGTGCATCTGTTTCACGCCAACTCCCCGATGACCGACCGGGTGTTCAGCGACGCGGACGGCGAGCTGCTGATCGTGCCGGAGCGCGGCGCGCTGCTGCTGCGCACCGAATTCGGCCTGCTGCGCGCCGCGCCCGGTGAGATCGCGCTGATCCCGCGCGGCGTACGCTTCCGCGTCGAACTGCCGGACGGGAGCGCGCGCGGCTACGTCTGCGAGAACTACGGCCGGCCCTTCCAGCTGCCCGACCTCGGCCCGATCGGCGCCAACGGCCTGGCCAACGCCAGGGACTTCCGCGCCCCGGTGGCCGCGTACGAGGACGTGGAGCGGCCCGTCGAGGTCGTCAACAAGTTCTGCGGCAACCTCTGGTCCGCGACCTACGACCACTCCCCACTCGACGTCGTCGCCTGGCACGGCAACCACGTCCCGTACGTCTACGACCTGCACCGTTTCAACGTCATCGGCTCGATCAGCTACGACCACCCGGACCCGTCGGTCTTCACGGTCCTCACCTCGCCGTCGGACACCCCCGGCCTGGCCGGCGTGGACTTCGTCGTCTTCGCGCCGCGCTGGCTGGTCGGCGAGGACACCTTCAGGCCGCCCTACTTCCACCGCAACGTGATGACCGAGTACATGGGGCTGATCGAGGGCGCCTACGACGCCAAGACTGCCGGCCCAGGGGGTTTCGTGCCCGGCGGCGGGTCGCTGCACAACATGATGTCGGCGCACGGGCCCGACCGGGAGACCTACGACCGGGCGAGCACGGCCGAACTGAAACCGCAGAAGATCGACGACGGCCTGGCGTTCATGTTCGAGACCCGCTGGCCGCTGACCCTGACCGAACAGGCCCGCGACGCCGGACATCTCCAGCGCGGCTACGACAACGTGTGGCAGGGTCTCCAGCGCCACTTCCGCCCGTGACACCGGGCCACACTCTGCACACCGGGGAACGCTCTGTGACCACCTTCGCCCCCGACTCGCTCGCCCTGAACCGCAAGCTGCCGCTGTGGTACCAGGTCTCGCAGTCGCTGCGCGCCTCCATACTGGGCCGCTCCCCCGACGCGCCGTTGCGCCTGCCGACCGAGGACGCGCTGGCCGTGCACTACGGCGTGAGCGTGCTGACCATGCGCCAGGCGCTCAAGGAGCTGGAGACGGAGGGCCTGATCAGCCGCCACCGGCGGCGCGGCACGTTCATCGAACCGAGCGCCCTGCGCGGCGCCCCGGTGCGGCTGCTGGGGTCGGTGGACGCCATCGTGGCCCAGCAGTCCGGGATGCGCAGCGAACTGCTGGAGCACGGCGCCACCCCCGTGCCGTCCGAACTTGCCGAGTACTTCCCCGACATGACGGAGGTGGCCGGCTACCGCAGGCTGCGCAGCGACGAGGAGACCGGCGAGCCGACCAACCACGCGCGCAACTACGTGCGGCCCGACGTCGCGGCCCGTATCGACCTCGACGACCTGGCGCGCTGGCCGATGACGAAGGTACTGCGGGACGCGGTGGGCATCCGCATCAGCCGGATCACCGACACCGTCGAGGCGCGGCTCGCCGACCCGGAGACCGCCAGGCTGCTCCACGTACCGCTGCTCAGCCCGATCCTGCACTACACCGGCATCACGTACGACGAAGCGGGCCGGACGGTCGACGTCGCCCGGATCCACTACCGGGGCGACCGCTTCTCGTTCACGGTCACGATGGACGCCCACTGAGGCGGCGCGGCCCGGGAAGCCGTGCCGCGCCGCCTCAGATCCGCTCCAGGCTGCGTCCGGTCGAGCGCGGCCCGAACAGCGCCACGTCGAGGCAGAGCAGCACCATCAGCACGGCGGAGCCGGTGAAGACGCCGGCCGCGCCGAGGTCGGTGAGCACGCTCAGCGCGATGAACGGCAGCACGACCGAGGTGAGCCGGGACAGCGAGTAGGCGATGCCGATGGCACTGCTGCGCAGCCCGGTCGGGAAGATCTCGGTCTGGTAGACGTGGAAGGCGTTGGAGAAGACGTTGCTGCACACCGTCAGCAGGAAACCGAAGGTGACGATGGCCCAGGGGGCGGCGGCGAAGCCGAAGGCCAGGCCGCAGGCGGCGATGCCGAGCGCCGACGCGATGATCAGCGTCCGGCGCTCGATACGGTCGATCAGCGGGATGGAGAGCGCCGCGCCGATCGGGTAGCCGCTGAAGCTGAGCGCCGCGTAGAGCAGCGAATCGGTGACCGTGTACCCCTTGGCGGTGAGCACGACCGGGGCCAGCGAGCCGAAGCCGTAGTAGCCGACGGTCTGGAGCACCTGGAACACCCACCACATCAGCGTGCGCCGCCGCAGGTCACCGCGGAACATCTCGCGCAGCGGCACCCGCCGTTCGGGCACCGCGTCCGCCTCCGGAACGGACGGCAGCGTCCCGCCGGTCTCCCGCGCCACCTGCTCCTCGATGTCCCCCACGATCCGCTCCGCCTCCGCGTCGCGCCCCTGGACGGTGAGCCAGCGCGGCGATTCGGGGAGCCGGCTGCGCATCAGCTGGATGAAGACGGCCCCCAGCGCGCCGGCGATCAGCAGCCAGCGCCAGCCGGCCATGCCCAGCACCTGGTGCGCGGCCACCAGCCGGGCGCCGAGCAGGGCGGCGACCGGGACGCCGATGAAGCCGAACGTGTAGGCGTGGGCGAGGTAGCGGCCACGCACCGCACGCGGCAGGAACTCCGCGAGGTAGGTGTCCACCAGCACCAGTTCGGCGCCGAGTCCCAGGCCCGCGAGGAAGCGCAGGACCAGCAGGGACGGGAGGTCGGGGGCGAACGCGGACAGCAGCGAGAAGAGGGAGTAGGCACCGAGGTTGACCAGGAACATCCGGCGCCTGCCGAGCCGGTCGGCGAGCACCGACAGGACGTTCGCGCCGACGAACATGCCGAGGAACCCGGCGGCGATCACCCAGGACTTCGCGGCGTGCCCGAGGTGCCACTGTTCGGCGAGTACCGCGGCCAGCACCCCGCCGAGGAAGATCTCGTAGAGGTCGAAGAAGGCGCCGGTGCCGACGATGAACGTGAGGCGGCGGTGCCAGCGCGAGGCCGGCAGCCTGTCGAGCCGCGCGGCGGCCCTGGTGCCGGCAACGGTGGTGTCCGTCAAGGCGGTCCTCCCCTGTGCAGATCCCGGCGCACACGGCGGATGGCACCGCCCGCACCGTGCTCTCCGGCGTACGGCGAGGACCGTACCTCTCAAGATCAGTTGGCGGAAGCCCGTACCGGTCCGGTGCCCGGCGCCCGGCGGGAGCCGGGCACCGGACCGGCCGGCCCTGGTTACGATGCCGGGGTCAACCGAACGGTCCGGGAGGGGCTCCGCGTGACGGCGAAGCAGGACGCGCCACGGCTGTCCGAACTGCTGCCCTGGTCCGTGGCGCCGCTGCGGCCAGGACGCTCCTGGGTCATGGCGCCCGACCCCGCGGTGCTGCGCAGCCGCTGGAAGGCGCTGGTCGGCGCCGCGGACCCGGCCGAACGCGCCCGGCTCTTCCAGCCGTCCAGGGCCCGCACGCTGCACTCCGCCGTCGGCCAGCTCCCCGGCCAGACCACCGCCACCGGGCGCCTCGCGCGGGCGGAAGGCGCCTGCCCCGAGCCGGTACCGATCGCCCACGGGCCCTTCGACCGGCAGTGGTTGCTCCCCGACCACCGGCTGCTCGACGCCGCGCGGCCGGAGTTGTGGCGGGTCGCCGACGCCTACCAGCGCTTCGCCGTGGAGTGGGCACAGGTGCCACAGGTGCCGGGCCCCGCCGTGGTGTGCTCCGCGGTGCTGCCCGACGGTCGCTCGCCGGCCGGCCGCCCCGGCCGGATCCGCCCGCTGTACCGCAGGCCGGGCGGCCGGGAGCCGAACCTCGCGCCCGGCCTGTCCTCGCTGCTCGCCGACCGGCTGGGCCGCCGCGCCGACCCGGCCGACCTGCTCGCCTGGATCACCGCGTGCTGCCACTACTCCCCCGAAGGCTGCGTGGTGCCGCTGACCGCGGACGGGGACCTCTGGGAGCACGGAGTCGCCCTGGGCGAGCGGCTGTTGTGGCTCCAGACCCGCGGCGCGCACGACCGCGGCGGCCCGGCGGGCGAGCGGCCCCGGATGCCCGGTGGCTGCCGCCCCTACGTACGCGCCGCGCTGCCCGCCCGCGGCCTTCCGCAGACCCTCGCCTACGACCCGGACGAGGAGGCGCTGCTGCTCGGGACCGGCCGCATCGCGCCGGTGCCCGCCGGGGCCTGGGACTTCCACGTCGGCGGGGTGCGTGTCCTGGAGGCGTGGTTCGCCGCGCGGTCGGCCGCCGCACCGCAGGGCACGGAAGCGGACGAGGCGCCGGGCCTCGCGGCGCTGCGGCCGGCGGCCTGGCCGCAGGAGTGGACGTCGGAGCTGCTGGAGCTGATCACCGTGCTGGCGCTGCTGGCCGAACTGGAGCCGCGGTGCGCGGAGTTGCGGCAGCGCACGGCGGACGGGCCGCGGATCGGCGCCGATACGCTGCGGGCCGCCGGAATTCTGCCGCCCCCGGACGCCGCCCGCCGCCCGGCATCGGTCCTGGACCACCAGGAGGAGGGCCCGGAGGGCCAGTTCGCGCTGCTGTGAGCGGGCCGCGCCCGGCCGCTCACCGCCCCTTCGGCTCCGTCCCGGCAGGCGCCGCGTACCCGTCGAGCACCCGCCCGATCACCCGGTCGAAGACCTCATCCGCGTCCACCGCGGGCACGCTGCTGTGCGCGAACGCCCGCGCGATCCTCGGATGCTGTCCATCGGCGACGACCCGGGCGAGGTACCCGGCCTGTGCGGCGCGGTGCTGTTCGACGGTGCGCCCCGACTCCTTGGCCCGCTCGGCGGCGGCGAGTTCGGACGAGGCCATGGAGATCACGGTGCCGTTGACCATCGAGATCAGCTCCAGCTTGAGCCCGTCGTCGAGCCCGCTGTCCGCCAGCGCCGCGAGGGCGAACTCCAGGTAGCGCAGGGCGTTGGGGCCGAGGAAGTTGTGCGACAGGACAGAACCGGCCATCCAGGGGTGACGGCGCATCATGGCCCGTTCCTGGTAGGCGAGTTGCCGCAGGTCGGCGCGCCAGTCGCCGGAAGGTTCGGCGGGCAGTTCGTACTCGCCGCCGACCAGGTCGACCATCAGGTCGACCAGATCACCCTTGCTCGGCACGTAGTTGTACAGCGACATCGTCGCGCAGCCCACCGCCGTCGCCACCCGGCGCATCGAGACCGCCGCGAGGCCGTCCGCGTCGGCGATGCGCACCGCGGCGGCGGCGATCTCCTCGCGGGTGAAGGCGGGACGGGGTCCGCGACCGGCACGCTCGGGGCGCGCCCAGATCACCTCGGGTCCGGCCGCGCGGCCGTTTGCTGCCATGGATCGATCACCTCACCACCATCCTAGTTACGTACGCTGTACGTCGTGAGATGTGGTACCGGTACGCCTTCCACGAATACGGACACAACGGGCGCGACCCGCGGCGCCGGGGCGGGGTCCGGGGCCGCGGGCACACGCAAGAAAACCACCCGTCGCCGAGTACGGGTGGTGAGGGCGGGGAGCCGCCCCGGGCCTGGCGAGCGATTGGATCGCCGCGCCACGCCGGGACGGCGTGGTCGCCGGGGTGTCCGCTTCAGCCGCAGGTCAGCTGTGGCCGCCGAACAGCGAACGCCGCAGCCTGCGCAGCGGCGCGAACAGCGACACCCGTGCGCCACGGCTCCGCCTCGTGCGCGAGTGGTCACGAGCCGTCAGCTCCTGCATCAGCGACGTCGCGCCCTGCGCCTCGCGCTGCGGGATGGCAGGGCCGCCCAGCACCGCGAGATGACGGTCGAGGCGCGCACTGGACGCACCGCTTTTGCATGTGATGGCAGGGACTCGCGCCCTGCTGCGCACTGTTATCTGTTCCATGACTCTCCCCACCCTACGAGGGCACCCGGCCCCGGGCAGGGTAACCCTATCTCTCCCGGAGGACACACGTGCAGACCGACCATCGGATTCACCTGCCCCGGCGTGACGTTGACGGACACCCTACGGAACCCCTGTACAAGGGCGCCACCAGGGCGAGTTGGCCCGCCATGACCCGGTTCCTGGTGGTTGACGCGCAAGGGAGGGCCCGGACGGCAGGCCCTCCCCCGCGGCGGTGAGCGGTGGACTACACCGCGGATCCGAACACCGGAAGGTAGCCGTCCGACTGCCCGGTGGCGGTGGGGTGGTACGACTCGTCGACCGGGACCGTGACGCTGTGCAGCCACGGGTCGCCCGAGCAGAGTTCGTGGCCGGTGAAGGTGCTGTTGACGTCGGCGAAGCTGAAGCCGTGGTCGGCGGCGCGCTTGGCGGTGACGCCGTTGATGGTGTCCGCCGCACCGTTTATGGCGCTGCGGGATTTCTCGGAGAGACCGGCGGAGCAGCTTCCGCCGATCTTGTAGAAGTGCGGATAGCCGAGGACCACCACGTGCGCGGCCGGGGCTTTCTGCGTGATCGCGTCATACACCCCGTCGAGCTGCCCCGGCAGTGTGCTGTTGATGTAGTCGACGGCCTTCGCCACCCGGTCGAGGCAGGCGCTCTCGCCCTGGAGTGCACAGGTCGTCATGGTGTCGGCGAACCCGGCGTCGTTGCCGCCGATGCTGATGCTCACCAACCCGGTCGATGCGCCGAGCGGTCCGAGCTGACCGCCGGTCACATCGCCCGTGCGGGCGCCCGAGCACGCCACGAAGTCGAAGGACGAGGGGGAATGGGCGGCGGCCCACAGGGCGGGGTACGCCTTGGTGCTGCGTTTGCAGCTGCCGCTGCCGCTGTCGTAGCTGCCGGAGCCGACGCCGGCCGCGTAGGAATCGCCGAGTGCCACATAGCCGGTGGCCAGGGGGCGTTCGGCGGATACGGCGGCGCTCGCGCCGGTCAGCGCGAGCGCCGTGGTGACGAAGAAGGCGGATGCCATCGCCGCAATACGGGACAGTCTCATGGAACCTCCCCAGAGGCAGGATCTCTGCCAACTCTGTGGTAGCAGGACTCACGAGTAACCGGAAAGGTTCATGTCAAAAGTCGTGGAGTGTTCACGGCAAATCTGCCGATCCGTGGGGGTGTTCACCCGCCGCCGGCGGCGCCCCCACCACTCCCGCGCGCCCCATCCGCACCCGGCGCCGCCCCGCCGTCGCGATATTCCGTGTACGCGGCGGCCGGTCTGGCGGATCATGGCGGCATGAGTGCCGACCCCGTCCCGCCGAGCGCCGCCGAGAAGTCCGTGCCGCTCCGTCTGACCATGGACGACAGCGACTCGCCTTCCGATGTCGTCGACGCCCTGTTCCTGGGGCGGTTCGCCAACGGCGACCAGCCGTACGCCCGCAGCAGGTCGGTGGACAGGGTGAAGTCAGGACACACCCTGCTGCCGCCGGGCAGCACGGTGCTCCGCTCCGCGCGCGACGACGACCGCAGCGCCACCCTCGCGGAGGGCGAGGGGTTCACGGTGCTGGTCTCACGCTGGAACCGCGGCGCGGACGTGACGGTCACCGCCGTCAGCGACCACCTCGCCGAAAAGGTGCTCGGCCAGGCCGCCGACGGCGCCGAGGACGAGCCGGAGCCGCAGCCGGAGAACGTCCCGATGGGCTTCTGGTACTTCTCACCCCGCCGCGGTCCGCACCGCACGAGCCGGCAGATCTCGGCGGGCACCTGGGAGGAGATCCGCGGCAACTACACCGCCCCGGTGGCCGGCGCGCTGGACACGCTGATGAAGGTGGTCCCCGAGGAGATCGCCGGCCGGCTGCTGTTGCTGCACGGCCCGCCCGGCACCGGCAAGACCTCGGCGCTGCGCACCCTGGCCCGCTCCTGGCGCGACTGGTGCCAGGTGGACTGCGTACTCGACCCGGAGCGGCTGTTCAACGACGTCGGCTATCTCATGGACATCGCCATCGGAGAGGACGACAGCACGGGCAAGGGCCGCTGGCGGCTGCTCCTGCTGGAGGACTGCGACGAACTGATCCGCGGCGAGGCCAAGCACACCGCGGGCCAGGCGCTCTCCCGGCTGCTCAACCTCACCGACGGGCTGCTGGGCCAGGGCCGCAACGTCCTCGTGGGCGTCACCACCAACGAAGACCTCGAACGCATGCACCCCGCCGTGGTCCGCCCCGGCCGCTGCCTGGCCCGCATCGAGGTGGGCCCGCTGACCCACGCCGAAGCGGTCGGCTGGCTCGGCACCGAAGAGGGGATCGGCCGCGAGGGCGCCTCCCTCGCCGAGCTGTACGCCCTGCGCCGCGGCAGCCGCCCGGCCTCCGTCCCGCCCCAGGACGCGGGCCGGGACGCCGGGCTGTATCTGTAGGCCCCGCCCCCCGCCGCGCCGCACGGCGCCCCTCCCGCGGGTCGGGCCGACCGCCCGCGGGTACCGGCAGGCCGGAGTGCCACAATGCTCCCATGAGCAACAACGTCTTCTTCGACATCACCATTGACGACCAGCCCGCCGGACGCATCGTCTTCAAGCTGTACGACGACATCGTCCCCAAGACCGCCAGGAACTTCCGCGAGCTGGCCACCGGCGAGCACGGCTTCGGCTACGCCGGCTCCAGCTTCCACCGCGTCATCCCGGAGTTCATGCTCCAGGGCGGCGACTTCACCCGCGGCGACGGCACCGGCGGCAAGAGCATCTACGGCGAGAAGTTCGCCGACGAGAACTTCCAGCTGAAGCACACCAAGCCGTTCCAGCTGTCGATGGCCAACGCCGGCAAGAACACCAACGGCTCGCAGTTCTTCATCACCACGATCGTCACCTCGTGGCTCGACGGCAAGCACGTCGTGTTCGGCGAGGTCGTCGAGGGCCAGGACCTGGTGACCCGGATCGAGTCGCTGGGCTCGCAGAGCGGCGCCACCAAGGCCAAGATCACCATCGCCGAGTCGGGCACCGTCACCGCCTGAACCTCCGCACCCCGCTGAGGCCACGGGCCTCGGCCACCACGAGCGCGCTTCCCGGCCACCGGCAGGGAGGCGCGCTCGGTCGTTTTGCGGCGAACCCCGCACCCGGGCACGGGAGTTCCCGCCCCATAAGCCCGCAGAACGGACCCGTCACGCGCCGAAGGCCCCCCGGCGGAACGGCAGATGGGCCTCCACGGCACCTCGCGCTGGGCCCTCGAACGTTTTTCTGATCTGATGTCACCGGCGCCGAGAACCTCTCCGTCGAGGTGGTCACCGCGCACTTCGGCGTGCCTGCGCCGGTTCTGGGCGCCATCCCCCCTATCCCGGTGCGCAGGGCGCTCCATGACGCCCCCTCTGTCGAAGACGCCTTGGCACCGTTGCACCGAAGGGAAGATCTTTGCACAAGCGAAAAGTAAAGCGCTGGCTGCCGGCGGCAGTACTCGGCGGCACCCTAGCCGCAGGCGCTTTCGCTTTCCTGCCCTCCTTCGCTCAGGCACAGAACGAGGACGACGCCAAGGCGTCGAGCACGCAGGCCGATTTCGCCGCCGCCGCAGCGGAGTTCAAGGTTCCGCTCGCCGTTCTTCTGGGCGTCGCCCACGAGGAATCCGGCTGGCAGCAGCACAGCGGATACAGCAACACCGGCGGCTGGGGCCTGATGAACCTCACCGACGTGACGCCGAAGATGGTGGCCGGCGGCTCCGCGGGCGCGGCCGGGCGCTCCGACATCGGCTCGTTCACCGACCACCCCGAAATGCACACCCTGCGCACCGCGGCCAAGCTGACCGGCGTCCCGGCCGACCGGCTCAGGAAGGACCGCAAGGACAACATCCGCGGCGGCGCCGCCCTGCTCGCCGCGTACCAGAAGCAGCTCACCGGCGGCACCTCCGACGATCCCTCGCAGTGGACCGCCGCCGTCGCCAAGTACAGCCGCCTGACGGACAAGAAGGCCGCCACGTCGTACGTCGACAAGGTCTACGCCACCATCACCTCCGGTGCGCGGCAGAAGTCCGCGCACAGCCCCTCGGTCAAGATGCAGGCCGAGCCCGCCGCGAAGCCGGTGGCCGGTCAGCTCGGCAAGCTCAAGCTGAAGGACACCCCGTCGCCCCAGGCCGAGTGCCCCCCGGAGATGACCTGCCGGTTCATCCCGGCGGCGGCGTCCAACGGCCAGGTCTCCGACCGCCCGGCCAACGGCATCAAGATCACGCAGATCGTCCTGCACACCACCGAGGGCTCGTACGAGAACGCGATCAAGACCTTCCAGACCGCGGGAGGCGCCTCGTCGCAGTACGTGATGAAGTCGTCGGACGGTTCGGTCACCCAGATGGTGCCCAACAAGGACGTCGCGTTCGGTGACGGCAACTACGACAGCAACCTCCACTCGATCCAGATCGAGCACGAGGGCTTCTCCGCCCACGGCGCCGACTGGTACACACCGGCCGTGTACGAGCAGACGGCCACGCTCGTGAAGTACCTGGCGGCCCGGTACAACGTGCCGCTGGACCGCCAGCACATCCTCGGCCACGACAACGTGGCCGGTCCTTCGACCGACACCGTCTCCGGCATGCACTGGGATCCGGGCAACGGCTGGGACTGGACCCGTTTCATGCAGGTGCTCGGCGCCCCGATCGACGACGGCGCCCGCGGCGTCGGCCCGATCGGGACCGCGGTGACCATCACCCCGGGCTTCGAGGAGAACCAGCAGACCCACACCGTCTGCCCCGACGACGACCCGTCCGGCGCCGTCAAGAGCTGCGGCCCGGTGACGGCACCGTCGAGCGCCCTGTTCGTGCGCAGCGCCCCCCGGGACGACGCGCCGCTCCTCCTCGACCCGGTCGTGCACGGCGGCGAGGACGAGACCAGCGGCACCGACCGGGTCTCCGACTGGAGCACCACCGTCCAGGCCGGCCAGAAGTTCGTCGTCGCCGACCGGCAGGGCGACTGGACGGCCATCTGGTTCGACGGCCAGAAGGGCTGGATCCACAACCCCGGCGGGAAGAACACGACACCCGCCCCGGGAGCCCACCTCATCAAGGCGGGCGGCGCCACCGCCGCACCCGTGTACGGCACCGCGTACCCGGACCCCGCCGAGTACCCCAAGGGCATGTCCCCCTCGAAGCAGACCCCGCTGACGGGGAAGAACTACGCGATCCCGGCGGGCCAGAGCTACGTCGCCGAGCAACCGCCGGTCGAGAGCGAGGACTTCTCGCCTTCCGACGGCACGGTCGTCAAGGGCGCCAAGCGCTACTACACCGTCCAGTTCAACCACCGGTACGTCCTGGTGAACGCCGCTGACGTGACGGCCGCCAAGACCGCGCGGCACTGACCCCACGCGGCACACGCGGACGCCCGGGACCAACTGGTCCCGGGCGTCCGTGTGGTGTTGCCGCCCCTGCCGCGCCCCGGTCTCCCGGGCCCGGCGCGGGCGACGCCGCTCAGGTGCCGGACTTGCGCCCGTAGACGTACACGTCGTCGCCGACGGACAGCAGCTTCCAGTACGCCTTCGCGTCCGCCGTCCGCATGTTGACGCAGCCGTGCGAGCCCGGCGCCGACCAGACGCTGCCGCCGATCGCGTGGAACGCCTCGCCCCCGTCGAAGAACTGCGAGTACGGCATCTTGCTGTGGTACAGCGACGACACGTGGTTCTTGTGCCGCCAGTAGACCCGCTGGAGCCCGGTGCGCGTCTCGTCGCCGTTCCGGCCGGTCCGTACCGGGACCGGGTGCTTGACGAGGTGGCGACCGTCCTGGATCCAGCTGATCTGCCGGGTCAGGTCGACGCACGCGATGCGCCCCCGGTTGGTGGGGCACCGGCCCGCGCGGTTCGGGTTCTTCCACGCGCTCCGCTGCTTCTTGACCACCTTCATCACCTTCCAGGTGGCCGGCCCCGCGTAGCCGTACTGCGGGTAGATGCCGTGCGCCACCTGGAACGACCGGATCGCCCTGCAGTCGCCTGCCGACTGCCGGCCGTCGGCCTTGCGCCCCAGGAACTTCTCGGCCTGCTTCTGGTACGGGCCCCGAAGGCCACCGCACCAGGACGAGGACGAGGAAGCGGCCTGCGCGGGCACGGCCTGAAGCCCGGCCAGCAGCGGCGCCAGCACCACACCCGCTATGCCGTACGCGGCCACCCGGCCCCGGCGGCCCGTTCGAGAACTCGTCATGTAACCCCACCCTCGACTCGACGCCCTGCGGGCGTACTTGGCGTGCCTTCACGGTTCCGCGGAGTGAGGCGATGACGCCTGCACCGTCCGCCGGACGCCACAGTAGACCGTTATGTGGCGCCCAACCGGTGCGTGGACGATTTGTCGGCCAAGACCGAGAGAGCAACACAGCCGCCGCGCTCCCCCCGCCGTTCCCCTGCCGGTGTCCGTCCCGACTCGTCCCCGGCCGACGCGTCGTCCGGCGCGTCGCCCGGCGCATCGGGACGGCCGGGAAGGAGCGGGGCCGCGGCGACGATGACCAGGGCGACCGCGAACACGAACCCGTAGACGACCTGGAACCCTCCGATCCCCGAGCCGAAGTCCGCCGCGGTGCCGGTGCCGGTGGCGGTGCCGGTGACCGCCAGGATCAGGGCGACGCAGGCGACACCGAGCGCGCCGCCGAGCTGGTTGAGGTTGTAGACGACGGAGCTGCCCTGCGCCACCTTTTCCGGCGGCAGCGTCCGGTACAGCGATCCCATGGTCGGCGCACCGGCGCCGCCGAGACCCACACCGATGGCGAACACGGCCAGGGCCGACCACACTTCGCTGCGATCCGGGCCGATGCGGGTGAGGGCGACCGCCCCGAACGCCGCCAGGAGCGCTCCCCCACGGACCAGGCTGCGCGGGCCCAGCCGGTCGCTCAGCCGCCCGGCGATGGGCATGGTGAGCGCCGAGCCCAGTCCGAGGGGCGCCACCAGCAGGCCGGCCGCGCGGGCGCCGTGCCCGTGCAGCACCTGGTAGTACAGCGGCAGGGCGAACAGCCCGGCGAAGGTGGCCAGTCCGACGAGTCCCTGGACGGTGACGCTCGCGGCGAAGCTGCGGCTGCTGAACAGCCGGACATCGATCAGCGGTTCGCGGCGCCGGACGCGCAGCGCGTGCAGCACATACCCGATGAGCAGCACGATCCCGCCGGTCAAGGGGATGAGCACGGACGGTGCGCCCAGCCCGGCATGCTCACCCGCCTGTGTGAGGGCGAGCACGATCGCCGCGAAACCGGGGGCCACCAGCACCGCGCCCAGGAGGTCGAACCGGGCGGCGGACTTCTTCCCGGCGGGCGCACCGGCCGGGATCACCCGCAGGGCGAGCAGGACGGCCACGATCCCGATGGGCAGGTTGATGGCGAACATCGAGCGCCAGCCCAGCGATTCGAGGACGACTCCGCCCAGCACGGGGCCGAGTACCGGGCCCAGCGAGAGGACCACGCCCATCATGCCCATCACGCGTCCCGCCCGGCTCGCTCCCGCCGCGCGGGCCAGGATCACCAGGACCAGCGGGTCGACCACGCCGGCGCCGACGCCTTGGACGACACGGAAGGCGACCAGGCTCCCCAGGTTCCAGGCGAGCGCGGAGGCGAGTGAGCCGGCCAGGAACAGCACAAGTCCGAACAGCCAGAGCCTCTTGACGCCGAACCGGCCGACGGCCCAACCGGTGATCGGGATGGTCACGGTGAGCGCCAGCAGGTAGCCGGTCGAGGCCCAGCTGACGGCACTCAGTGTGGTGCGGAACTCGTCGGCAAGGGTGTCGGCGGCGACGGTGACCATGGTGCTGTCGAGGATCCCCATGATCCCGCCCAGCAGGGTGACGCCGATGAGCCGTAACAGCTCCGCGTCCAGGCGGTCATCTCTGACTTGAGACATCACTTTCCCACTCCGTTGAGCGCGGCACGCACACACTGTTGAACCGGGCGGTTCAATTTAGCGACCCGTCCGGTCCGCCTGCAACCAGCCAGCCCATATTTTTGAACCGTACGGTTCACTCAGGGGAGCGAGACGATAAGGTAGCGGGGTGAACCGACCCAAGACCCCAGCCACGGCCTCGGAGTTGAGCGGGCGTGCTGTGCCGCGCGGGCGCGTCGACAAGCGGCAGGCGATCCTCGAAGCCGCGTTCAAGACGTTCGCCCGCGAGGGATACGGGCAGTCCTGCGTACGGGAGATCGCAGCCGAGGCGGGCGTGGCCAAGCCCACCATCTACAACCACCTCGGCGACAAGGAGACCCTGTTCCGCGAGGCGATGCGGGCCGCCGCCGGCCGCACGGTCGGCCAGGGCCTGGCGGCACTCGACGAACTGCGGGACGTGCGGGACGACGTGCGCACCGGGCTGGAGGATGCCGGTCACCGGCTGCTGCTGCACCACTGCGGTGACGAGTCCCGAGCGCTCCGCCGGCTGCTGCACGCCGAAGCGGCCCGTTTCCCCGAACTGCTGGAGCTGATCCAGCGGGAGGGGGCCCAGCGCCTCCACGACGCCCTCGCCGACCGCCTGGCGCGCCTCGCGCTCTCCGGCCGACTGCACACGAACGACCCGGACCTCGCAGCCGAGCAGTTCCTCGCACTGCTCACGGGACCGATGGAGCTGCGCTCCCGGCTCGGCACCCGCAAGGTCCCCGACGCCGAACTGCGAGCCGTCGGACGGTCCGCGGTCGACACCTTCCTGCGCGCCTACGCACCCCGCCCCGTGGACGCGTAACCAGGGCCACACCCTCGGGCACAGCGGCCCAGGGCCTCACCCCGGCTCAGCGCACCCGCCCCCGCGCCTTCAGCGCCACCGCCGGGAGTTCGGGGGCGGGCAGCCGGGCGCCGTCGTAGCCGTGGACGGTGCCGAAGCGGGAGCCCGTCATCCAGTCGGTGCGGGCCTCTTCGATGTCCTGGTGGGTGCGGCCGATGAAGTTCCACCACATGACGATGTCCTCCTCGAAGGGTTCGCCGCCGATGAGGAGCAGACTGCTGTCGGAGGTTGCCCGCAGCGGCAGTTCGCTGCGACCGCAGCCGAGGTAGAGGAGGGCGCCGGGGGCGAGCCGGACGCCGTCGATGTCGGATTCGCCGGAGATGGTCAGCGCCGCGTACTCGAAGTCCGGGTCGAGGGGCAGCCGGGTGTCGGTGCCTGCGGCGAGGGTGAGGTCGGCGCCTGCGAGCGGGGAGTACGTGGTGCCCGGGGAGGTGGCGCCGGCCAGTTCGCCGAGGATGACGGTGGCGGTGAGGCCGCCGCCGGTGATCACCGGCAGGTCGTCGTGGTGCTCGAAGGCCGGTGCCGCGTCGCGGTGTTCGCCGGGGAGCGCGACCCACAGCTGGGCGCCGTGCAGCAGGGGCGCGTGGCCGCGCGGGGACTCCTCGGAGTGGGCGATGGCCCGGCCCGAGGTCATCAGGCCCAGCTCGCGTGGGCGTACGGTCTGGAGGCTGCCGAGGCTGTCGCGGTGCAGCACCTCGCCCTCGCGCAGCCAGCTGACCGTCTGGAGACCCATGTGCGGGTGCGGCGGCACCTGCATCCCGGGCTCGTCGGCGATGTCGTCGGGACCGTAGTGGTCCACGAAGCACCAGGCGCCGACCATCCGCCGGCCGAGGTTGGGCAGCAGCCTCCGGACGACCGTGCTCTCGCCGAGTGGCACCTGCTTGCCGGGCTGGACGTCGCGGACCGGACCCGTGCGGCCGTTCCCCCCGCACAGGTGCGCCGCGGGCTTGAGATCGAGGTTGCTCATACCGTCACGATATGCGCGGTCAGGCGTACAGCTCGCGCAGGCGTACGGACAGGCATGTCACGCAGCCCTCCAGCTTCTCGAACTCGCCGATGTCCACCGGAACCGGCTCGTATCCCAGGTCGGCGAAGAGTTCAGCGCTCCTCGGCGCGTCGGCCGCCATCAGCAGTTTCCCGCCGCCGAGCAGGACGACATGGGCGCCGGACTCCTCCGGTACGGGCAGGAAGCGCGGGAAGGCGGCCGGGTCGTCGACCAGCGGCGGATGGCCGATGACTGTGCCGTCGGGCAGGGCGGTCACCGCGGACTTGAGGTGGAGCACCCTGCTGACCGGCACGGCGACCACGCGGGCCCCCAACGGCTCGAAGGCGGCGCGGAGTTGGCGTACGCCTTCGGCGTTGGTCCGGCCGCCGCGGCCGACGAATACCGTGTCGCCGATCTTCAGCACATCGCCGCCGTCGAGGGTGCCGGGCGCGCGGATCTCGTTGACGGAGCAGCCCAGCGCCCGCACCGCCTCCCGGGCCGCGTCGGTCTCGGGCCTGCGGGTGTCCGCACCGGGGCGCGCCAGCAGCGCGACGTTGCGGAAGACGACCATGGTGTCCTCGACGAACACCGCGTCGGGGCAGTCGTCGGCGGCCGGCACCTCGGTGACGTGCCAGCCGTGCGCGCGCAGTGTCCGGACATAGGTCTCCCACTGGCACAGCGCCAACGCCGCGTCCACCGGCCTGCGGTCGATATGGGTGACGAGTCCTTCGGCGAGGCGGGGGCCGGGTCGACGGACGAGGACGTGCCGGCTGGGCATACGGGGCTCCTCCTGGGGCGCTGGGTGCGGGCGGGGCGGGCGGGGTGTCAGCCGTCCGTGTCGTAGACCGCGCGCAGGGCGTCCTCGACGGCGGCGAGGGCGGCCCGCCGGTCGAGGCCCAGGCGGTGGGCCCGCCGGGCGTAGCCTGCGGCAGCCGCGGCGGCTTCCTTGTCGGCGGCTTCGCCCGCAGCCGCGATGAAGCTGCCGTTGCGGCCCCGGGTCTCGATCACGCCGTCGGATTCCAGGGCACGGTAGGACTTGGCGACGGTGTTGGCGGCCAGGCCCAGGTCGTCGGCGAGGCCGCGTACCGTCGGCAGCTTGTGGCCGACCGGCAGCACACCGGTCCTGGCCTGCTCCGCGATCTGGGCGCGTACCTGCTCGAACGGTGCGTCGGCCGCCTCCGGGTCGATGATGATCTGCAGTTGCTGCGGTGACACGGTGGGCGCTCCTGACGGTGGTGGTGCGCGGTTTTGTGGCACCCATTGTGCGCCAGGGGCGTCCGCCGTGCCGCTACCGGGGAAGCCGGGAAACCGGCCCTCCCGGGGCGGGCGGCCCGCGCCCCTCCGGGGGAAGGTCGGGGGCGGGCCGCCCGGCGGATGCCCGGTGGTTCCGGGCGCCGGCTCACAGGTCCAGTGACGTCCCCGTGGTGCGCAGCCAGGCGTCGATCCCCAGGATCAGTTCGGCGCCAGGACGGATGTCGCTCGTCGCGCCGTCCGCGGTGGCCTCCGCGGCGGCGGCGTCGTCCAGCAGCGGCTGCACGGGGGCGTTCCGGTCGGCCGCCAGATCCTTCAGTTCGGCGCGCAGGGCCTCGTTGTAGCGCGGGTCCTGGGTGCTGGGGTAGGGGCTCTTGACCCGGTCGGCGACCAGGTCGGGCAGTACGTCGCGGGCGGCGGCGCGCAGCAGCGACTTCTCGCGGCCGTCGAACGTCTTCATCGACCACGGGGTGTTGAAGACGTATTCGACGAGGCGGTGGTCGCAGAACGGGACGCGGACCTCCAGGCCGACGGCCATGCTGGCCCGGTCCTTGCGGTCGAGGAGCACCTGCACGAAGCGGGTCAGGTGCAGGTAGCTGATCTCGCGCATCCGGCGCTGGAGCCCGGTGTCGCTGTCCAGGTACGGGACCTCGGCGAGCGCCTCGCGGTAGCGGCGCTGTTCGTAGCCCTTGAGGTCGAGCTTGTCGAGCAGGCCGTTGTCCAGCAGCGCCTCGCGGGTGGCGTTGCCGCCGGCGAACCGGCCCGACACGCCGGCCGCGATCCAGGGGAAGGTGTCGGCGTGGACGGCCTCGGGGTCGTGGAACCAGCGGTAGCCGCCGAACACCTCGTCGGCCGATTCGCCGGACAGGGCGACCGTGGACTGTTCGCGCACCGCCTTGAAGAGGAGGTAGAGCGAGGTGTCGCCGTCGCCGAAGCCGTTGGGCAGGTCGCGGGCGGCCAGGACGGCGGCGCGGTGGCCGGGGTCCATCAGGGCGGCGGTGTCCAGGACGATGTCGTGGTGGTCGGAGCCGACGTAATCGGCCAGCGCGTGGGCGTACGGGCCGTCGGGGGTGCCGCGCAGGTCGTCGGCCTTGAAGTTCTCGGTGTAGCCGGTGAAGTCGACGGCGAACGAGCGGACCGGGCCGATGCCCTGGGCGGTCAGCGCGCGGGCCGACAGCGCGGTGATGACGGACGAGTCGAGCCCGCCGGAGAGCAGGGTGCACAGCGGCACGTCGGCGATGAGCTGGCGGGCGACGATGTCGTCGAGCAGCTCGCGGATGTGCGCGACGGTGGTGTCGAGGTCGTCGGTGTGCTCCCGGGCTTCGAGTGCCCAGTAGCTCCTGACGGACACGCCGTTGCGGCTGACGCGGACGATGTGTCCGGGCCGCACCTCGTGCATGCCCTTGAAGACGCCGTGTCCTGGGGTCTTGGTGAAGGTGATCAGCTCGGCGAGGCCCTCGGTGTCGATGGCGGGCCGCACGTCGGGGTGGGCGTTGATCGCCTTGGGCTCGGAGCCGAAGAGGACACCGTCGGACGTGGGGAAGTAGTAGAGCGGCTTGATGCCCATCCGGTCGCGTATGAGGAGGAGTTCCTCGGTCCGCGGATCCCACAGGGCGAAGGCGTACATGCCGTTCAGGCGCTCGGCGAACGCCTCGCCCCACTCCAGGTAGGCGTGCAGGACGACTTCGGTGTCGCTGTTCGTGCGGAACGCGTGCCCCAGGGTCTCCAACTCGGCCCGCAGTTCACGGTAGTTGTAGACCTCGCCGCTGTAGGTCGTGACGATCAGGGTGCGGCCGTCGTGCTCGACGGACATGGGCTGCTTGCCGCCGTCGATGTCGATGACGGCGAGGCGGCGGTGGCCGAACGCGGCGTGGGTGTCGAGCCAGATCCCGGCGGCGTCCGGGCCGCGGCAGGACATGGTCTCGGTCATGGCATCGAGGGTGGCGCGCTCGGTGGTGAGGTTACGGTCGTAGGAGATCCATCCGGTGATTCCGCACATGTTCGCGGCTCCTCCTTCGTCGACAGCGGGCCGCCGCATCCCGGCTGCGGTCCGCGGTGATCACCGTACGCCCAGATAGTTGCAAGGGCCACCTATACTGGATCCGGACCGTCCGGAACTGGCCACCGGGCCTCCGCTCCCCGGGAGATCACGTACGGGCCGCCCGCCACTCCCCCGAAAAATGGGGAGGCACCGGGGCACGGCGGGGCGTACTGTCCGCGCCCATGACGCTCACCCTGCGCGACTTCCGGCCCTCCGACGCCAAGGCCGTCGCCGACCTGCGGCGCGCCGTACTGCCCTCTCTCATCTTCACCCCTCAAGGCATCGCCTGGCATGTCGCGAACGCCGCGCCCGCGCAGCGGCTGCGGCTCTTCGTGGCCGTCCTGGACGGCCGGGTGACGGGCTCCGTGACCTGCGGACTCGTCCACGACAGCAGCGTCACGGGGCAGGCCGTCGCGACGCCCTGCGTACACCCCGGCCACCGGCGGACGCCGCGCTGCCGCCGCCCGGGGAGCTGCCGCCCGGCGTCCGGCTGCACACCGGCGCGGACTTCGGCGCCGATCCGTATCCGCTGTTCCGCGCGGACGCCGAGGTGACGGCCGACGAACCTGGCGACGCCGCCGGGGACGCCATGACGTACGAGGACTGGCTGCGGCACACCTGGGAGCACCCGGACAACGACCTGTACCTCACGTCCGTGGTGACCGTCGACGGCGAGATCGCGGCCTTCAGCCTGGCCACCACCGACGGCGCCGGCCGCTACTCCTCCGGAATGACCGGCACCCGGCGCGCGTTCCGCGGTCACGGCCTGGCCCGGCTCGCCAAGACCGACTCACTGCGCCGCGCCCGGGACGCCGGCTGCACCGAGGCGTTCACCGGGAACGACACCGCCAACACCCCGATGCTGACGATCAACCGAAGCCTCGGCTACCGGACCTGCGCCACGGAATGGCGCTGCGTCCACGCACTGCCGCGCGGCTGAATCCCGCCGTCCGCATATCCGGCGTCAGGGGGTATTGGGGGATGAAGCAGGCGGGGCGGAACCACGGCGATGGGGCCAAGGCAGTGGGTGCGCGGCCCGGTGCGGGGGAACGGGTCCGCCCCGGCGGGAAGGTATCCCAGCCGGGGCGGAACGGGTGCGGGCACGGGGCGGGCGCCGGGCAGGCGTCCCTCCTGTGCCGGCTGCGGCGGCGTCAGCCGAGGGTGGACAGCGCCTGGTTCAGCGTCTGCGACGGGCGCATCACGGAGACCGCCTTGGCCGCGTCGGGCTGGTAGTAGCCGCCGATCTCGGCCGGCGAGCCCTGCACCGCGATCAGCTCGTCGACGATGGTCCGCTCCTGCTCGACCAGCGTCTTGGCGAGCTGCGCGAACGCCTCGGCGAGCTGCGTGTCGTCGGTCTGCTTGGCCAGCTCCTGGGCCCAGTAGAGCGCCAGGTAGAAGTGGCTGCCGCGGTTGTCGATGCCGCCCAGCTTGCGGCTCGGCGACTTGTCCTCGTTGAGGAAGGTGCCGGTCGCGCGGTCCAGGGTGTCGGCGAGCACCTGGGCGCGGGCGTTGCCGGTGGTCTGCGCGAGGTGCTCGAAGCTGACGGCCAGCGCGAGGAACTCGCCCAGGCTGTCCCAGCGCAGGTAGTTCTCCTTGACCAGCTGCTGGACGTGCTTGGGCGCGGAGCCGCCGGCGCCGGTCTCGAACAGGCCGCCGCCGTTCATCAGCGGGACGACGGAGAGCATCTTGGCGCTGGTGCCCAGCTCCAGGATGGGGAACAGGTCCGTCAGGTAGTCACGCAGGACGTTGCCGGTGACGGAGATGGTGTTCTCGCCACGGCGGATGCGCTCCAGGGAGAACGCGGTCGCCGCCTCCGGGGTCATGATCTCGATGGTCAGACCGTCGGTGTCGTGGTCGGCGAGGTACGTCTTGACCTTGGCGATCAGCTGCGCGTCGTGGGCGCGGCCCTCGTCGAGCCAGAAGACGGCCGGGTCGCCGGTCGCGCGGGCGCGGGTGACGGCGAGCTTGACCCAGTCCTGGATCGGCAGGTCCTTGGTCTGGCACATGCGGAAGATGTCGCCGGCGCCGACGGCCTGCTCCAGGACGGCGTCGCCGTTGCCGTCGAGGACGCGCACGGTGCCGGTCGCGGGGATCTCGAAGGTCTTGTCGTGGCTGCCGTACTCCTCGGCCTTCTGCGCCATCAGGCCGACGTTGGGCACCGAGCCCATGGTGGCCGGGTCGAAGGCGCCGTTGGCGCGGCAGTCGTCGATGACGACCTGGTAGATGCCGGCGTAGCTGCTGTCGGGGATGACCGCGAGGGTGTCGGCCTCCTGGTCGTCCTTGTTCCACATGTGCCCGGAGGTGCGGATCATCGCGGGCATGGAGGCGTCGACGATGACGTCGCTGGGCACGTGCAGGTTGGTGATGCCGCGGTGCGAGTCGACCATCGCGAGCTCGGGGCCATCGGCCAGCTCGGCCTCGAAGGACGCCTTGATGGCCGCGCCCTCGGGCAGCGCCTCGGCGCCCTTGAGGATGCCGCCGAGACCGTCGTTGGGGGTGAGCCCCGCGGCGGCCAGCACGTCGCCGTACTCGGCGAAGGTCTTGGGGAAGAAGGCGCGCACGGCGTGGCCGAAGATGATCGGGTCGGAGACCTTCATCATCGTGGCCTTGAGGTGCAGCGAGAAGAGGACGCCCTCGGCCTTGGCGCGGGCGACCTGCGCGGTGAAGAACTCGCGCAGCGCGGCGACGCGCATCACGGAGGCGTCGACGACCTCGCCCTTGAGCACAGGCACCGACTCGCGCAGCACGGTGGTGGTGCCGTCGTCACCCGTCAGCTCGATGCGCAGGGCGCCGTCCGCGGCGATGACCGCGGACTTCTCGGTGGAGCGGAAGTCGTCCACGCCCATGGTCGAGACGTTCGTCTTGGACTCGGCGGTCCAGGCGCCCATGCGGTGCGGGTGGGCCTTGGCGTAGTTCTTGACCGACGCGGGGGCGCGGCGGTCGGAGTTGCCCTCGCGCAGGACCGGGTTGACGGCGCTGCCCTTGACCTTGTCGTAACGGGCGCGGACGTCCTTGTCCTCGTCGGTCTTCGGGTCGTCCGGGTAGTCCGGAAGCGCGTAGCCCTGCTCCTGGAGCTCGGCGATGGCCGCCTTGAGCTGCGGGATGGACGCCGAGATGTTCGGCAGCTTGATGATGTTGGCCCCGGGCGTCTTGGCCAGCCGGCCCAGCTCGGCGAGGGCGTCGTCGATGCGCTGGTCCTCCCGGAGGCGCTCGGGGAAGCTCGCGATGATCCGGCCCGCGAGGGAGATGTCGCGGGTCTCCACAGCGACTCCGGCGGTCGAGGCGTAGGCCTCGATGACCGGCAGGAACGAGTAGGTCGCCAGGGCCGGCGCCTCGTCGGTGTGGGTATAGATGATGGTCGAGTCAGTCACCGGGTGCTCCGCTCCACGTCTGCAACATTGCTTGACGTCAAGATATCTCGTGACGGCCCCTCTCTCGACAGGGCCCTGCCCACGGCGACGCCACCCTCAGCTCACCGCGGCCCACCGCCCGGCACCGCCGCGGGCCGCCGGGGGCGGAACCTGTGCCGCCGCTTAGCCCCGCCTTAAAGGCGCCATAAGGATCGGCCCGAGCGCGCTTTCCGGCCCGAATTGGCTGGTCGGCGTGGCTAGCGTGCTGCTCGCAAGGCGGGGCGCGGACCTCGGCGGTGTGCTCCCGGGCCGGCCAGGCCGCCCGCATCCCGACCCCCCACCGCGCCCGCCTTGCGCCCCGGCACCAGGCGCCTGATGAAGGAGACCCGCAGATGACCGCTCGTCGCAAGGCCACCGGGATCGCGCTGACCGGCCTCGCCCCGCTCGCCCTCACCGTCCTGTCGGCGGCACCGGCAGCCGCGCACGGATCGATGGCGGACCCGGTCAGCCGGGTCTCGGCCTGCTTCGCCGAAGGGCCGGAGAGCCCGCGGTCCGCCGCGTGCAAGGCCGCCGTCCAGGCCGGTGGCCCCCAGGCGTTCTACGACTGGAACGAGGTCAACATCCCGGACGCCGGCGGCCGGTCGAAGGAGATCATCCCGGACGGGAAGCTGTGCAGCGCGGGCCGCGACAAATACAAGGGGCTTGATCTGCCGCGCGCCGACTGGCCCGCGTCCCCGCTGGCGGCCGGCACCCACACCTTCCGCTACAAGGCCACCGCCCCGCACAAGGGCACCTTCCAGCTCTACCTCACCAAGGACGGCTACGACCCGGCGAAGCCGCTGGCCTGGTCGGACCTGGAGTCCACACCGTTCGCCGAGGTCACGAACCCGGAGCTGAAGAACGGTGACTACGTCTTCGACGGCAAGGTGCCGGCCAGGAAGGGCCGCCATCTCGTCTTCAGCGTCTGGCAGCGCTCGGACAGCCCCGAGGCGTTCTACACCTGCTCGGACGTCGTGTTCGGCAAGGACGGATCCGGCAAGGAAGGGAAGGACGGCGCGGGCAGGGCGGGCGGCTCGGCGGGCGGGGCGCAGGCGCCCACCGACACCCAGATCGCGGCCGGTGCCGGGCGCTCGACCGTCGACCACCACGGGCACGGCGGCACCGGCACCGGCGCCGGGCACGAACACCCCGCCGGCGCCCACAAGATGCCGCACGACGACGGCACGGACGCGGCCACGGCCACGGCCACGGCCACGGACGGCAACGCCCCGCGGACCGACGGCGGCGGTGCCCGCCCGGCCGGCGGGCAGCGGCTGGCCGAGACCGGCGGCGACTCCACGGCCACGCCGCTCGCACTCGGCGGCAGCGCGGTGCTCGCGGCGGGCGCCGCCTTCCTGTTCACCGCCAACCACCGCAGGGCGGTCCGCAGGCGCGGCTGACGCGCCTCCGCCCCTCATGGGCCCCGGGCTGCGGCCCGGTCCGCCGGGCGCCGACCGCTCCGGCCCCGGCAGCGTGCCCGCCGCCCCGTGCCGGGGGCGGCGGGCGCGTCCCTGCGGCGGGACGGCAGGGATGAGGCCCCGCCGTCCCGCCGCCCCGCCGCCCCGCCGTCCCGCCGCCCCGCCGCCGGGGCAACGCCTCATTCCGGGGGCCGCGCCTCCCCCTCCAAGCGGTCGGCCAGCCGTTCCAGGAAGACCCGCTGGCCCGCCACCAGGCGCCCGCGCGCCACGTCCGGTGTGCACCACTCCACCCGGTCGATCTCCGGGAAGCTGCACAGCGTCCCGGAGCCGCGCGGCCAGGTCATCTCGAAGGTGCCCGGCACGATCAGGGCGGGATCGAGGTCGCTCTCGACCGCCCATACCGTCACGGTCTTGCCGCCCGCCTGCCGGGTGTCGCCCAGCGGAAGGTACCGGCCGCCCGGCGGCGGCAGCCCCAGTTCCTCCTCGAACTCCCGCCTGGCCGCGGCCTGCGGCTCCTCCGGCGGTACGTACTCGCCCTTCGGAACGGACCAGGCGCCGGCGTCCCTGCGGGCCCACAGCGGACCGCCCATATGGGCCAGAAGCACTTCGACGCCGGGACCGCCGACGCGGTAGAGCAGCAGTCCTGCACTGCGTTTTCCCGCCATGGGACCAGTCTGGGACACGGCCGCCGGGGGCGCCGGTCACGGCCGGTCCGTGCGGCCCGCCGATACGGGCTATACGGGCGGCAGCGGTTCGACGACGTCCGTGGCCACGTGCTGGTAGATGACCGAGCTGCGGCAGTCGACGACCTCGCGGCGCTTGAAGACCTGGTCCATCAACAGCGCGTGCAGCCGGTCGACGTCCGGGACGGCGACGTGCACGAGGAAGTCGTCGCCGCCCGCCACGACGTAGACGCTCAGCACCTCGGGCAGCGAGGTCAAGAACGCCTTGAAGCGCTCGATGACCTCGCGGTTCATCGGGCGGATGCGGACCGTGAGCAGGGCCTGCACCGGCCGGTTGAGCGCCCGCAGATCGACCGTGGCGCGGTAGCCGGTGATCACGCCGCGGGCGCGCAGCGCGCGGACCCGCTCCAGGCAGGTGGAGGGGGCGATGCGCAGCGTGCGGGCGAGGTCGCGGTTGCTCTGCCGTGCATCGCGCTGCAGTTCGCGGACAATCGCCGAATCAATGTCGTCCATGCCGCCCCATGGTGCCCTATACACCGAATTTCGTTCGGCAAGCGCTTCCTTTGATCATTGTTCCGGCTAACTTCTGCCATCGTGACCGTTCAACAGACACCTCTTCCCGTCTCTCACGCGCCGGTTGTACGGCGGCTGGGCGTCGGAAGCGGCACCGCGCTGTGCGCCGGTGCCGTGCTCGGGCCCGGCGTGCTCACCCTGCCGTCCCTGGCAGCGGCGGCGGCCGGACCCGCCTCGATCCTCGCCTGGGTCGTCCTGCTCGCCATGTGCGTACCGGTCGCGGCGGCTTTCGCCGCGCTCGGCGCGCGGTTCCCCGACGGCGGCGGCGTGGCCACGTATGTGCACCGGGCCGCGGGGCCGCGGGCCGCGGCCACCGTGGGCTGGTGGTTCTTCGGCGCGGTGCCGATCGGGGTGGTGTCGGCCGCCTGGATCGGCGGGAAGTACGTGGCGGACGCGGCCGGTTGGGGCGACGCGGGCGCCGCGGCGGTCGGCGGCGTGGTGCTGGCCGGTTCGCTGGTCTCCAACGCGGTCGGGCTGCGGATGTCGGGCCGGGTGCAGCTGCTGCTCGGCGGGCTGCTGGCCGCGGTGCTGCTGTGCGCGGTGCTGGCCGCAGCCCCGCACGTGTCGGCCGGTCACTTCACCCCGTTCCTGCCCGGCGGCTGGTCGTCGGTCGGCTCGGCCGCTTCGGTGCTGTTCTTCGCGTTCGCCGGCTGGGAGGCGGCGAGCCATCTGTCCGGTGAATTCGCCGACCCCGCCCGGGACCTGCCGCGGGTGACCCGCAACACGCTGATCACGATCACGGTGCTCTACCTCGGCCTGGCCCTCGCCACCATCGGCGCGCTGGGCCCGGAGGCGGCAGGTACGGACACCCCGCTGACCGCGCTGCTCGCCCAGAGCATCGGCGGTGCCGCGCGGCCGGTCGCCGCCGTGGCCGCCCTGTTCCTCACCTTCGGCGCGGTCAACTCCTATCTGGCGGGCGCCTCCAGGCTCGGCGCCGCGCTCGGCCGTGACGGCGCCGCGCCCCGCTGGCTGGCCAGGGGCGGCGGTCCTGGCGAGGTGCCGCGCCGCGCGCTCGCGGTGCTCGGCTGTGCCTGTGTCCTGCTGGCCGTGGCGGCGGGCTTCGGCGGCGCCGACCTGGATCTGCTGATGCGGGCGACCGCCACCTGCCTGGCCGCGGTCACCCTGGCCGGGCTCGGCGCCGCGCTGGTGCTGCTGCCGCGCCGCACGCCCCTGTGGTACGGCGTGATCGCCAGTGCCGTGCTGACGGCTGGGGTGCTGGCCTTCTCCGGGTGGCTGCTGCTGATTCCGGCGGCGCTGGCGCTCGCCTCGTTCGGCTTCCTGACGCTGCGCGGGCTGCGGCGCCGGAAGAGGCCGGGGGCGCACGGGTCAGCCGGCTGAGCCGCGGGGGCCCTGTGCCCGGTGGCCGGCGCCCGCAGGGGAAACGGGCGGGCGCGTCGCCGCAGGGCCTGCCGCGCGCTCGCCGAAGCGGGCCCGCGCCCGGTCGACGGCGGCCTCGATCCGGCGGGCCCTGTCGTCCACCGGGTCGAACGTCAGCTGCCTGGTGGCCAGTTCGGCCCGGCACAGGTCGTCCGCCCGCAGGGCCACCGACCGCACCCGCGCCCGTTGCAGCCCGAGCGCCGCGTGCAGCGCGTAGGCCGCTTCGGTCAGCGCCGGGCCGTGCGCGGTCGGCTCGGCGAGCCTGCGGGTGCGGGTCGTCGACGAACGGTCGGCGTAGCGGACAACGAGGGTGAGCGCGCGGGCCGCCTGCCCGCCGGCCCGCATCCTGGCCCCCAGTCCGTCGGCCAGCGCGAGCAGCGCGCCGCGCCGCCTGGCCGGGTCGAGTTCGTCGTGCGGGAAGCGGTGTTCGGCGGCCATCGAGCGGGCGGCGGCGTGCGGGGAGACCGGCGTCGGGTCGATGCCGCAGGCCCGCTCGTACACCATCCGGCCGGTCTTCACACCGAGGATCCGCTGGAGGGTCGCGGGTGGCGCGGCGGCGATCCGCCCGACGCTGTCGAGCCCGTAGGCGCACAGCGTGCGCGCGGTCGCCGGGCCCACGCCGTGCAGGGCGGCGGCCGGGCGGCGGGCGAGGAAGGCGGCGACCGACCCTTCGTCCGCGGGGACGACCCTGACCTCACCCGGCGGTGCGCCCTGGGCCGCCATCCGCGCGAGCAGTGGGTTGCCCGCGACGCCGATCGTGCACCGCACGCCGTACCAGGCCAGGGCGCGCAGCCGCACCAGGGCGGCGATGCCCGCCGCGTCCCGGCCGAAGTAGCGCAGCGCCCCGCGGACGTCGGCCAGCGCGGCGTCCGGCGGCAGCGCCTCGACCGCCGGCGTGAACTGCGCCAGCAGGCCGAGCAGTTGCTCGTACGTCTCCGCGCCCACGGGCCCGCCGTCCGCGGTACCGAACCGTATGTGGAGCGTGCCGGGCTCCGGCGCGGTGGTCATCCCGCGCTCCCCGGGCTGGAGTGCCACAGTTTGCGGCCGGTGGCGGCGCGTTCGCCCGGCGTCTTGAGGTCGGCCCACGGGTGCAGGGTGTAGCCGGTCTCCAGCCGGATGGTGCGTCCCGGCGCGGCGTCCGCCGCCTGCGGTGCGGCGGCGAGGCGGGCGGTGACCGCCTCCAGGCCGCCGTCGCGGCGCAGTTCGGCGAGTTCGGCGAGGTTCCAGGCGGCGGCGCCGACCACGCTGACGCTGCGCGGGCCGCGCCGCTGGACGGTGCCGCGCACCAGCAGCAGCCAGGAGTGGAAGACGGTGTGCGCGCACGCCTCGTGGCTGTCGTCGAAGAAGGCGCAGTCGACCAGGCCCGTGCTGTCGTCGAGGGTGGTGAAGATGACCCGGCGGCCGGAGCGGACCGGCGGCGTCTGGGTGGCCGCCTTGGCCCCGGCGACCAGCACCGTCTCGCCGTTGCTCGCGCCCCGCAGCAGCCTGGCGGGCAGCACGCCAAGCTCCGCGAGGAACTCCCGGTGGTCGGCCATCAGATGGCGGGAGGTGTCCATGCCGAGGACACCCAGCTCGGCGCTGAGCCGTTCGACGTCGCCGAGGTCGGGCAGCCCGACGGGCTCGGCGGTGTCGGCCCGCCCGTCGCCGTCGGCCCGGCCCGGCAGCGTCAGCTGTCCTGCGGGGGCCCGGCGCTGCCGCTGGTGGAGTTCGGCGATGTGCAGCAGCAGGTCCCTGCGGTTGGCGCCGAAGGCGTCCAACGCGCCCACCCTGGCGAGGCGTTCGACCACCGGGCGGCGCGGCGCGGCCCGCTGCCACAGGTCCTGGAGCGAGGGGTAGGGCTGCCCGGCCTCGATCCGCCGCGCCTCGTCGTCGCCGATGCCGTGCACGTCGCCGAGCGCGAGCCGCAGCCCCCAGACGCCGGGGCCGCCACCCACCGTACCGGACACCAGTTCGATGCGATGGGTGACCGCCGAGCGGTTCACGTCCAGCGGCAGCACCGGCACCCCGCGCCGCCGCGCGTCCGCGAGCAGCAGCCGCTTCGGGTACATCCCGGGGTCGTGGGTGAGCAGCCCGGCGTAGAAGGCCGCGGGGTGATGCGCCTTGAGCCAGGCGGACTGGTAGGTCGGCACCGCGAAGGCCACCGCGTGCGCCTTGCAGAATCCGTACGCGCCGAACGCCTCGACGATCTCCCAGGTGCGCGCGGTCACTTCGGGCGGGTAGCCGCGCCGCCCGGCACGGTCGGCGAACCAGGCGCGCACCCGCCCCTGACGCTCCGGATCCGAGAGCGCCCGCCGCTTCTCGTCCGCCTCGTCCCGCGCACAGCCGGTCATGATCCGCAGAATTTCGATGATCTGCTCGTGGAACACCACGACGCCGTAGGTCTCGCGCAGCGGCTCCTCCAGGTCGGGGTGCGGATAGCGGACGGGCCTGCGGCCGTGCCTGGCCTCGATGAAGGGCCGCACCATGTCGGCGGCGACCGGTCCGGGACGGAAGAGCGAGATGTCGACGACCAGGTCGTGGAAGGAGGCGGGTTGCAGCCTGCCGACCAGGTCGCGCTGGCCGGGCGACTCGATCTGGAAGCAGCCGAGCGTTTCGGTGGAGCGGATCAGGTCGTAGGTGGCCGGGTCGCGCGGCGGCACCTGCGCCGGATCGTCCAGGTCGATGCGGCGGCCGGTGGCCCGCCCGATCTCGGCGACCGCGTGCGCCATCGCGGACTGCATGCGCACACCCAGCACGTCGAGCTTGAGCAGCCCGAGGTCTTCCACGTCCTCCTTGTCGAACTGGGACATGGGGAACCCCTCGCCGCTGGTCGGCACGACGGGCGTACGGCTCAGCAGCGAGGCGTCCGAGAGCAGCACCCCGCACGGGTGCATGGCGATCCCGCGGGGCAGCGCGTCCAGGGACTCGACCAGCTGCCACAGCCGCTCGTCGGCGGCCTCCCGCACCCCGCGCAGCTCCGGCAGTTCGGCCAGCGCCGAGCGGGCGTCGCGGGCCCTGATGTGCGGGAACGCCTTGGCGATCCGGTCCACCCGCGCCGGGTCCATGCCCAGGGCCGCGCCCACGTCACGCACCGCGTGCCGGACGCGGTAGGTCTCGGGCATCGAGACCGTCGCGACCCGCTCGGCACCGAAGCGGTCGAAGATCGCGCGGTAGACCTCCAGCCTGCGGGCGGACTCGACGTCGATGTCGATGTCGGGCAGCGCCTTCCGCCGCTCGGACAGGAAGCGTTCCATCAGCAGCCCGTGCTCGACGGGGTCGGCGTGGGCGATGCCCAGGAGGTGGTTGACCAGCGACCCGGCGCCTGACCCGCGGGCCGCCACCCGGATGCCCCGCTCCCGCACGTCGTCCACGACCCGGGCGACCGTCAGGAAGTACGAGGGGTAGCCGAGCCGTTCGATGGTGCGCAGTTCCTCGTGCAGCCGCTCCCAGCGTGCCCGGTCGCGGTCGTAGCCGCGCCGCACCATCCCGGCGGCGCAGCGGGAGCGCAGCACCCGGGCGGCGGTGCGGTGTTCCGCGCCGACCAGCCGGGGTTCGGGGAAGTGGACGCGGCCGAGCCCGATGTCGTCTACCGGGTCGACCCGGCAGGCGCCCGCGGTCTCCTCGGTCATGGCGAGCAGCCGGTGGGCGAGGCCGCGCCGGAAGCCGGCCGCGTCGGCGATCCGCTCGGCGGTGCGGTGCATCGCGGCGGTGTCCTTGAGCCAGCGTTCGCCGCTGTCCCAGGTGTCGGGGCGGTGCCGGTCGACCGGCACCAGGAGGCGGGCGGAGTCCAGGACGTCGGCGACCGGGCCCTGTCCTGGGTCGGCGTAGCGGACCGCATTGGTCAGGACGGCGCGGATGCCCTGGTCGACGGCGAGGCCGAGGGTGCGGGCGGCCAGCCGGAGCGAGCCGGGGCCGCTGCCGGGGCGTCCGTGGTCGACGGCCTCCAGACGCAGCGCGTCGCCGTACCGCTCGCGCCAGGGGGCGAGGAGCCGGACGGCGCGGTCCGGGCGGCCCGAGGCGAGCGCCCGCCCGACGTCGGATTCGGGGCCGAGCAGGACGGTGACCCCGTCCGTCGCCGTTTCCAGCGCGTGCCACGGCAGGACGGGCCGCTCGCCGCCGTCCGCGTGCGCGGCCGTGACCAGCCGGCACAGGGCGGCCCAGCCGGCCGCGCCGTCACGGGCCAGGAAGACCACGCGGGCGGCGGACTCGTCGACGAAGGCGCCGCCGCGCACCGGGGTGCGCGGGTGACCCGTGCCCGCGTGGCCGTCCGGGGGCCGCACCACGCGCTCCCCGACGGCGAGTTCGGCGCCGAACAGCGGGCGGACACCGGCGCCTGCCGCGGCCTTGGCGAAGCGGACGGCGCCGGAGAGCCCGTCCCGGTCGGTCAGCGCGAGGGTGTCCATACCGCGTTCGGCGGCGCGCTCGGCGAGCCGTTCCGGGTGGGAGGCGCCGTAGCGCAGGGAGAACCCCGAAGCGGTGTGCAGATGCGTGAACCCCGGCATCCGCACCTCCTGTACCTCATCCGCCCCCGGCTGGTCCCGTGTCCCTGCTTCCCCCTCCACCATAACCCGTCGCTCGAACATTCGTACGAACACGTGGAGCGGGCCCGCCACCGCCCCCCTTTCCGTCGATCGGCCGCGCCCGATCTGCGCACACCCGCAGCCGACCGGAGGATGTGGGTGCACAGGACCCGCCACGGCGCGCCATCGGCACGACACGGAAGCGGAAGCCGTACGGAAGCGGCACAGAAGCGGAAGCGGCACGGCAGGGCAGAGCACGACACGGCTCGACGGGGCGAGGAGCGGCGCAATGGCCACGACGGACGAGGGCACCCCCACCACCTTCATCAAGGAGGTGTGGGACGCGGTGACACCCCGGGCCACCCTGCTGGTGGTCGGCGTACTGGGCCTGATGATCGCGTTCATCACCTCGTACGCCGGGGCCTTCCACGCTCCCAAGCCGACCGACATCGCCCTCGGCGTGGTCGCCCCGGCGCAGACCCGGGGGCAACTGGTGACCAAGCTGGACCGGCTGAACGGCTCGCCGCTCGACCCGCGCCCGGTGGCATCGGAGGCCGCCGCGCGGCGCCAGTTGGCGGACCGGAAGATCGACGCCGCGCTGCTCGTCGACCCGCGCGGCAACACCGACCGGCTGCTGGTCGCCAGCGGCGGCGGCGCCTCGCTGTCGCAGGCGGCCGAGGCGGTCGTCGGCGCGGCGGAGAAGGCCCAGCGGCGCAGCGTGCGGACCGAGGACGTGGCGCCCGCCGACCGGGGCGACGCCCGCAGCCTGTCGTCGTTCTACCTCGTGGTGGGCTGGTGCGTCGGCGGCTATCTCTGCGCCGCGATCCTGGCGATCAGCGCCGGCGCCCGCCCCGCGAACGGCACCCGGGCGGTGATCCGGCTGGGCGCGCTCGCGGTCTACTCGATCGCGGCGGGGCTGGCCGGCGCGGTGGTGATCGGACCGGTGCTCGGCGCGCTCCCCGGCAGCCTGTTCGCACTGTGGGGAGTGGGCGCGCTGACGGTCTTCGCCGTGGGGGCCACGACCCTGGCGTTCCAGGGGCTGCTCGGCATCATCGGCATCGGCCTGGCGATCCTGGTGATCGTGGTGCTGGGCAACCCGAGCGCGGGCGGCGCCTACCCCTACCCGCTGCTGCCGCCGTTCTGGCGGGCGATCGGACCTGCGCTGCCGCCGGGCGCCGGCACCTGGGCGGCACGGTCCGTCGGCTACTTCCGGGGCAACGGGCTGACCGGCTCGCTCCTGGTGCTCTCCGCCTGGGCGGTGGGCGGCGCGGTGCTCACCACCGTCCTGGCGGCACTGCACGGGAAGAACGGCAGGAACGGGAAAAACGGGAAGGACGGGAATGGGGAGCGGGCCGGGGAACCGGAGCCGCGACCCGCCTGAACCCGGCCGCGCGGCCCGCCACACACCCCCTTCGGGCCAATACCCGGGCACCGTACCGACGTCCGGACGCCCGTACGGCGGCCGGATCCGCTCCGTGGCACCGCCCCCGACAGGAGGGACGACGGCTGCCGCGCGGCGGCATACCCGCTGGCCGCACACGTCACAGGCGCCGGATCTCCACAGCATCACCACATCTGTTCACGCCATTACCCACCGCTTTCATCTATCGCCTGAAAGTCACCGACCGGTGTGCGATCACTGTGCCGTTGAGCCAGACTCCCGTCCGTTATCTGGAACTTCGAGCAAGGGAGTGTTCGGCATGCGGTACATCACTGGGGGGATCGCGCTCGGCGCGGCACTGGTTCTCGGCGCACTGGCCACCACCGCACAGGCGGCCACCACGCCGGCCGCCGCCGCGGCGCAGTCCGCCCGGAGCGGTGGGCTGTACGCCCCGTCGGCGCTGGTCCTGACCGTCGGCGAAGGCGAGAGCCGCGCGAGCTCCACCGTGGCGCGCGCGGTGACCTTGACCTGCGCCCCGGTGGCCGGCGGCAGCCACCCCGTCGCCCGCGCGGCCTGCGGCCAACTGAACGCCGTGAAGGGCGACTTGGACCAGGTGACCGGCGCCAGGAGCACACGGGTGTGTACCAAGGAGTGGGCTCCGGTCGTGGTGACGGCTGACGGCGTCTGGCAGGGCCGCCGGGTCGCGTACACGCACACCTTCGCCAACTCCTGCGCGATGCAGGACGGCGCGGGCGCGGTCTTCGAGTTCTGAGCACTCCCCGCCACCGGGCCGCGCACGCAGCACGGCACCGGCCCCCGGACGTCGAAGAAGTCCGGGGGCCGGTGCCGGTGCCGTGCCCTGCGGCGCGTCGCGGACCCGCGAAGTGCGGTGCCGCGACGGGCCGTTCGGGCACGGCGTGGTGCGTCAGCCGATCTGGGCGCCCTCGGCCTCCAGGGCCTCGGGAACCGGCTGGAAGTAGGTCTCGCCACCCGACGAGCAGTCGCCGCTGCCGCCGGAGGTGAGGCCGAGCGCGGACTCGCCGTCGAAGAGCGCGCCGCCGCTGTCGCCGGGCTCGGCGCAGACGTCGGTCTGGATCAGACCTTCGACCGAGCCCTCCTGGTAGTTGACGGTCGCGTTGAGCGCCTTGACGGTGCCGTCGTGCACCTGGGTGGTGCTGCCGCTGCGCTGCACCTTCTCACCGACCGTGGCATCGGCGGCCTTGGTGATCTTCTGGGTGCTGCCGTTGTAGAGGTCCACCTCGCTGGGGTGCTCGGTGTCACCTGTGTACTTGGAGATGGAGTAGTCGTCACCCGGGAACTTGGAGTCCTCGGTGGTGGCGACCTCCTGGCCACCCTGCTGGTCGGACCAGCTCTGCACGGCGTTGCCGCAGTGACCGGCGGTCAGGAAGTACGGCTGGCCGTCCTTGACGACGTTGAAGCCGAGCGAGCAGCGGGCGCTGCTCCCCCAGATCGCGTCGCCACCGGCGATCAGGGGCTTGATCTCCCCCTTCGTGCGGCGGAGTTCGGCCCGGTCACCGAGACCTTCGGTGACCTTGGTGAGCTTGGCGAGCGCGGCGCCCTTGACCGTACGGTCCGCGGTCACCACGACCTTGTTGCTCCGGGGGTCGACGCCCCAGGAGGTGCCAGGGATGGTCGCCTTGGACTTCAGCGTCTGACGCGCCGAGTCGAGCTGGGCCATCGAGTGCTTGACGAGTCTGGCCTCCGCACCCTTGGCCTGGACGGCCTGGGCTGCCGACTCGTCCACGACGTTGACCACGAGCTTCTTGGCCTGTGCGTCGTAGTACGAGCCTGCGGTTCCGGTCTTGAACTGCGAGGCGAGCGTGGTCGCCGCGGCCGGGCTCAGCTTGGCGGCCTGGGGCGTGGTGGCTGCGTTGGCGGTGAGGGTGAGTGTGGCGGTGGCGGCGAGAGCCAGTGCTCCCGCTCCGGCCAGAACCGCACGGCGCTGGGGTATGCGACGGTGCTTCAACTCAATGCCTCCCGTGGGGGGAAGGACCCGCCGTGTGGGGACTGCACGGGCCCGGAGAGTGTGAGGAACAGGTCACAGACGTGCGCCCCTCGCTCGATCACCTCAGGGAGTCGCGTCCATGCCAACGTGCGTCGCCGAGTATTCCCACCCCGCTCACTCGCGCACAAGACCGAGTTCCGGTCTCGGGTACGGGAGTTCACCACTTCAACACATCGCGTCCACACCGATATCCGCGCACGTCGCCCCCGACTCCGGACACCCCCGACCACACCGAGCAGCCGATGGCACGCACTTGGTAAGGACTAGACCTGTCCGGAAAGCGTTGGCCCGGAGGGCGGGGGTCCGGATAACGGACGGGGGCGCTGCGGCTGGGGTGAACTCGGCGTCGGGGAGCTTGCGTTCGGGGGCTGCAGTGGGCGCCGGGCAGGGGCAGCCGGGGTCAGGTGGCGGGACCGGTGAGCCCCGGGAGTGCGTCGGCACAGGCTTCGACCACGAGGTTCACCGCTTCCTCGGCGTCACCGCCCAGCCCGATCACGCACCCCGGTCAGCGGCCACCGCCGGCCTGCCGGCGCGAAGCCCGTACGCCGCAGCCCCCAGCGAAGCGTCCTCGTTCACGGGCCCTCAGCCCCGCCGCCGATACGCATGTCGCGGCCGGCTTGGTAGACCCGTGCGTTTCCGGAGGCGGTGGCGTGCTGTGTCACCGTGGGTGCCGCGGTGGCGCCGGGAGCCAACTCGTCGAGCATCGACCGCAGTTCATCGGCGAGTTCGGGGTGGGCCGTGAGCAGTCGCCTGATGCGGCCCTGCCATTCCGCCCCGAGCTCGGCTTCGGCTTCGTTGTCGCCCGTGGCCTGCGCGTTGAGCAACTCTTCGCGGGACGCGTCGAGTTCGTCGGCGATGGCGGGCGCCCGGTCGGGCCTGGCCCGCTGCCACAGCGAGACGAACCTTCCCCTGATGCCCTGCCAGGTCTCGGTCGTCAGCAGAGTGACGAGTGTTGTTCCTGCGGTGCCTGCCAACGCTGCCATGTCTGGATCCATGACCGCCCCCCTCTTTCCCGCATCGTGGATACAGCATCACCCTAGGGCCTGTCGGGTCGGGCGAACCATGACGTCGGACAGCTCTGCCTTGCCGGGCGGTTCTCAAGGCGAGCCCGCCCCCCGCTCCCCCGGCCCCCGGCCGTCCGCCTCGCCGCTCTGCTCGTCCGGGGGCCGGCCCAGCTCCAGGTCCTCGTCGTCCGGTAGTTGGCCCGTCTCCAGGTAGTGGTCGGGGGCGAGTGCCGGGTCCGGGCCCAGGGAGGTGGGGGACGTGGGGTCGGTGAGGGAGGTGGGGTCCTCCGTGACGAGGTCGGCTATGTAGGTGCCGTGCGGGTCCGGGGGCGGGGCGGCGGGTTCGTCCTGTTGCCGGGAGCGGGTCTGCTCGGCGTCGGCGCGGGCCGTCTCGGCCTCGGCGTGGAGGCCGGAGCGTTCCAGGAAGCGCAGCAGTTCCACGGGGAAGGGCAGCACCAGCGTGGAGTTCTTCTCGGCGGCGACCGCCACCACGGTCTGCAACAGGCGGAGTTGGAGTGCGGCCGGCTGCCCGGACATCGCCTGGGCCGCCTCGGCCAGCTTCTTCGACGCCTGGAGTTCGGCGTCGGCGTTGATGACCCGGGCCCGCCGGTCGCGGGTGGCCTCCGCCTGGCGCGCCATCGAGCGTTTCATCGTCTCCGGCAGCGAGACGTCCTTGATCTCCACCCGGTCGATCTGCACGCCCCAGCCGAGCGCCGGGCTGTCGATCATGACTTCGAGGCCCTGGTTGAGCTTCTCGCGGTTGGAGAGCAGTTCGTCCAGGTCGCTCTTGCCGATGATCGAACGCAGCGAGGTCTGCGCGACCTGGGAGACGGCGAAGCGGTAGTCCTCGACGGCGATCACCGCGTCGGCGGCGTCGACGACCTTGAAGTAGACCACCGCGTCGACCCGGACGGTGACGTTGTCCCGGGTGATGCCTTCCTGTGCGGGCACCGGCATCGTGACGATCTGCATGTTGACCTTGCGCATCCGGTCGACGATCGGAACGATCATGGTGAATCCGGGTTCGCGGACCGATGAGGTCAGCCGGCCGAGCCGGAGCACCACGCCGCGTTCGTACTGCCTGACCACCCGCGCCGCCGCCAGTGCGTAGACGACACCCGCCGAGGCGAGCGCCACGCCGCTGGTCACCAGTTCTTCCAGCATCGAAGCCCCCTGACATTCACCATCCGTCCGGGTTGTTGCTCTTTACCATGGTATGCCCGGTGGGTGAGATGGCCGCTCGGCGTCGGCGGCTGTCGGCGCGGTCCCCTGTCCGCCGGCGGACAGGGGACCGCGCCATCCCGGGCACACGCCCGGTCGTGCGGGGATCTCAGCAGGTCAGGAGCGGTGCGTACGGGCCGCTCCGTGCCGTCAGTAGACGCTCACGCCGTAGGCGCTGAGCGCCTCGGTGACGGGCTGGAAGAAGGTCGTGCCGCCCGAGGTGCAGTCGCCGCTGCCGCCGGAGGTGAGGCCGAGTGCCTTGGTGCCGGAGTAGAGCGGGCCGCCGCTGTCGCCGGGCTCGGCGCAGACGGTGGTCTGGATGAGTCCGGAGACGATGTCGCCGTTGCCGTAGTTGACGGTGGCGTTCAGGCCGGTGACCGTGCCGCTGTGGGTACCGGTGGTGGAACCGCGGCGGGTGACGGTCTGGCCGACGGTCGGGGTGCCGGCGCTGGAGATGTCCTGGCCGCCGACCGTTCCCTCATGACCGACCGACGAGGTGTACTTCACGATGCCGTAGTCGTTGCCGGGGAAGCTGGAGCCGGTGGTGGTGCCGATGTTCGTGGTGTTCGCGGAGTTGGTGTACCAGGGCGGGTTGCCGTCGGTGCAGTGGCCCGCCGTCAGGAAGTAATAGGTGCTGCCGCTGCGGACGTTGAAGCCGAGCGAGCAGCGCCAGCTGGGGGCGTAGATGGGGTCGCCGCCGGAGATGAGCTTGCGCAGGGTGCCGGAGGTGCGCTCGACGCGCAGGGCGCCGGCGTTGCCGCCCGCCGCCCGTTCGATCGAGGCCAGCTCGGCGCGGGAGACGGTCCGGTCGGCCGTGACGACCAGGGTGCCGGTCTGCGGGTCGACCCGCCACGCGGTGCCTGCGACGTCCGCGGAGCGGACCGCGGAACTCGCGGCGGAGAGCTGGGAGGCGCTGAACTTCTGTGCGGGCGCGGGGCCTTGGGCGTTGGCGGTCGGGATCGTGATGGCCCCCACGGCCACCAGCCCTGACGCGACGGCGATCAGCCGGATGCGTCTCTGTACGCCGCTGCGGGGTCTGATACGCGCATTCCTCACGTGATTCCTCCGAGGGGATCGATGGGCCGCCGATGGTGGCCCGTGAGGCGCAGCCGAAGGGCACGCGGGAAGCCGCACGTTCCTTTTCCACGTGCCCCTGACAAGCGCTGATCGGGAGTGTCGGGCGCGGCGGCCCGCAGCGCAAGAGGGGTCGGGAAGGCGTGGGGCGGCAGGGACGGCAGGGGCCGGAGGGCAGAAAGAGCCGTCGGCTCCGGGGGTGTGTGCCGTCCCGGCGCCCGTTTCCGGGAGCGCCGGGACGGCGGGTGACCCCCTCGGTCGGGGGTGGGACGGATCAGCCCGCGCTGCGGTTCCGTTCACCGGCCCGCAGGGCGATGGGCAGGGTGTTGCCGGGCGGCGGGAAGGGGCAGATGAAGTGGTCGGCGAAGGCGCAGGGCGGCAGCAGGACGCGGTTGAGGTCGACGGTGACGCTGCCGTCCGCCGCGGGGGCCGGCGGGCGCAGGAAGCGGAAGCGGTAGCTGTCCGTGCCGCTGGTGGCGTCGGCGAGCACCGCCCACAGGGAGCCGTCGCCCTCGACCGCGACCTGGAGGGTGTGCGCGTCGCCGTCGAGGGTGAAGGTCAGTTCACCGGCGAGGCCGAGGCCGCGCCGCACCCCGTCGGCGTTGGGCACCTGGACGGTCCGGCCCTGCGGGTAGGGGCGGTAGCGGCCGGGGCGCACCCAGCGCTCGTCGTGGTCGAAGACGTCGATGCCGGTGAACGCGGTACGGGCCGCCGAGCCCGGGTCGAAGTCGCGCACCGCCCACAGCCCTTCGCGGTGCAGCACCAGGAAGTGGCGTGCGCCCCGGGTGACGCGGGTGGCCTCGGGTGCGGTGTCCGGGCCGAGCCTGACCTCGCCGTCGAGCGGGGCGCCGTCGACGGCGAGTCCTTCGGTGGCCGCGGCCCGCAGCAGCACCGCGTCGCCGTCGTCGTACCAGCGTCCCGGCAGTCCTTGGATGTGCCCGTCGGGGTGGTCGGCGAGCCAGTGGATGCCGGTCAGGGCCAGCGGTCCGTACGGTCGGGCGACCTCGGCGGCGCGTTCCTCGCGCCACTTCTGCCACTCCTGACGTGCTTGCGTGCTCATGCCCTGTCACCCTTTCCTGCCGGGCGTGCCGGGTCCGGCAGCCCCAGGTGTGAGCGCAGGGTGGTGCCGGTGTATTCCGTGCGGAAGACGCCGCGCTCCTGGAGCAGCGGCACGACCCGGTCGACGAACGGGTCGAGGCCGCCGGGGGTCAGGTGCGGCACGAGGATGAATCCGTCGGATGCGTCGGACTGCACGAAGGTGTCCATCTCTTCGGCGACGGCTTCCGGCGTGCCGATGAAGGACTGCCTGCCGGTGGTCTCGATGACGGTTTCCCGGATGGACAGGCCCTTGGCCTGCGACAGTGCGCGCCACTTGTCGGCCACCGCCTTCGGGTCGGCGATCTTGACGCGGCCCTGGGCGAGTGCGGAATCGGGGACGGGGTCGATGTCGGGGAGCGGCCCGTCGGGGTCGTAGGAGGAGAGGTCGACGCCCCAGATCTGCTCCAGTGCGAGCAGCGCGTTCTGCGGCGAGACCTGCTGCCTGCGGATCTCGACGGCCTGCTGCTGTGCCTCGGCCGCGGTGTCGCCGAGCACGAAGGTGACACCGGGCATGATCTTGAGGTCGTCCGGCTGCCTGCCGTATGCCGCCAGCCGGCTCTTGACGTCGGCGTAGAAGGCCCGCCCGGCTTCGAGACCGCTGTGCCGGGTGAAGATCACGTCCGCGGCGGACGCGGCGAACTCGCGGCCCGCGGACGAGTCGCCCGCCTGGATGACGACGGGGTGGCCCTGCGGGCTGCGCGGGAGGGTGAACTCGCCGCGGATGTCGAAGTGGGTGCCGGCGTGGTCGAACGGCACGGGGTGCCCGTCGGCGGCGTGGGCGTCCCACAACTCCCGTGCGGTGGCGACGAATTCGGCGGCCCTGGTGTAGCGGTCGGCGCGGTCGAGGTAGCCGCCGCGGCGGAAGTTCTCGCCGGTGAAGGCGTCCGACGAGGTGACGACGTTCCAGGCGGCCCGGCCTTCGCTGAGGTGGTCGAGCGAGGCCAGCCTGCGGGCCAGTTCGTAGGGCTCGTTGAAGGTCGCGTTGACGGTGGCGGCCAGGCCGAGCCGGTCGGTGACGGCGGCCAGCGCGTTCAGCACGGTGAGCGATTCGGGGCGGCCGACCACGTCGAGGTCGTGGATGCGGCCCTTGTGCTCGCGCAGCCGCAGCCCCTCGGCGAGGAAGAAGAAGTCGAACAGGCCGCGCTCCGCGGTGCGGGCGAGGTGGGTGAAGGACGAGAAGGCGATCTGGCTGCCGATCGAGGGGTGCCGCGCGGCGTCCTGACCGCTGCCTGCGGACGGGGCGTCGTCCCACACGGTGGTGTTGTTGACGCCGGGGAAGTGCGCCGCCAGGTGGATCTGCTTGCGGGCACCGGGCTGCGGTGCGGTACGGGACGTGGTCATCACGAAGCCTCTCGGGCGAGCGCGTAGCGGTTGGCGGGGCGGGGCAGGCCCAGGTGCGCGCGCAGCGTGGCACCCGGGTAGGAGCGGCGCAGCAGGCCGCGCTCCCGGAGGACGGGGACGGTGGTGTCGACCAGGAGGCCGAGGTCGCGCGCCGGGTCGGCGGGCCGCAGGTGGAAGCCGTCCGCCGCGCCGGCGGCGTGCCAGTCGCCGAGCAGGTCGGCGAGCCCGGCGGCGTCGCCGGGCGCGTCCAGCTCGACGGGCAGCGAGGCGAGGACGACCAGCAGGTCCGGGTCGCGGCCGTGCGCGCGGGCGCGGGCGCGCAGCTCCTCGCGGGCGGCGCCGGCGGTCTGCGGGTCCTCGGCCCTGACCAGCGCAACGTCCGCGTGGGCGGCGGCCACCTCCCGTAGGGCCTCGGCGGCGCCGTCGTCCGTGCCGGTCGCGTCCACGACGGTGACCGGCCGGCCCTGGGGCGGGCGGGGGACGATGGACGGGCCGCGGACGGTGAAGGCGGTGCCGGTGAAGTCGACGTAGTGCAGCTTGTCGCGGTCGATGAAGCGGCCACTCGCCCGGTCGCGGATCTCGGCGTCGTCCTCCCAGCTGTCCCACAGCCGGGCGACGACGTCGGCGACCTCGCCGGCCTCGCGCCACACCTCGGCGGGCGGGGCGGCGGGCCGCCGTCCGAAGAGCGCGGCATCGGCGTCGGTGGTGGACACGTCGGCCTGCCAGCCGGCCCGGCCGGTGCTGACCCAGTCCAGGGTGCTGACGGTGGTGGAGACGTGGAAGGGCTCGGTGTGGGTGGTGGTGACGGTGGGGACCAGGCCGATGTGGGTGGTCGCCGGTGCCACCCGGGCGAGCACGGCGGGCGCGTCGGGGCCAGGACGGCCGAAGCTGTCGCCGAGGGTGACGAAGTCGAGGGTGCCGCGCTCGGCGGTGCGGGCCAGCCGGACGTAGTGCTCCGCGTCGTAGCGGCGCGCGTCGTCGGGTCCTGCGGGCCGCGGGCCGTCCAGCGCGACGGCCAGGTGGAGCGGGTGTCGTGGTGCGGACATGGGTGTGCCTTCCGTTGCGCCGGGTCAGTTCGCTGTCTTGGGCAGGCCGGGCGGGTTGACCTGCGAGGTGGTGAGGGCTTCGGCGGACAGTCCCCAGCGGTCGAGCACCTTCGCGTAGCTGCCGTCGGCGATGACCTTGCGCAGCGCGGCGGCGTACGCGGCGGCCAGGCCGCTGCCCTTCTTCGTGGTGGCGGCGATCTTGCCCTGGATGCGGTCGCCGCCCCCGGAGAAGTGCCCGACGCTCTCGGTCTGCCCGGTGGTCTTCGCGTGGTAGGCGACCGTCGGGTTCGGTCCGAAGTACCCGTCGATACGGCCCGATTGGAGGGCCAGGTAGGTGTCGGAGTTCTTCTGGAAGTACTTGATGTCGACCGGTTTGCGGCCCGCCTTCTCGTTCTGCTCGCTCCAGCCGACGAGGATCTTCTCCTGGTTGGTGCCCGAGCTGACCGCGATGGTCCTGCCCGCGACGTCCTTGGGCCCGCGGACCTTCCAGCCGCTGCCCTTCTTCGCCTCCATGGCCAGCTCGTCGAGCCGGTAGGTGGCGAAGTCGTACTTCTGCTTGCGGTCCTCGGTGACGGTGACGTTGGAGAAGACGGCGTCGAGCTTGCCGCTGTCCAGGCCGACGAAGAGGTTCTCCCAGGACAGCGGGTCGAACTGCGGCTTCAGGCCGAGGGTGTCGGCGACCAGCGTGGACAGGTCCTCCTCGACGCCGATCAGGGTCCGGTCGTCGGATGCGTAGAAGCTCAGCGGCGGGACGCTCCCTGCCTCCACCCCGATGCGCAGCGCACCGGCCCTGCGGACACGCTGCGGCACCAGCGCGGCGGCGGACGCGTCCTTCTTCCCGCGGATGCGGTGCTGGTCGGGGCCGATGTTGAGGGACGAGCCCTTCGCCCCGGCCGGTACCGCGTCGTCGTCCGACGCCCGGCCGTCCCCGCAGGCGGTGAGCAGAGCGGAGCCCGCGGCGAGCGCGGCGACGGCGGACAGGGTGCGGCGGCGGATCACGGGGCTGCTCCTCAAAAGGGTTGTCCTGGCGGTTCTTCGGGGGGTCCGCATGTCACAGGACCTTGGAGAGGAAGGACGTGGTGCGCGCGTGGCGCGGGTGGTCGAGGACCTCGGCGGGCGGGCCCTGCTCGACGATCCGGCCGTCGTCCATGAAGACGACGGTGTCGGCGACCTCACGGGCGAAGCCGATCTCGTGCGTGACGACGATCATCGTGGTGCCCTGGTCGGCCAGGTCCTTGATGACGTCGAGTACTTCGCCCACCAGTTCCGGGTCCAGGGCGGAGGTCGGCTCGTCGAAGAGCAGCAGCTTGGGCTCCAGCGCGAGCGCGCGGGCGATGGCGACCCGCTGCTGCTGCCCGCCGGAGAGCTGCCGCGGATAGGCGTCGGCCTTGTCGGCCAGGCCCACCCGCTCAAGGAGCGCGCGGGCCGTCGCGGTGACGTCCTTCTTGGGGCGGCGCAGCGCCGATACGGGTGCCTCGGTGATGTTGTCCAGGACCGTCAGGTGGGGGAAGAGGTTGAAGTTCTGGAAGACGAAGCCGATGTGGGTGCGCTGCTTGAGGATCTCGCGCTCACGCAGCTCGTACAGCTTGTCGCCGGAGCGCCGGTAGCCGACCAGCGTGCCGTCCACACTCACCGATCCGCTGTCGACCTTCTCCAGGTGGTTGATGGTGCGCAGCAGCGTCGACTTGCCCGACCCGGACGGCCCGAGCACGACGGTGACTTCGCCGGCCTTCACCTCCAGGTCGATGCCGCGCAGCACTTCCAGCGATCCGAAGCTCTTGTGGACGGCCTTGATATCGACCATGGCAGGGGCGCTCATCGGGTCATGCCTTTCGCGAAGTGACGTTCCACGTAGTGCTGGAGGACGGAGAGCGCGCTGGTCAGGAGGATGTACCAGGCGGTGGCCACCATCAGCAGGGGGACGACCCTGCCGTTCCGTCCGTAGATGACCTGGACTTGGTAGAAGAGTTCGCCGATCGCCATGACCGAGACGATCGAGGTGCCCTTGAAGAGGGAGATGACCTCGTTGGCGGCGTTCGGCAGGATCGAGCGCATCGCCTGCGGCAGCACGATGCGGCGCAGCTGCCGCAGCCGGGGGATGCCCAGCGCGGCTGCCGCCTCCAACTGGCCGCCGTCCACGGCCAGTACGCCGCCGCGCACGATCTCCGCGGCGTAGGCGGCCTGGTGCAGGGCGAGGCCGAGCACCGCCGCGCCCAGCGCGCCCACCAGGCCCATCGTCTCGAAGGAGAAGATGCCGGGCCCGAACGGGATACCGAAGTCGAGCCGCTTGTAGAGGTAGGCGAGGTTGAACCAGAACAGCAGCTGGACGATGAGCGGGATGGAGCGGAACGCCCAGATGTAGCCGAGTGCGACCCAGCGCAGGAAGGGGCTGGCCGACAGCCGCATGAAGGCCAGCACGATGCCGAGGGCGAAGCCGAGCGCGGTGCCGTAGACGGTCAGCTGGAGGGTGACGCCGACCGCCTTGAGCACCGTCTGCGCGGTGAAGAACTGGGCGAACACCCCCCATTCCCAGGCCGGGTTGGTGATCAGCCCGTGGGCGAACTGGGCGATGAGCACGGCGGTGACCACGATGGCGACCCAGCGCCAGGGATGCCGTACGGGCACGACCTTCAGCGCCGCCGGATCGCCCGCCCGCGGTGGCCCGGCCCGCTCGGTCGCGGTCTTCTCGGCGGGCGGTTCAGTGGTCAGCGGCATGGGAGTCCTCGGATGTGGGTGCGGTGCGGGCGGCGACGGCGTGCCGCCGGCCGGCCCGCTGCGCCAGGAAGGTGAGCAGCGCCCGCGCGCTCGCGTCGTTCTGCCGGAAGGAGGGCGCGTTGGTGCGGGGCCGGGTGAAGGCGCCGCTGGAGCGGGCGTCGGTGTGCGGGCCGAGGGCGAAGCGGCGCGGGTGCGGGCGGCCGGCCCGGTCCAGGATCCGGCCGTCCGCGGGGTGCACGGACAGCAGCCCGGCGGGGGTGGCCGCCGCGCCGTCGGTGTGCAGCGCGCGCAGCAGCCGGTCCCGGGACGCCGTCACCGTCGGCTCCGGCAGCCGCGCGTCGACCAGCGCGCGGGCCTCGGTCCGCGCGCCCGGCACGCTCGCCGAGCCGGCCGTGAACCGTCCGGTCCGCTCGTCGGCGGTGACGGTGGCGTCCGCGCCGATGAAGCGCACCACGCCGGCCCGGGAGAGGGCGAGCAGCCGGTGCAGCCGGGGGCCTGGCGGGCCCGACGCGAGGAAGCTGAAGAATCCGTGCCACCACGGGCCGCGGTCGCCCAGCCGCACCAGCTGGCCGTAGACGGACAGCAGGCCGAGGAAGACCGCCAGGTCGGGGCTGTGTTCCGGGTCGTGGCGGCGGGCCAGGTCGGCTTCGATGTGGCCGCGCAGGGTGTCCTGGAGCGCGTCGGTGTCCCGGACGCGCAGGCCGGCCAGCGGGTGGTCGAGCGCGTCCAGGTCGAGCCGGTCGGCGGGGTCGGGGACCGCGGCTGCGGCCAGTTCCCCGAGCGCCGGGCTGCCGGGTTCCGCGGCGGCGTAGCGCCGCTCGAACTCCGGCCAGGTGGTCAGGGTGCGTTCGGGGTGGGCGGCGAACAGCCGGTGGTAGTGGGCGAAGCCCAGCTCCTTGTCGATCAGCGGCCACACGTCGCGCCGGAAGTCGAAGCCGCCGGGGCGGGCGAGCAGCGCGTCGATCTGGGCGGGCCCGAGGAACCGCGGCAGCGGCGGACGCGGTCCCGCCAGCTCGTAGCCGATCTTGGAGTGGTAGGGCACCCCGCGCCGCGAGCCGACGTGCAGGACGGGCTCGCGTCCCGAGGGGTGGTAGGTCAGCCGGCCGTCGGCCTCCGTGCGGTACGTGCCGCCGCGGCCCTCGGTGAGCAGCACCATCAGGTCGATGAAGGCCAGGCCGAAGCCCCGTACGAGCACCGGCTCGCCGGGCCGCAGGGCGCTCAGGTCGCTGTCGGCGGTGAAGTCGGGCGGCAGGTAGGTGAGCCCGTTGCGTGCCGCGAACCGCGCCAACTCCCGTTGTTCGGATGGCGGTTGGGCGTCGAGATGGCCCAGGGTGAGGACGACGAGGTCGGCGGTCAGCGGCGCGGGGCGGCCCTCAAGCCAGACCTGCTGCCTGCCCTCGCGCGGGCCCGCGACCCGTACCGCACGGCGGCGGTGCTCGTGGACGGCGATCCGCGGCGGCAGCGCGGCCACCGCCTGCTCGTACACCCAGCCCAGGTAGGCGCTCTGGATCCGGCGGCCGGGGAAGTCGCGGGGCCCGAGACCGGCGACGGCGGCGGCGAGCGCCGCGTCGACGGGTACCTCCCCCGCGCGCACCCCGGCGGCCCATTCGGCGAGCGAGGGCCCCGGACGTACCGGACCTGCCATCTCGACGGTGTCGTCGGTGAACATCGTGACGTCCTCGGCGAGCGAGTTCATCCACAGCAGCGGGGACTGGTCACGGCGCCAGATACGGCCGCCGCCCGGCGGGTACGGGTCGACCAGGTGCAGGTCGAGGGGCTCGTCGCCGTACAGCTCGGGGGCGTTGGCGGCGATCCGCTCGATGATGCCGGTGGCCCGCGGCCCGGCCCCCACGATCACCACGGACGGCTTCACCTGGCACCCGCCGTCCCGCGGGCGTAGTGCCGCTCGACGAAGTGCTGGCCGATGCCGAGCACCGAGGTGACCGCGATGTACCAGAGGGTGGCGACCAGCAGCATCGGGATGACCTGATAGGTGCGGTGGTAGATCAACTGGACCGCGTAGAGCAGGTCGTTGACCGCGATCACGCTGACGATGGAGGTGCCCTTGAGGGTGCCGATCAGCATGTTGCCCGCCGGCGGCACGATCGCCCGCATCGCCTGCGGCAGCACGATCCGGCGCAGCCGCCGCCAGGGCCCGAGGCCGAGCGACTGGGCGGCCTCCAGCTGGCCCTTCTCGACGGACAGGATGCCGGCCCGCACGACCTCGGCCGCGTAGGCGGCCTCGTGCAGGGTCAGGCCGATGACGGCGATGGTGACAGGGCCGAGCAGCTGGACGGTCTTGACGCCGAGGATCGTCGGGTACAGCGCGCCGATGTTGAACCAGAACAGCAGCTGCACCAGGATCGGCATCGACCGGAAGAGCCATACGTAGCCCGAACTGACGCCGCGCAGCACGGGGTTGGCCGAGAGCCGCATGACGGCGAGCAGGGTGCCGATGGCGAAGCCGAGCACCATGACGACGCCGGTCAGCCAGAGGGTCAGGCCCAGGCCGCGCAGCACGGCGTCGGTCAGGAAGTAGTCGGCGACCACGTCCCACTGGAAGGCGTCGTTGCGCACGACGGAGCGGACGGCCAGGGCCAGCAGCAGGAGGACGACGGTGGCCGCCGCCCACTGGCCGACGGGGCGCCGCGGCACGATGCGCGGGACGGGATCCGTGGAATGCGGGCCGCCGGGCGGGGCCGCGGCGGATGCGGCAAGGGTGTCGAGAGTGCCGGAAGACATGCGAAGGCTCCGTGGATTCGTGATCGAACACGGGAGATGAGCGCCTTCACACAGGCAGAACGGTCGCGCCCCTCAGCACGGCCGTTCCAAGAGGCTATGAGGTGAACAGCCCTCACTGTCAAGGGTGTCCACGTTGTTGTCCATATTGTGAGCGGTGGATCACTTCCCTGTTGACGCGGAAACGGATGCCTGTTCCACTTAGCGGCATGAATGCATGGCAGTGGCTGGTCACCCGTGACCACATCGACTTCGGTCGCGTGTGGTCGTCCTCCTGTTGAGCTGACGCCCTGCCCTGAAGCCCGCTGCCGTATCCGGCCGGGCCGATCCGCGGTTCCTCTCTCCCGTCACCGCGCGCCTTCACACCCGCGCCGCCCCGCGGCGCACTCCCCTCGCCTTCCCCTTTTCGTCCCCCCTGTTCCTTCGGCATGCTCGAAGAAGGGCGCGGTATGCGCTTCGGCGTCATGACACTGATCGACCACACCCCGGACGCGCTGTCCGGGCACCTTGTCTCCCCCTCCGAAAGGTTCCACGAGGTCATCGAACTCGCGGTACTGGCCGAGGAGTTGGGATTTGACGCGTTCGGCGTCGGGGAGCGGCACGGACCGCCGTTCCTGTCCAGCTCCCCGCCCGCCGTCCTGGGCGCCATCGCCGCCCGCACCCGCCGCATCCGGCTCTTCACCACCGTCACGGTGCTCTCCACCCTCGATCCGGTACGGGTCGCCGAGGACTACGCGACCGTCGACCAGCTCTCCGGCGGCCGTCTGGAGCTGACCATCGGCAAGGGCAACGCCCCCGAGCCGTGGGCCCTGTTCGGCCGCGATCCGGACGACCAGTACGCGCTCCAGGAGGAGAACTACGAGCTGCTGCGCCGGCTGTGGAGCGAGGAGAAGGTCTCCTGGTCCGGCAGCTTCCGGCCGCCGCTCGACGCGGTCACCACACTCCCCCGCCCCCATCAGCGTCCGCCCGCCATCTGGCACGGCAGCGCCACCAGCGAACGCTCGGTGGAACTCGCCGCGCTCTGGGGCGATCCGCTGTTCGCCGCCAACGCCATCCAGCCGGTGGCCAATTACGCCCGGCTGATCGACCACTACCGCGCCCGCTGGGCGGCCTACGGACACGATCCGTCGACGGCGCTGGTCGGCTCGGGCGGCACCCTCTACGCCGCGGCCGACGACCGCACCGCCCGCCGGGAGTTCGGCCCCTACTACGAAGCGGCCGTCGCGGGACGTGACGTCCCCGGCAACAACACCCCGTTCCGCACGGTGGACGACGCGGCCGGCCACGGCCCCGCGTTCATCGGCTCCCCCGACCGGATCGCCGACAAGATCCGCAGGCAGCACGACGCCTACGGCCACGCGCTGCAGTTCTTCTCCGTCGAGGTCGCCGGGCTGCCGTTCGCCCGCAAGGCCGAGGTCCTGCGGCTGACCGCCGCCGAAGTGCTGCCCGCGCTGCGCCACGAGCTGCCCGACACGCTGGCCTGGCCGGATCCGTCCGGAGCCGCTTCCGGCGACCCGGCCCGCCCCGCCAAGGTGGCCGGATGACCACCACGCCCCGCCCGCTGCGGGCCGACCGGCCGACCGTGCGCCACGTCGCCCCCACCGACCCGCTCGCCCGGCCGCTGCTCGACGCACTCACCCACGAATACAGCACCCGCTACAACCACCCCTTCGACCTGAGCCAGGAGTACCCGGCAGAGGAGTTCACCCCGCCGCACGGAGGGGCCTTCCTGCTGCTCATGGAGGACGGCGCACCGGTCGCCGGCGGCGCCTTCCGCCGCTACGACAGCAGCACCGCCGAACTCAAGCGCATCTGGACGCACTCGGCGCACCGCCGCCGCGGGCTGGCCCGGCGGGTGCTCGACGTCCTGGAACGGGAGGCGGCACAGCGCGGCTACACCCGCATCTACCTGACGACGGGCCCGCGCCAGCCGGAGGCCAGGGACCTCTACCTCGCCACCGGATACCGCCCGCTGTTCGACGTCACCGCACCCCCGGAATCGATCGGCCCGCTGCCGTTCGAGAAACACCTGGAGACCGCGCACCCATGACCACCCCCACCTCCCGCCGACGGCCGCGCACCGTGACCCTGCGGGCCGCGGCCCTGCTCGCCGCCGTCGCCCTCCCGCTCACCGCCTGCGGGGCGGGCGGCCCGGCGGCCGGCGCGCAGGACCAGGACCCGGCCGCCGCGAAGATCCCCACCACGGACGTCGTCTCCGGCATCCCGAAGGACCCGTCGGCCGCGAAGCTGCTGCCCGCGGCCGTCCGGTCGCGCGGCACCCTCGCGCTGGCCAGCAGCGTCGGCGCCCCGCCCGGCGCCACCTACCTCCCGGACGGCCGGACGGTGGCCGGCCAGGACATCGACTTCGCCGACGCGGTCGCCAAGGTCCTGGGCGTCCGGCTCACCCGCGAGGTGGCCGGCTTCGAGGCGATCCTGCCGGCCCTCGACAGCGGCAAGTACGACCTGGGCACCGGCAACTTCGGCGTCACCGACGAACGCCGCAAGGCCATCGACTTCGTCACGTACATCAACGACGGCCAGGGCTTCGCGGTCCGCGACGACAGCCCGCTGAAGAAGGTCACCTCGCTGCGGCAGCTGTGCGGCCTGACGGTGGCCACCGGCGCGGGCACCACCTTCGAGGCGACCCTGGAGGATCACCGCAAGGACTGCACCGCCGCCGGGAAGAAGCCCTACGACGTCAAGACCTACGCCGAACAGGGCGCGCTGTGGATCTCCCTCCAGCAGGGCCGCTCGGACGTGGTGATGAGCACCATCAACGGCCTGCGCTACGCCGTACGCCAGCAGCCGGGCCTGCGCTTCCTCAACGAATTCCAGCGCCTCGACGTCGGCTTCGCCTTCAAGAAGGGCAGCCCCCTGACCGCCGCCGTGCAGGCGGCCGTCAACCGGCTGAAGAAGGACGGGAGGTACGACCGGATCCTGAAGAAGTGGGGCACCTCCCCGTCGGCCATCAAGACCTCGCAGATCAGCCCGCCGGAACTCGGCCGCTGAACCACGGGGCACGGCCGGCCGCCACCACCGTCCGTGCCCCGCCGTCCGCACCGCACCGGTACGCCCTCGTCCAGCACCGTGCGACCGGTGCATCCGGTATCCGATGCTTCGGACATATACCCAGGTCTCCCCACGGAACCGACCCGCCGGTCGCCCGGCGATTCCGTCCGGACCCCATATCGACAGCACCCGCCACCCACCTCTATCGTGACGTCCGTCACGCCGTCAGTTCCCTTTGCACCCCGGGACCTGACGAGACGCCACCCTCTCTGCACCAGATGTGTCACGAACCCCCCGTGCGGCGGCTATCCACTTGGCACTCCCTCCGCATCATGGACGACCATAGAGAGGCGGACATACAGACACCGCGGGTGAGAGGAGGCGTCCATGGGATCGGTGCGCAAGGCGAGTGCCTGGCTTGGCCTCGTCGACGACAACGATGACGAGCGTTACTACGACGACGACTACGCCGAGGGGGCCGAGCCCGGCAACCCGGCGAGCGGCTCCTGGGTGACCGACCCACGGCTCCGGGTGGCCGAGAGCAGCAGCGCTCAGGACCAGGGCACCCGCATCGCCACGGTCACCCCGGACGGATTCGCGGACGCCCGCGGCATCGGCGAACTGTTCCGGGAGGGCATCCCGGTGATCGTCAACCTGACGGCCATGGAGTCGGCCGACGCCAAGCGCGTGGTGGACTTCGCCGCCGGGATCGCCTTCGGGCTGCGCGGCTCGATCGAGCGGGTCGCGACCCGCGTCTTCCTGCTCACCCCCGCCGACTACAAGGTCGTCAGCGGCGAGAAGGAAGGCCACCGCAATGGCGGCTTCTTCAACCAGAGCTGAGGTGGGGCGGTAGGGGCGGCGGCTCACCACCGCCCCTCCCCCTCGGCTCAGCGGAAGGCGTCGAGACCGGTGAGCGCCTTCCCCAGCACCAACTGGTGCATTTCGACGGTGCCTTCGTAGGTGAGCACCGATTCGAGGTTGGTCGCGTGCCGCATGACGGGGTACTCCAGGGAGATCCCGTTGGCGCCCAGGACGGTCCGGGCGGTGCGGCAGATCTCCATCGCCTCACGGACATTGTTCAGCTTGCCGAAGCTGACCTGCTCGGGCCGCAGCCGCCCCGCGTCCATCCGCACACCCAGGTGGTGGGCGAGCAGCAGCCCCTTGTGCAACTCGACGGCCATGTCCGCGAGCTTGGCCTGGGTGAGCTGGAAGCCGCCGATGGGCTTGCCGAACTGCTCCCGCGTCGTCGCGTACTCCAGCGCCGCATCGAAGCAGGCGCGGGCGGCGCCCAGCGAACCCCAGACGATGCCGTAGCGGGCATGGCTCAGGCAGCCGAGCGGGCCGCGCAGCCCCGTGACGCCGGGCAGCACGGCATCGGCGGGCAGCCGCACCTCGTCCATCACCAGCTCACTGGTCACCGAGGCGCGCAGCGACCACTTGTGCTTGATCTCGGGGGCCGAGAACCCCGGGGATCCGGTGGGCACGACGAAGCCACGGATGCCGTCGTCGGTGGCGGCCCAGACCACCGCGACCCCGGCCACCGAGCCGTTGGTGATCCACATCTTGCGACCGCTGAGCACCCAGTCGCCGCCGTCCCGCTTCGCGTACGTGCGCATCCCGGCCGGGTCGGAGCCGTGGTCCGGCTCGGTGAGGCCGAAGCAGCCGATGACCTCGCCGGACGCCATCCGCGGCAGCCACTGCTGCTTCTGCTCGTCGGAGCCGTAGCGGTGGATCGCGTACATGGCGAGCGAGCCCTGCACGGAGACCAGCGAGCGGATACCGGAGTCGGCCGCCTCCAGCTCCAGGCAGGCGAGACCGTACTGGACGGCGGATGCACCGGCGCAGCCGTAGCCGGTCAGCGACATGCCCAGGGCGCCGAGCGAGCCGAGTTCCCTGGCGAGTTCGCGGATGCCGGGGAGTTCGCCGCGCTCGTACCAGTCGGCGATGTCCGGCAGGATCCGGTCGGCTGCCCAGCGCCTGACGGTGCCGCGTACCGCGCGGTCCTCGTCGGTGAGCAGGTCGTCGATGCCCAGCGGGTCGGCGGGGTCGAACGGCGGGAGCGTCGATGACGGCTTTGCGGACATGACGGGGCCTCCGGGAGGATCGGCACGCGCGAAAACTAGCAGTGGTAGTTATTGCTCGCACCGACGGTACGGCCCGCCGCACCGCGCGGGCAAGAGCCGCCGCGCCACCGCAGCTCGCGTCAGCCGCCGGCCCTCGCCGCCGCGGGTTCACTGTCACAGCCGGCGGCGTTGTCGCCCTCCGCGCGCTCCACCGACTCCGCGGCCCGGCGCGGCAGCCGCAGCGCGATGGCCGCGCCGACCAGCAGCAGCACGGCACTGGCGACGAGGGTGACGTGCAGGCCGCGGACGAAGGCGTCGCGCGCCGTCTCCCGCAGCACCGCACGCGCCGGACCGCCGAGTCCCGCCGCCACCTTGTACGCCTCGCCCAACGAGTGCGAGGCCGCAGCCGCCGCCCGCGCGGGTACGCCGTCGACATGGCCGAGGCCCGGGGCGTAGGCAGCGTTCATGACGCTGCCGAGCAGGGCCACCCCGATGCCGGCGCCGAGTTGGTAGGAGGTCTCCCCGATCGCCGCCGCGCCGCCCGCCTGCTCCGGCGGCGCCTCGCTGAGCATGGACTCGTACGCGCCGAACAGCGTGCTCTGGAAGCCGAAACCGAGCAGCACGAAGCCGAGGGAGAGCAGCCAGAAACGGTCCTGCGCGTTCATCGCCGTCAGGCACAGCACCGCGCCTGCGGTGAGGACGAAGCCGCAGGAAACCATCGCGCGCGGGCCGACGGCCTGGAGCATCCGCGAGCCGGTGAGCCCCGCCGCCATCGCGGCGAAGACCAACGGCAGCATCCGCAGGCCCGTCTGCAAGGGCGTCAGCCCAAGGACGAGCTGGAGGTACTGGACCGCTATCAGCTGAAGGCCCACCAACGCGAGCATGGCCAGCACGATGCAGCCGACGGATGTACCGAACGCGGGCCTGGCGAACAGCCGCACGTCGATCAGCGGATGCTCCCGCCTGCGCTGCCTGCGGACGAACAGGACCAGCAGCAGGGCGCCCAGAACGATCGGCCCGAGCGTGGTCGGACCGAGCACGACCGCACCGCTGCCGATGCGCTTGACGCCGAGGACGACACCCAGCACGCCGAGTGCCGCGATGACCGCACCGACCACGTCCCACGGTCCGTTGCGCTCGCCGCGCGACTCGGGCAGCATCCAGCGCCCGATCAGCAGCATCACCAGCATCATCGGGATGTTGATGAGGAAGACCGAGCCCCACCAGAAGTTCTCGACGAGGAAGCCGCCGAGCACAGGACCGACAGCGGCGCCGACCGCGGCCACCGCGCTCCAGACGCCGATCGCCACCGCCCGCTCCCGCCGGTCGGGGAAGACCTGACGGAGGATCGACAGCGTGGCCGGCATGATCATGGCGCCGCCGATACCGAGCAGCGCACGCGCCGTCATCAGGATCTGCGGGTTCGGCGCGAGGGCCGCGGCGGCCGACGCGAGGCCGAACAGGCCGTAGCCGAGCAGGAGAATGCGCCGGCGTCCCACCCGGTCGCCGAGGGTGCCGAACAGGATCAGCAACGACGCCGCGATGAGCGGGTAGACGTCGACGATCCACAGCAGTTCCACCGGCCCTGGACGCAGGTCCTCGGTGACCGAAGGCACCGCCACGTAAAGGATCGTGGTGTCCAGCGCGACGAACAACAGGCTGACGCAGAGCACGATCAGCACGGTCCAGCGGTTCGCGCCGCCCCCTGAGATCCGGGGAACACCAGCCGTCCGTCCCGTGCCGGACGGGGTCGTCCCGGTCATGCACGCACCTCCTGTCATGCTCTCGCGACCGCGGATCAGGGCGCGAAAAAGCCCCGGGGAAACCGGCGGCACGGGCGAGTTGAGACGTCAGACTACGCGAGTCGCGCAGCGGGACGTGTGGCTCACCTCTCGATGAGACGCGCATCGCAGCGGTAGGAGTTGCCTCCCCCCGCGACGGCACAGCCCTCTCCCGTCACCTGGATAATCGTCCCGATGAACGACCTCGCCTCCACCGCCGCCCCCGGCCGGACGCTGTGCCGCCCCGCCACCCGGGCCGCCCTGCGCCGCGCCCTGCCGGCGGTGGCGGCGTTCGCGGCCATCCGTCTGCTGGGCGTCGCGGTGCTCGCCGTGTGGTCCGCCGCCGCGGGCAACAACTGGCACACCCTGCTGACCGCCCGCTGGGATTCGCTCTGGTACACCCGCGTCGCCGAGCTGGGCTACGGCTACACCGTCGAACCGGTGCCCGGCCTGATCCACTCCAACCTCGCGTTCTTCCCGCTGCTGCCCTGGCTGGAGCGGGGCCTGTCGGCGCTCCTCCCGCTGTCCGCCGCCGACGCCGGGATGGCCGTCGCCTGGCTGTCCTCGCTCGCCGCCGCCTGGGCGCTGTACGCGATCGGCGAGCGGCTGCACGGGCCGCGGGCCGGCATCGCGCTGGCCACACTGTGGGCCGCGCTGCCGATCGGCATCGTGCAGTCGATGGCGTACTCGGAGTCCCTGTTCACCGCGCTGGCCGCCTGGAGCCTGTACGCCGTACTGACCGGGCGCTGGATGTGGGCCGGGGCGCTGGCCTCACTGGCCGGGCTGACCCGCCCGGTGGGCGCCGCGGTGGTCGCCGCCGTGTGGATCACCGCGGCGGTCACCGTGTGGAACGACCGGGCGGGCGGCGCGAGCCTGCGGTCGAGCCTGGCCAGGCACCGCGGGATGGTGACGGGTGTCCTGCTGGCGCCGCTCGGCTGGTGCGGCTTCTTCCTGTGGGTGGGCGCCCGGCAGGGCAGCTTCACCGGCTACCTCGACGTCCAGGGCGGCTGGGGCAACGGCTTCGACGGCGGCATCGCGTTCGCCACCTACCTCTGGGGCCTCCTGTCGGGCCCCGGCTTCGCCACCGGGCTCGGGCTGCTGGCCGCCGTCGTGCTGGTGATCTGGCTGTACCTCCACGGCGCGCGGCGGGGGCAGCCGCTGCCGCTGCTGGTCTACGGCGGTCTCGTGCTGTTCCTCGCGCTGACCGCCAAGGGCTTCTTCGGGTCGAAGCCTCGGCTGATCCTCCCGGCGTTCCCGCTGCTGCTGCCGCTCGCCGCCGGCCTGGCACGGTGGCGACCGCTGCGCGCCGGGCTGCTGGTCGGGGTGGTCGCGGCGGCGTCGGCGGCATACGGCGCGTTCTGGCTGAACGGTTCGGGCCCTCCGTGACCGGAAGATCTCTCTCCGTGACCGCCGTTGCCGGGAAACGATCACCTAACGGCACGCAAATCACGGATAAACGGCCGTACGGAAAAACAGATAAAGCTCTCGGTGTGACGACACGCGGATGCCGGTACGGGAATCCGATTCCCCGTGAATTCCGTTCCGATTCCACGCTTCCCGGCACAGCTTGAGACCCATTCCACATCACATCGTCATTACAAAGCGCACGGTTTGACCAGGCACGTACATCGCACGCGGTAACGTCGATTGAGTGCGTACCGATGACAAGCTCGACCAGATGGAGGAGCGCCCGACCGATCGCGCCCGACCACGCATGACACAGACCCGCCTATGGCTGCTCTGGGGCACGCTGGCGGTGTACTTCGCGATCGTGGCCGGAGTGCTGGCCTCCACATGGCTGGTCACCTTCGACTGGCAAGTCATGCTCTTCCGGCCCTACAAGCAATGGCCGTCGATCCATGCCTTCCTCGACTACTTCGTGGTCCTGGGCCAGCGCGGACCGACGGCACTGGCCGTCGCGGCCTGGCTGGGCTGGCGCTGCTGGCGGCAGCGCAACCTCCACCCGCTGCTGGTGCTGGGCGCCTCGCTGCTGCTGCTGAACATGACGGTGGGCGCGGCCAAGATCGGCATGGGCCGGCTCGGACCGCACTACGCGACCACCGTCGGCTCCACTGAGATGTGGCTCGGCGGCGATATATTCCCGTCCGGCCACACCGCCAACGCCGTGGTCACCTGGGGCGTGCTGGCCTATCTGGCGACCACGCCGCTGCGCCGCCGCACCCTGTCGGTGATCGCCGCGCTGGGCGCGCTCGGCGTCGGCATGACCACCGTCTACCTCGGTACGCACTGGGTCAGCGACGTGCTGCTCGGCTGGGCTGCCGGGCTGCTGGTACTGCTGGCACTGCCGTGGTTCGAGCCCGCGATGACCTGGGCGGAGGACCGCCTCATGGGCATCCTGCTGCGGCTGTGGCTGCGACTGCGTCCCGGTTCGCTGCGCGGCCCGCTGCCGGCCGGTACGCCCGCCGGACTGTCGCCGCAGCGCGTCGCACCGGACGGCGAGGTCCTGCTGCGCGAGGCGGTCCCCGCGCCGCCGGGCGGCCGTGCCACCGCCACCCGCGCCCCGGACGGACGGCCGCACCATCCGGCCCGGCCGCACACCTCCCGCGCGGAGCGCTCGCCCGTCACCCCGGCGGGCAGCCGCCGGCCGCCGCACGCGGACCGCGTCCCGCGCACCCCGCCGCTGAGCCCGACCTCCGGGCGCGGTCACTCCCAGAGCACCTGACCCACCCACGAACCGCGGGGCCGGTACGCACACCCGCCACCCCGCACCGAAGGCCCCGGCCACTCCTCCTGGAGGGCCGGGGCCTTCGGCGTCGTACGGAGCACAACGGCCCGGTCAGCCCTTCCAGCTGCGGTGCACCCGGCCGTCCTTGACCTCGAAATTGATCCGGCCGCCGAGGTACTCCATGGTGATCATCATGCCCGGCGGCAGCGAGCGCACCGTCGTCCAGCCGCGCTCGCGGGCCCGCTCCTCGGCGTCCTGCTGGTCGAGGCCGACGTAGGTCTCGACGTCGTCATCGGGTTCGTTCGGAAGGTGTGGTTCGGGAGCCATGACAGTCACCGTAGGCGCCCGCGGCGATGCGTGGAAGGCCCCTGTTCCCTGGCCCCGGTCTCTTCACGGTCTTTCATTGGTCACACTTGTGTCACAGCCAACGCCGGGGCGTTTACGGGAACTTCCCTCACTCATATGCCCCGCCCGATGCCGCAACCGGGTGGAAAATAATGCAGCCCGAATTCCGTCGTGATCAAATTCCGGACGCGGTAAGGACAGTGGCCCCTGAGCCCCGGCACAGGGCATGAATTCCCCCGCCCCGGTAAGGCGGATTCCCGCCGCCCGTAGGACTTTATCGGCCGCTCCGCATGGCGCCGATGAGACACATTCCACACACATTTTCCGCACAACACCCCGCCGATCGCGCCGGAGCCCCGCCCGGCACCCCGTCACAGGCCCGGCCCCGCCCGGCCCCGCGCCGCACCCATACCACTCATCCGGCGCGGGCGCGCACGGGCGCGCACGGCGCGGGGGCGGCGGGCCGGGGCCGCGCGCCCGGCTCAGGCCCCGGCGTCCCCGTCGGCTCCGGCCGGTCCCGCGACCCGCAGTGCCAGGTCGTTGTCGAGGGTGTAGTACGGGCCGACCCGCAGCTCTCCGGCCGCCGCGGCGACCGGCAGCGCGGGGTAGGTGAACACCTGCTTCTTGTCGTGCACGTCGTCCAGCAGGCGGGCGATACGGACCGGCCGTGCGCCCTCGGCCGGACGCAGCCAGAGATCCCACGGCTCGGTGCCGCGCCGCCAGTGTCCGGCCGGCTCCGCGTACGGCAGCGTGAAGGTGAAGTCGGCGCCCTCGACGGTCAGCGGGACCGTCACGGTGGCGCGCGGGCCGCCGTCCTGCGCGGCGCGGCGGGCGCGGGCCTCGGCCTGCGCGCCGGGGCCGGGCGCGGCGCCGTAGAGACGCCCGGAGACCGTCATGCCGTCCGGCTGCACGCGGAGGTCGCCGGCCTCCGCGTGCGGGCCGCGCAGCCAGCTGCGCAGCGCCATGGTGCCGAGCTTGGTGGTGTACGGGATCCGGACGCCGAGCCGGCCGATGCCCGCCAGGGGTCGGCGGTCCACCAGCGACCTGAGGTCGTTGACGCCGGGCAGCAGCCGGCGCGGTGCGCGGCCGTCCCCGAGGTCGGCGTAGACGTTCCAGCGGCCCTCGTCGAGGGCGACGGTGCTGGGGAGCACGGCGCGCAGCCGGCCCGCGCCGCTGGGCCCGAGCGGCAGCCGTACCTCCTCGTCCGCCGTGTCACCGCGCCGCCGGAGCACCAGCGCCGCGCTCCAGGCGGTGTGCGCGCCCCGGGGTGCGTTCAGGTCGAAGGTGAGGCCGCCCGCGGAGTCCGCGATGCAGTCGGCCTTCAGGTCGTCCGCCGTCTCCCCCTCGGCGCGGGCCGCGCCTGGCTCGTCGGGCGTCGCGTCGCCGGATCCGGCCGCGGGCGCCTGCGTCGGGGTGTTCATGCCGTCCGCGCCCCTCTCACCGCGGCCACGGCCGCGTCCTTGGTGGCGTATGCGCCGCTCAACAGTGCTCCTCGGGTGCGGTGCAGGGCACCGCGCAGACGGTTGCCGCGCTGCTGCGCGAGCAGGTCGCCGAAGAGCGCTTCGTAGCGCACGGCGACACGGGCGGGGTCGAAGCGGGCGGCGGCGGTGAGCGCGGCGCGGCCCATCCGTTGCCGCGCCGCGTCGTCGTTGATCAGTTCAAGCAGCGCGCCGGCCATCGCCGTGGGGTCGCCGACCGGGACCAGCCGGCCGTCCACCCCGTCGTCGATGATCTCGCGTGGGCCGTGCGGGCAGTCGGTGGCGACCACCGGGAGGCCGCAGCGCATCGCCTCCACGATCGTCATCCCGAAGGACTCCAAACCGGAGGAGACCGCGGCGACGGAGCCCTTGGCCCACTCGGGCTCCAGCGGGCTGGCAGGGCCCATCAGGAACACATGGTTGTACAGGCCGAGTTCGTCGATCAGGGTGCGCAGGGCGGCCTTCTCCACGCCGCTGCCGTAGATCCGCAGCCGCCAGTCGGGACGCCGCTCGACGACCTCGGCGAAGGCGCGGACGAGGACGTCGTAGCGCTTGGCACGGGCGAGCCGGCCGGCCGCGACGACCCACTTGCCGCTGCCGTCGGCGGGCGCGATGGCGGGCGCGGGCACACTGTTGGGGACGGCTTCGATGCGGACGCCCGGCAGCCGCAGCCGGCGGCGGTAGGCGGCGGCGTCGGCCTCGGTGACGGTGACGACCGCGTCCAGCCGGGGGTAGGCGCGGCGCAGCACCAGCTTGAGCGCCCGGCTGTGGGTGTCGAGGGTGAGGTGTTCCTGGCCGATCCGCAGCACACCGCGCCGGGTCTGCCGGGCGATGTGCACATTGAGCCCGGGACGGGTGCCGACCACCACGTCCGCCTCGATGTGGCGCAGGTGCCGGGCGATCCGCCGGTCGGTCAGCTCGCTGTACTGGCCGAAGCGCCCCTCGGCCGCCGGGAAGACCTTCGCCGCACGACGGTGGGCGGGGTCGGCGCCTTCGTACGTGGGGCGCTCCTCCCGGAGGTCCACGAGATGCCGCAGCCGGACCCGGGGGACGAGGTCGAGGACCGGGGTGTCGCGGTGGCGCAGCACGGAGACGATCTCCACGTCGTGCCTCTCGGACAGCGTGCGCGCGAGATTGAACGTCGTACGGATCGTTCCTCCGATGCCGTAGGCGTTGTGAATCAGGAATGAGATGTGCATCCGTCCCCGTATCCCCTGGTCTCCCGGTCGTCCCTGGCCCTCCGGCAGCTCCGCAGGACGCGGCGCCGGTGGCCCGTGCCCGCCCCTCCTGACGGTGCCACGCATGTGTCAGCTGAACGGTTGGACCACGAACCGGGGTTCCGGGTTGAGGGCTTTTGCCAAGTTGTTCCGAAAAAGTTAGGGCATTGGTAGCGATGTGCGGGAACTGCGAGGACGCGGGGCGCCTCCGCCCTTGCGGCATCAGGGCCTGTGGGGCACTCCGGCGCGGAAGGCGGCGCTCGGCGAGCGGTTCCGGCACACCTTTCCCGTGTGCGGCGATCGGTTCGATTCCGTTCCGGTCCGCGCGTGACCCCGGCCGCAGATCACCCGTTGTCCTTGTACGAGCCGGGAGACCCCCCGGCAGCCACTCAGAGATCGAGGAGCCACCCGTGCCGCGCATGCTCGAGGTCAGCGACGACGTTCGCGCCGAGATCGGCGATGAAGAAGCCGACCGCCTGCTGGCCGGTGGCAACGCCCCCGGCAGCTATGACTGCACCTCTTGCCGTACGCCAGGCGACAGCGAGCAGGAGCGCACCAGCACCGTCCTGTTCGTGGGCGAGGAGACCGCGGTGCTCGCCTTCGCGCACGCGACGTGCATTCCTTCCCAGGTCGTCTCGGTATCGGAGGAGCAGCTCAAGGGAGCCGTGCGCTCCATCACCGGAGAGGGCGCCCCGGGACAGCCGGGACCGCCCGCCACCCCCATCCCCACCAGCGAGCGCCAGGCGACCCTCGGGATCACCTGCGGACTCGTGCTGGTCGAGGGCGAGCTGCGCGCGGCGCTCGTCGTCGAGCCCAGCGGCCCGATCGCCCGCCCGGGTTCGATCAGCCTGGACGACGACTTCCTGCCGCTCCTTCTGGAGCAGGGCTTCCGCCCCGTGACGGACGTGGCCGTGCTGCCCGCTCCCAACCCGGGCTGGTCCGCGCTGCTCGCGATGGGCAAGCTCCATGCCGTGCTGCAGCCAGGCAACACCGGCAGCCAGGCGGCCTGGTGGCAGGCGCACCAGCCGCTGGCCGTGTCGGACGGCTGGCGCGCCGCCGCCACCAAGGCGCAGTCGGTGCTGATGTACGCCGCGCCGTCCGGCGCCATCGGGCACCAGCCGCGGGAGGATCTGATGCGGCAGGCGCTGGAGAAGGCCGCCGCCCGTGGCGAGTTGGTGGCCGGCGCGATGCCGCTGGCCGGCACCTGATCCGTCCGGACCCCGATCGCGGGGTGTTCCCGTCACTCCGTGCGGGAACACCCCGCGATCAGCCGTTTCCGGACCGAAGCCGCATCCCCCGGCCATCGGGGTCGTTGGTGCAGACGTGCACGCATATGACCCCTCATCCCGCGCCCCTTATCCGCACCAGATTCCCGGAATGCGTCCGTCGCAGGACCCCGGGACACACGGCACAGGCCGCTCGCCCACACCGATCTACGACGCGCTGTACGCCGAGTACCGCCGGGCCTTCCGGGCGCTGCCCGGCGACCGGTCGGGCGAGGGAGACGGTCCCGAGATGCTGCACGGCAACAGGAGTTGGGGCCGCACCACGGCGACACCGGGCAACTGGGAAGTCGTCGCCCGCCAGCCGTACACGCCGCGCGCCGCGCTCCCCGCACTGCCGCCGGGACGGCGCGACGCCAGGCCGCACGGACGCTGATCCGGCCGCCGCGCGGGACGGCCTGACCACGCCGAACCGGCCGGGGACATCCCCGGCCGGTTCGGCATACCGCTACTTCTTCTTCTGGCCGCGCTTCTCGCGCACCCGGACGGAGATGTGGATCGGCGTCCCGTCGAAGCTGAACTCCTCGCGCAGCCGGCGCTCGACGAAGCGGCGGTAGCCGGCCTCCAGGAAGCCGGAGGCGAAGAGCACGAACCGCGGCGGCTTGGTGCCCGCCTGCGTACCGAAGAGGATGCGCGGCTGCTTGCCGCCCCGGATCGGGTGCGGGTGGGCGGCCACGATCTCACCGAGGAAGGCGTTCAGCCGTCCGGTGGGGATCCGGGTCTCCCAGCCGGCCAGCGCGGTCTCGATCGCCGGGACCAGCTTCTCCATGTGGCGGCCGGTGCGCGCCGAGACGTTCACCCGCATCGCCCACGGGATCTGCACGAGGTCCCGCTCGATCTCCCGCTCCAGGTAGAAGCGGCGCTCCTCGTCGAGGGTGTCCCACTTGTTGTAGGCGATGACCAGGGCGCGCCCGGCCTCCACCGCCATGGTGATGATCCGCTGGTCCTGGACGCTGATGGATTCGCTGGAGTCGATGAGGACGACGGCGACCTCGGCCTTCTCGACGGCGGCTGCGGTGCGCAGCGAGGCGTAGTAGTCGGCGCCTTCCTGGAGGTGGACGCGGCGGCGGATGCCGGCGGTGTCCACGAACTTCCAGGTCGTGCCGCCCAGTTCGATCAGCTCGTCGACCGGGTCGCGGGTGGTGCCTGCGACCTCGTTGACGACCACCCGCTCCTCGCCCGCGACCTTGTTCAGCAGCGACGACTTGCCGACGTTCGGCCGGCCGATCAGCGCGATGCGGCGGGGCCCGCCGAGCGCGCTGCCGAAGGTCTGCGCGGGCGCCTCGGGGAGCGCGTCCAGGGCGGCGTCGAGCATGTCGCCTGTGCCCCGGCCGTGCAGCGCGGAGACCGGGTACGGCTCACCCAGGCCCAGCGACCAGAGCATCGCGGCGTCGGCCTCGCCGGACGCGCCGTCGACCTTGTTGGCCACCAGGACGACGGGCTTGCCCGACCGGCGCAGCAGCTTGACGACGGCTTCGTCGGTGTCGGTCGCGCCGACCTTGGAGTCGACGACGAAGATCACGGCGTCGGCCGCCTCGATGGCGAACTCCGCCTGCATGGCGACGGACGCGTCGATGCCGAGGACGTCCTGCTCCCAGCCGCCGGTGTCGACGACCTTGAAGCGGCGGCCGTTCCAGTCGGCCTCGTAGGTGACCCGGTCACGGGTGACGCCCGGCTTGTCCTCGACGACCGCCTCGCGGCGGCCGATGATGCGGTTCACCAGTGTCGACTTACCGACATTGGGGCGGCCGATGACGGCGAGTACGGGCAGCGGGCCGTGTCCGGCCGCCGCGATGTCCCCCCCGACCTCCTCGGGGTCGAAGCCCTCCTCCGCGGCAAGCTCCATGAACTCCGCGTACTCGGCGTCGCCAAGCGCACCGTGCTCGTCGCCGGTGTGGGTCTGGTCGTTCATGAAGTCCGTTCCTCGTCCTGCTCATGCGCGGCGTCCGCCGCGTGGCTTCGTCATCGGTGGGCCGCTCGGCGCGGCCCACTACTCAAGTGTCGGTCAGCGCCCGGTCAGGCGCCTGGCCTTGTCCAGGTGACGGGTGAGCCGCTCCTGGATCCGCACGGTCGCCTCGTCCAGCGCCTTGCGGGTGCGCCGCCCCGATCCGTCGCCCGCGTCGAAGGCGTCACCGAAGACGACATCGACCCGGCCGCGCAGGGGCGGTATCGCCGGGGTGAGCCGGCTGCTGCGTTCCGTACTGCCGAGCACCGCCACCGGGACGACCGGCGCGCCGGAGCGCACGGCGAAGTACGCGAGGCCGGCCCGCAGCGAGGCGAAATCGCCCTCGCCCCGGGTGCCCTCGGGGAAGATGCCCAGCACTCCGCCGCCTTCCAGCACCCCGAGCGCGTCGGTGATCGCCTTGCGGTCGGTGGTGGTGCGGTCGACCTTCAGCTGTCCGATCCCGCGCAGGAACGGATCCAGCGGGCCGATGAATGCTTCCTTCTTGACCAGGAAGTGCACCGGCCTGGGTGCGGTGCCCATCAGCATCGGGCCGTCGATGCCGTGCGCGTGGTTGACCGCGAGGATCACCGGGCCCGCGGACGGCACCCGCCAGGCGCCCAGCACCCGCGGCTTCCACAGCCCGTACATCAGGCCGATGCCGATCCGCCGGCCGACCGCGGCACCCGCCGGGCTCGGCGCCTGGCTGCGCTGCGGACGGCGGGCCGCGCCTGCTTCGGGCGCCCTGCCGCTGCCGGTCACCGCACGACCCGCCCTGCCTTTTCGGCGCCCGCGCCCTCGATGAGGGTCACCACGCACTCGATGACCTGCTCCAGCGTCAGCTCGGTGGTGTCCACCTCGACGGCGTCGTCGGCCTTGGCCAGCGGCGAGGTCTTGCGGGAGGAGTCGGCGGCGTCCCGCTTGATCAGAGCCTCACGGGTGGCCGCCAGGTCGGAGGCTTCCTTGCCCTTCAGCTCGCCGCTGCGGCGGGCCGCCCGCGCCTCGGCGGAAGCGGTCAGGAACACCTTGAGGTCGGCGTCGGGCAGCACCGTGATGCCGATGTCGCGGCCCTCGACGACGATGCCGTTCGGGGCCTCGGCGGCGATGGAGCGCTGGAGGTCGGTGATCCGGGTGCGCACCTCGGGGACGGCGCTGACCGCGCTGACCGCGGAGGTGACCTCCTGGGTGCGGATCGGGCCCGCCGCGTCCAGGCCGTCGACCGAGATGGTCGGGGCGGCCGGGTCGGTGCCGGAGACGATCACGGGCTTGGCGCTGGCATCGGCGACGGCAACGGCGTCGTCGACGTCGATGCCGTTGGAGAGCATCCACCAGGTGATCGCGCGGTACTGGGCGCCGGTGTCCAGGTAGCCGAGGCCGAGCTTGGCCGCGACGGCCTTGGACGTGCTGGACTTGCCCGTGCCAGCGGGGCCGTCGATGGCGACAATCACTGCAGCCGGGGCGGTCCGGGCGGCGGTTTCCACGGTGACGAACACCTTTCTGGTTACACGGGGCGGGGGTCCTGGGCCGAACGGGCCGTGGTCAAGGTTACTGGCTCCCCCGCGCCCCGTGTTCCACGGTGTCACTGCCGGATGGACCAGCCCCGCTCGCGCAGCTCCGCGGTCAGCACGGGCGCCGCGGCGGGCTCGACCATGAGCTGGATGAATCCGGCCTGCTGGCCGGTGGCGTGCTCGATGCGGACGTCCTCGATGTTGACCCCGGCGCGGCCCGCGTCGGCGAAGATCCGGGCCAGCTCGCCCGGCTGGTCACCGATGTGCACGGCGACGATCTCGTACACCGCGGGGGCCGCGCCGTGCTTGCCGGGCACCCGCTCCCGCCCGGCGTTGCCGCGCCGCAGGACGTCCTCGATGCCACCGGCGCCGTCGGCCCGCTTCTCCTCGTCCGCGGCCTCCAGGGCACGCAGCGCGCGTACGGTCCCGTCCAGGTCGGCCGCCACCTCGGACAGCACCTCGGCGACCGGCCCCGGGTTCGCGGACAGGATGTCGATCCACATCCGGGGATCGGAGGCCGCGATCCGCGTCACATCCCTGACACCCTGGCCGCACAGCCGTACGGCGGTCTCGTCGGCACCCTCCAGGCGGGCGGCGACGAGGCTGGAGACCAGCTGCGGGGTGTGCGAGACGAGGGCGACGGCGCGGTCGTGGGCGTCCGCGTCCATCACGACCGGGACCGCGCGGCACAGCGCGACCAGTTCCAGCGCGAGGTTGAGCACCTCGGTGTCGCCGCCCGGTCCCGGGGTCAGCACCCAGGGCCGGCCCTCGAAGAGGTCGGCGGTGGCCGCGAGCGGCCCGGAGCGCTCCTTGCCCGCCATCGGGTGCGTGCCGAGGTAGCGGGACAGGTCGCAGCCCAGCGCCTCCAGCTGGCGGCGCGGGCCGCCCTTGACGCTGGCGACATCGAGGTAGGCGCGGGCCGCGCCCCGCCGTATCGCGTCCGCCAGCGCCGCCGCCACGTGGGCCGGCGGGACGGCGACGATCGCCAGGTCGACCGGGCCCGGGGGCGGCTCGGCGACGCCTGCGCCGAGCGCGGCGGCGGTCCGCGCCTGGTCGGGGTCGTGGTCCTCCAGGAAGACCCGCACCCCGCGGGCGTGCAGCGCGAGCGCCGCCGATGTGCCGATCAGGCCCGTTCCGATGACGAGTGCGGTTCTCACTGGGCGATGTCCTTTCGCGGCGCGGCGGTGGCGCCGGGGTACACAGGGGAGATCCGGGCCTTGGCCGGCCCGGCTTCGTCCCGGTCCGGCTGGACGGCCCTGCGGACCGCTCGTACGCTCACGTCCCTGCTCCCTGCGTTGCACCTGCCCGCGCGCCTCTGCACGCCGATCAAGCGTATCCAGCCCCACCGACAGCCGTGCCCGGCGACCGCCCACCGGGACGTACGGCCGCCCGCGGCGCGGAATCCGGGTGACAGCCGCCCCGCCCCGCGGCCACACTCTGCGCCATGCCACCCTCCGATGCCGCAGGTCACGCCCTTGTCGCCGGGCACACCGTCCACTCCTGCGTGGTCGGCTCGCGCGCCTTCGGTCTCGCCGTCGAAGGCAGCGACACCGACCGGCGCGGGGTGTACCTCCCGCCCACCGAGCTGTTCTGGCGCTTCGAGAAGCCGCCGTCCCATGTGACGGGCCCGCGCGACGAGGAGTTCTCCTGGGAACTGGAGCGGTTCTGCGCGCTGGGGCTGCGCTCCGACCCGAACGTGCTGGAGTGCCTTCACTCGCCGCTGGTGGAACGGATCGACGCCACCGGACGCGAACTGCTCGCCCTGCGCGGCGCCTTCCTGTCCCGGCAGCTCCACCGCACCTTCACCGGGTTCGCCGCCTCGCAGTTCACGAAGGTGCAGGCGGACGTCCGCCGGGAGGGCGCGCCCCGCTGGAAGCACGCCATGCATCTGCTGCGGGTCCTGGTCTGCTGCCGCGACACCCTGCGCAGCGGCGTCCTTGCGACGGATGCCGGGCAGGCCCGCGCGCAGCTGCTGGCGGTCCGGCGCGGCGAGCTGTCCTGGGACGAGGTGACGCGACGGATGACGACGCTGACCGAGGAGGCGAAGGCGGCGGTGTCCGGCTCCCCGCTGCCCGCCGAGCCGGACCGGGCCCGGGTGGAGGACTTCCTGGTCAGGGCCCGGCGGGCGGCGCTGCCCGGTGCCCGGTGAGCGGGGCGGCGCGGCCCCGCCGCACGGACCTCACCCGTCCCAGGCCGCGCCCAGCGCGAGCAGGTCGGCGCGGTACTCGATGCGGCCCGCCCACTCCGCGGGCCAGGCTCCGGCGCCCAGATGGGCACCCGCGAACGCCCCGGTGAGGCAGGCGATCGAGTCGGAGTCGCCCGAGGTGCAGGCGGCCCGGCGCAGCGCGGTGAGCGGTTCGTCGGGGAAGAGCAGGAAGCACAGCAGTCCGGTGGCGAGCGCCTCTTCGGCGATCCAGCCCGCGCCGGTGGCCAGGCAGGGGTCGGTCTCCGCGTCCGGCGCCCGCAGGGCCGCGTCCAGCCGGTCGAGTACGCCGGTGCACTCGTCCCAGCCGCGGGCGGCGAACGCCGTGGGGGACGGGTCCTGGGCGTGCCGCCACAGGTCACCGAGCCAGTCGTCCGGGTAGCCGGTGCGCCGGTCGCGTGCGTACCCGCGCAGCAGTCCGGTCAGTTCGGCGGGCCTGGCGCCTTCGGCCAGGAGCTGCACGGCGTACGCGGTCAGTTCGCTGGCGGCGAGCGCGGTCGGGTGGCCGTGGGTCAGGGCGGCCTGGAGCTGCGCCGCGCCGGCCCGCTGCTGCGGGCTCAGTCCGGGTGCCAGACCGATCGGCGCGACCCGCATGTTGGCGCCGCAGCCCTTGGATCCGGTCCTGCTGGCCTGAGCCCAGGGCCGCTCCGCCGCGCTCAGCAGCTGGCAGGCGGTGAGGCAGGTGGTGCCAGGCGCCCGGTTGTTGTCGGGTGAGCGCCACCAGGCGACGTACTCCTCGCGGAGCGGGCGCTCCAGGGTCTGTGCGGTGAGCGGTCCGCGTTCCGTGGCGGTGCGCAGCCCGCGGCCCAGGGCCAGCGTCATCTGGGTGTCGTCGCTGACCTGCGCGGGGTCGGGCAGCGCCAGGTGCCGCCACGGCCCGTACCGCGCCAGGATCGACGGGACGCCGTCGAATTCGGTGGGATAGCCGAGTGCGTCCCCGAGGGCGAGCCCGATCAGCGCGCCGGTTGCTGCGGTCCCCATGAAAACCACCCCTTAATCGTCATCGTGACAATAAGGGGTGGTGATCTTTCCCGGCAAGCCGTCACCTGCCGGGGTCAGAGGTTCGGCCGCTTACAGCTCGACCTCGCGCATCAGCATGCCGACCTCGGTGTTGGTCATCCGGCGCAGCCAGCCGGACTTCTGGTCACCCAGCGCGATCGGCCCGAAGCTCGTACGGACCAGCCGCTCGACCGGGAACCCGGCCTCCGCGAGCATCCGGCGCACGATGTGCTTCCTGCCTTCGTGGAGTGTCACCTCGACGAGGTAGTTCTTGCCGGTGTTCTCCACCACGCGGAAGTGGTCGGCGCGGGCGTAGCCGTCCTCCAGTTGGATGCCGTCCTTGAGCTGCTTGCCCAGGTCACGCGGGAGCGGGCCCTGGATCGCGGCGAGGTAGGTCTTCTTGACGCCGTAGCGCGGGTGGGTCAGCCGGTGGGCCAGCTCGCCGTGGTTGGTGAGCAGGATGATGCCCTCGGTCTCGGTGTCGAGACGGCCGACGTGGAAGAGCCGCGTCTCGCGGTTGGTGACGTAGTCGCCCAGGCACTGGCGGCCGTCCGGGTCCTCCATGGTGGAGACGACGCCGGCCGGCTTGTTCAGCGCGAAGAAGAGGTACGACTGGGTGGCGACCGTCAGGCCGTCGACCTTGATCTCGTCCTTCTGCGGGTCGACGCGGACGCCCTGCTCCATGACGATCTCGCCGTTGACCTCGACGCGCGCCTGGTCGATCAGCTCCTCGCAGGCACGCCGCGAGCCCATACCGGCCCTGGCGAGCACCTTCTGGAGCCGCTCGCCCTCCTCCTCACCGAAGGTCTTGGGGGTCTTGACCTGCGGCTTGTTGTGGCGGGCGCGGTTGCGCTCCTCGATCTTGGCGTCCAGCTCACGGGGCCGCGACGGCCCCTGGCCGCGACCGCGCTGCGGTCCGCCCTTGGCGCCGGGACGTGCTCCCTTGGAGGCGGCGCCGGTACGCGGGCCGCCCTTGGCGCCGCCGCGGGCCGCAGCACCCCGGCTGCCGCCGCTCTTCGGGGCACCGCCCCCGCGGTCGTCGCCGCCCTTCGGGGCGCCCTTGCGGTCGTCGCCGCGGCCCGATGAGCCGCCCTGCCCACCGGATCCGCCCACGTCGTAGCGGCGCTCCTCGGGACGGGGACGTCCCGCGCGCTTCTGGTCGTCGCGGCCCCCCGTACCCGAACGCCGGCGGTCGCCGCCGGCGCCCGCGCTCCCGTTGTTCCGGTTTCCGCTGTTCCTGCCGCTGCTTCGCATCAATGATCCGTCTGAGAGTCGCCGCTGTCGTCTACGTCGAACGACGGGATACCTTCCGGGGAGTCGCCCTCGACCGCATCCGCCTCCGGGAGGAACGGTGCGAGCTGCGGGAGCTCTTCCAGGCCGCGCAGGCCCATCCGCTCCAGAAAGTAATTCGTCGTCCTGTACAGGATCGCACCTGTTTCAGGTTCCGTCCCCGCCTCCTCCACGAGTCCGCGCTGGAGGAGTGTGCGCATCACGCCGTCACAGTTCACCCCGCGAACGGCCGAAACCCGGGAACGGCTGACCGGCTGACGGTACGCGACCACGGCCAGAGTCTCCAATGCGGCCTGGGTGAGCCGGGCGGTCTGGCCGTCCAGGACGAAGCTCTCGACCGCTTCCGCGTACGCGGCACGGGAGTAGAAGCGCCAGCCGCCCGCCACCGGCCGCAGGTCGAATCCGCGGCCCTGGCGCGCGTAGTCGTCGGCCAGCTCACGCAGCGCGAGCGCGACCGCGCGCCGCGACCGCTGCAACACCCTGGCCAGGTGTTCCTCGGTCGCCGGCTCGTCGACGACCATCAGGACGGCCTCCAGCGCCGGCTTCAGCTCCAGCGCGGCGACGCCCGGCGCCCCCGCCGGCGCAGCGGACCGCGCACCGGCACCGTCCGCGTGCTCCGCGATGTCATACGCCTCGTCGGCCCCGCTCACGCCCGTTCCCCCTCTTCCGCATCGTCGGACTCCGCATCGCCCGGCGGCTCCTGCTGCCCCGGTTCCCTGTCGAACTCGTCCGTCACCACCGGGACGGCGTCCGCCGCGCCCGTCCACCGGACGGTGAGGGCCCCCAGGGCCTCCTCCTGGTCCAGCGCCACCACCCGCTCCCGGTAGAGCTCCAGCAGGGCCAGGAAGCGCGCCACGACGGTGAGGGTGTCGGGCGCCCCGGCGACCAGTTCCTGGAAGCTGCGCTCGCCCGCCTCCCGCAGCAGCGCCATCACCACGTCGGCCTGCTCGCGCACGCTCACCAGCGGCGCGTGGATGTGATCGACGTACACCTGCGGCCTGGCCTTCGGCTGCATCGCCTTGACCGCCAGCTTCGCGAATCCCTCGGCGCCGATGCTCAGGGCGACCTCGGGCAGCAGCTCGGCGTGCTCGGGTTCCAGGCCGACGGTCCGCGGGTACCGGCGGGCCTCGTCGGCCAGCCGGCCGCTGAAGATGTCCGCGATCCGCTTGTAGGCGCGGTACTGGAGCAGCCGCGCGAACAGCAGGTCGCGGGCTTCGAGAAGCGCCAGATCGGCCTCGTCCTCCACCTTCGCGACGGGCAGCAGCCGGGCGGCCTTCAGGTCCAGCAGCGTCGCGGCGACGACCAGGAACTCGGTGGTCTGGTCGAGGTCCCAGTCCGCTCCCATGGCCCTGATGTGCGCCATGAATTCGTCCGTCACCTGGGAGAGGGCGACTTCCGTGACGTCCAGCTTGTGCTTGGAGATCAGCTGGAGGAGCAGGTCGAAGGGGCCCTCGAAGTTGTCAAGCCGGACGGTGAACCTGCCGTCACCTGCCGGTGCCGGGGCATCGGCGGCGCCGGCGTCCTCCACCGCGTCCTCGGTGTCGCGCACCGCTTTCCCTGGGTCCGCCGGCGGCTCCCCTGCCTGCCCGGCGTCCGGCCTCCGGCCGAGGGGACGGCGCGGGGCACGCGGGGAGAGGGTGTCGTGGTGGGGCGTCGGCATCGTGGTCCATGTGCTGCGTGTTCCCGCACCGGAGACGGCGGGGCTGGTGACGGGCGTAGGGCCCGGGAAAACGAGGCTATCCCGTCGGCCCCGGCCCTCCGGAACGCGCCGCGCGGCCGGGCCCCGACGGGCATCGGCCGCGCCGCTCCTGCGTTCCTGGCCGCCTGCGCGGCGGCCTTTCGATGACGGATGTCACCGGCGCTTTCTAGCGTCCGCGCAGCCGCCGCACCAGGATGCTGGCGTCGCCGCGCGACTCCAGGTCGGCGAGGACGACGGCGACCGCCTCGCGGACGATCCGGCCGCGGTCGACGGCCAGGCCGTGCTCACCGCGCAGCACCAGGCGGGCGTGTTCGAGGTCCATGAGCTCCTCGGCGGAGACATAGACGGTGATCTTCTCGTCGTGCCGTTCCCGGCCGCTGGGGCGCCGGTTGGCGCCGCGACCGCCGCCGCGCCTGCGGCCCTGCCCGCCGGCCGCGTCCTGCCCGGCCGCCGCCTGGCCTTCCTGCCTGCGGTGGCCCTGGGCGCCTTCCTGGCCCGTCTCGCGTCCGTTGTGCTCGGCCGGGGCCGCCGTGCGTGCCGTGCCCGCTGTGCCGTCACCCGCGTCCGTGCCACCCCGTGGGGCCGCACGGGGCGCTTCCGCCACCGGGTCGGCCTCGCCTGCCGGGGACGGCACGCGGGGGGCCTCGCCGCCCGCGGTGGAGCCGTTCGCCGGGCGGCGGGGCGAGGAGGACTGCAGACCCGTGCCCCCGGTGGTACGGAACAGTTCGTCGGCTCCGGGCAGACTCACTCGGCGTGACACCGGGCGAGCACCTCCCTGGCGAGCTGGCGATAGGCGGCGGCACCCACGGAGTTGGACGCGTACGTGGTGATCGGCTCGCCCGCGACGGTGGTCTCGGGGAAGCGGACCGTACGGCCGATGACGGTGTGGTAGACGTGCTCGTCGAAGGCTTCCACGACGCGCGCCAGGACCTCGCGACTGTGCACGGTGCGGGAGTCGTACATCGTCGCCAGGATGCCGTCCAGTTCCAGCTCGGGGTTGAGCCGCTCCTGGACCTTCTCGATCGTCTCGGTGAGCAGCGCGACACCGCGCAGCGCGAAGAACTCGCACTCCAGCGGCACGATGACCTTGTGAGCCGCCGTCAGGGCGTTGACCGTGAGCAGGCCCAGCGAGGGCTGGCAGTCGATGACGATGTAGTCGTAGTCGGCGAGCAGCGGCTTGAGCGCCCGCTGGAGCGTGGACTCACGCGCGACCTCGCTGACCAACTGCACCTCTGCCGCAGACAAATCGATATTGCTGGGCAGCAGGTCCATGTTGGGGACCGCGGTCTTGAGCAGCACCTCGTCGGCCGACATGCCCCGCTCCATGAGCAGGTTGTAGACCGTCAGGTCCAGCTCCATCGGGTTGACACCGAGGCCGACCGACAGGGCGCCCTGCGGGTCGAAGTCGACGAGCAGCACCCGGCGGCCGTACTCGGCGAGTGCGGCGCCCAGGTTGATGGTCGAGGTCGTCTTGCCGACCCCGCCCTTCTGGTTGCACATCGCGATGATCTTGGCGGGCCCGTGCTCCGACAACGGTCCCGGAATCGGGAAGTACGGCAGCGGACGCCCGGTCGGGCCGACCCGCTCGCGGCGCTGGCGGGCAGCGTCAGGAGCGAGCGTCGCCGCGTACTCGGGGTCCGGCTCGTACTCCGCGTCCGGATCGTAGAAATGCCCCTTGGGCAGGTCGTCGTAGTCGGCGATACGGGCGGGTTCTCCACTGCCCCGGTCGCCGGCCATGGCGTTCACGTGATGGCCGTCCATGCTCTGGTGGGCTGTCGTGGTCGTGCTCTGGCGGGCTGCGGAAGCGTGGACCGCTACGGAGCCGACAGCCTCGTGCCCCGAGGGGGCCTGGCCCCGTGCAACCGCTCCTGGCTGAGCACCTCCGGGAGTAAATGTCGACTCATTCACAAGTCGTCTTACCTCCTTGGATGTGACCAGGAAACTTATCGATAGGTCAGCGTGACACCATGCCGACGGTTGGCGACTCTATGGCGTGTCGGGCGTCCGCAGCAACACAATCCACCGGACCCGGCACGATGTGTCGGCTATCGAACCCCCCGATGTCAAGGGTGCAAGCGGTGTGCACACAAGGTTTCGGGGGTGCGCGAATCGGTTAAAGGGTTACGTTCAACGCGAGTTGAGCGCCGGTGCGCCGGCGCCGCGCTTCCGGCGTGTCGCACAAGCGACCGGCCGGGCCCTGTCGACAAGGCCCGGCCGGATGTGCTGCGTTGACACGCGTCGTTGACGCTCAGCCCAGGAGCGTGCGCAGCTCCACGGCCTCCAGGCCGTGCGCCTCGGCGACCTCGCGGTAGACGACCTTGCCGTCGTGCGTGTTGAGGCCCTTGGCCAGCGCCGGGTCACGGCGCAGCGCCTCGACCCAGCCGTTGTTGGCCAGCGAGACGATGTAGGGCAGCGTCGCGTTGGTCAGCGCGTGGGTGGAGGTGTTGGGCACCGCGCCGGGCATGTTGGCGACGCAGTAGAAGACCGAGTTGTGGACCGGGAAGGTCGGCTCGGCGTGCGTGGTGGCGTGCGAGTCCTCGAAGCAGCCGCCCTGGTCGATCGCGATGTCGACAAGGACACTTCCGGGCTTCATCTTGGCGACCAGCTCGTTGGTGACGAGCTTGGGGGCCTTGGCGCCGGGGATCAGGACCGCGCCGACGACGAGGTCGGCCTCGATGACGGCCTTCTCCAGCTCGAAGGCGTTGGAGACGATCGTCTGCACCTTGGTGCCGAAGATCTTGTCGGCCTCGCGGAGCTTGTTGATGTCCTTGTCGAGCAGCGTGACGTGGAAGCCGAGGCCCACGGCGATCTGCACGGCGTTCCAGCCGGAGACGCCACCGCCGATGATCACGGCCCGGCCCGCCGCGACACCGGGGACGCCGCCGGGCAGCACGCCACGGCCACCGGCCTGGCGCATCAGGTGGTACGCGCCGACCTGGGGCGCGATGCGGCCCGCGACCTCGGACATCGGGGCGAGCAGCGGCAGCTGGCGGCCGGCCGTCTCGACGGTCTCGTAGGCGATGGCGGTGGTGCCGGACTCCAGCAGCGCGTCCGTGCACTCGCGGGAGGCCGCCAGGTGCAGGTACGTGAAGAGGGTCTGGTCCTTGCGCAGGCGGTGGTACTCCTCCGCGATCGGCTCCTTGACCTTCAGGAGCAGGTCGGCGGTGTCCCAGACCTCGTCGGCGGTGCCGAGGATGCCCGCACCGGCGGAGACGTACTCCTCGTTGGTGATGGAGGAGCCGAGACCGGCGTCCTTCTCGACGAAGACCTGGTGGCCGTGGCGGACCAGTTCGTGCACACCGGCGGGCGTGATCGCCACCCGGAACTCGTTGTTCTTGACCTCGCGGGGGATGCCGACCTTCACGTCGATCACGGTCCTTGAATGAGTGCTTGCAGGGGATTCATCCCTCATGTGACACATGACGGAGCTGACCGCGGCGGACGCGGCTCATCCAGTTTATTGAAGGATCTCTCGTTGTCTAGCCTTGCAAAGCATTATTTGTTTCTGGAAGCACCACCGATTTCGTAGGTCACTCGGGGTGATCCTGAGTGAGCTGTTCTCCGACGGCCCGGTGCAGCCGCGCCCCCGCTGGATCACCGAGCCGGTCGAGGGTGTCCGCAATCCGCAGCTGGAGCGCCGCCTCCAGGCGTCCGTCCCCCGCGCCGCGGGCGGTGTGCAGGGCGTCGAGGCAGGTGCGCAGCGCCTCCTCAGGCCGTCCCGCGTACTCCTGCACCCGCGCCACCTCCCCCGCCGCCCGCGCCTGGCCGGCCACGTCCCCGAGCCTGCGATAGGTGCCGGCCGCCGCCCGCCACTCCTTGAGCGCCTCGCCCCAGCGCCCCGCATAGGTGTGCGCACCGCCGATCCGGCCGTGCAGCCGCGCCGCGTCGGCGCTCTCCCCGCGGCTCAGCCGCAGTTCCAGGGCACGCCCGTACCAGTCGGCCGCCCGCTGCCAGTCGCCCAGCTCGGCGTACGTACCGCCCAGCGATTCCAGCGCGCGGCCGGTGGCCACCGGGTCCTGCACCGAACGGGCGGCCTCCAGCGCGCCGCGGTACCGGGCGAGCGCGTCCTGCGTACGGCCCGACTGGCCGTCCAGATCAGCGAGGTTGAGCAGCGCCGCGGCCTTCTCCCGTGTCAGGCCCCGCCGTTCGGCGACCTCCAGGACCAGTCCGTGCAGGGAGTAGAGGGCCGGCGCCGCCGCCTGCGCGCCCTCGTGCGTCATCAGTGTGCGGACCAGCGCGGCCATCAACCGCCGGTCGAGCGTGTCCAGTTCACCGTCGGCCACCGCGATCCGCGCCGCGTCCAGCAGGGCCGCGCGACGGCTGTGCAGCCAGTCGGCCGCGGCCTGCCGCGAGGGGAAACGCAGCGACCGCGGCAGCCCAGCCGTCCGCTGCCTGGCCGGGGAACCCGCGGGCTCCCCCATCGCCCGGCAGGACTGGAGCAGCCGGACGGTCCGCTCCAGCATCCGCGCGCGGGCCAGCTGGATGTCGGCAGGCCGCTCGTGTTCCTGGAGCAGCGCGAAGGCCGCGGGTGCCAGGCAGCCGGGCAGCCGGTACTGCGGGTGCAGCGCCGCCTCGGCCACGCCCTCGGCCGCGTCCCGCTCCGCCGCGCCCGTGGGCTCGCCCGGCACCGGGTGCAGCAGGCCCAGCGCGGCGACGTCCTGCAAGGTCCTGGCGGCGACCGCGACCGAGCAGCCGGCCAGCGCGGATGCGGTGTGCGCGTCCACCAGCCCGGCGGGGGCCAGGGTGAGCAGCCGCAGCATCCGGGCCGCGGTCGGCGCCAGCGCCCCGTGGGCGAGGTGGAAGGCGCGGTGCAGCGGGTGGTCGCCGGATGGCAGGTCGGCGGGGACCGGCACGGCCCGCAGCGCGTTGCGCAGGTCGGAGATGGACGACTTGGGGCGGGCGCCGAGCCAGCCGCCCGCCAGGACCAGGGCCGCGGGCTGGCCACCGCACTCCTCGGCGACCGCTTCGGCCGTCCGCGGGTCGACGGTGATCCGGGTCGGCCCGGTGAACCCGCCGATGATCGCGACGGACGCCGCGCTCTCCAGACCGCCGAGCGTGCACGGCCGTACGTCGGAGATCCCGGTGAGCGGCCCCTGGGAGACCACCAGGACCAGGCAGTGGGGCGCGTCAGGGAGCAGCGGCTCGACCTGCTCGGCGCCGGGGGCGTCGTCCAGGAACAGCACGGCACGCCGGGTGGCGAGCGCCCCGCGCAGCGCCTCGGTCAGCTCGTCGTCACCCGCTCCCGGCGGGGCGGTGGCGCCGAGCGCGGCGAGCAGGCCGCGGGCGACCCGGCCGGTGGGCACCGGGGCGCCGCCGGGACCGGTCAGCCCGGCCCGCAGCACGCCGTCGGGGTACTCGTCGGCGAGGTGGCGCAGCAGCTCGACGGCGAGCCGGGTGCGGCCGGAGCCGGGGCGGCCGGCGATCAGCAGGACGCGGCTGCGGGCGCCCTTGCGTCCCGAGAGGGTGTCGAGCCCGGCGCGGGCGATGTCGGCGCGCAGCGCCTTCAGCTCGCGAGTGCGGCCGGTGAACGGCGGCGGGACGGTCCCCGCGGGGACGGCGGTGGCGGGCTGAGCGGCGGCAGAACGGCCGGGGCGGCCGGCCGCCGTGCCGTCTCTGCGGCGGCCCTCCGGCACCTGCCGGGTGTCCGCCGCCGTGGCGGGCCGCCCCGCCGCCCCCGGCGGGAGGTGCCCTCCGCCCACCGCCTGATCCGTCACGGGCCACTCTCCCGTCCACCTGCGCATACGAGCCCGCCGCGGTCGCGGACGGGAACGCTGCCGAGCGTAGTTCACGACCCGTCATGCCCCGTGCGGAGCAGGGCGGTTGGGTCACTCGATCGGATCGGCGGATCATCCGACCGGTACGGAACGGCGGCCGGTGTGGCGGTGGCGGAGCGGCGGATCCTCGGGCGGCTCAGGCGGTGAAGGGGCGGGCCGGCCAGGGCGCGTCGGCCGGGCGCAGGTCCGCAAGGCCCGTGCCGTCCCGCGCCGCGGTGAGCGCCAGGACTCCGACCACCAGGCAGTTGTTGTGCAGCTCGCCGGCCAGCACGCCGCGCACCAGCTCGTCCTGCGGCACCCGCGCCAGCTCCATGTCGGCCTCTTCCTCCGACACCTCGAACCGCTCGCCCTCGGCCTCCGCCAGATCGCGCGCGAGGAAGATCCGCACCGCCTCGTCGCAGCCGCCCGGCGTGGTGTAGACGTCGGCGAGCACCCGCCAGTCGCCCGCCTTGACGTGCGCCTCTTCGTACAGCTCGCGCTGCGCGGCGTGCAGCGGGTTCTCACCGGGGACGTCCAGCAGGCCGGCGGGGATCTCCCACAGCTTCTGGCGTACGGGGTGGCGGTACTGGCGCAGCACCAGCACCCGGCCCTCGTCGTCGAGGGCGAGGACCGCGACGGAGCCGGGGTGGACCTGGTAGTCCCGCTTGGCGGTGGAGCCGTCCGGCATCACGACCTCGTCGGTGCGCACGCTGGTCTTGTTCCCGGTGAAGGGCGTCGTGGTCGCGGTGACCGTCCACTCCTCGGGGGTGTCCTTGATCGCCATGCGTCCTCCTGTGTGAGCCTTGTAGCAACGCAGAAACCGGGGCACGGATCCCGAAAGATCCCTGCCCCGGCAACCGTATCCGTCGTGCCGCGCGCTACTTCACGGCGCCCTTCTTGGGCGCCTTCTGCTGCCGCTGCACAGCCGCCTTCACCAGCCCGGCGAAGAGCGGGTGGGGGCGGGTGGGGCGGGAGCGGAGTTCGGGGTGCGCCTGGGTGGCGACCAGGTACGGGTGCACCTCGCGGGCGTACTCGACGTACTCGACGAGGGTGTTGTCCGGTGAGGTGCCCGAGAAGACCAGACCGGCCTTCTTCTCCAGCTCGCTGCGGTAGGCGTTGTTGACCTCGTAGCGGTGGCGGTGGCGCTCCTCGACGTACGGCTGGTTGTCGTACGTCTCGCGGACGATCGAGCCCTCGGCGAGCTTGGCGGGGTACATGCCAAGGCGCATGGTGCCGCCCATGTCGCCCTCGCCCGCGACGATGTCCTTCTGCTCGGCCATCGTGGAGATGACCGGGTCGGTGGCCGCCGGGTCGAACTCGGTGGAGTTGGCGCCCTCGATGCCGGCGAGGTTGCGGGCGGCCTCGATGACCACGCACTGGAGGCCCAGGCACAGGCCGAGCAGCGGCAGCTTGTGCTCGCGCGCGTAGGTGATCGCGCCGACCTTGCCGTCCACACCGCGGTCGCCGAAGCCACCGGGGATGCACACGGCGTCGCAGTCCGCGAGCTGCTCGGCGGCCCCGGCCGGGGTCTTGCAGTCGTCGGACGTGACCCACTTCAGCTTCACGCGGGTCTTGTTCGCGAAACCGCCGGCGCGCAGCGCCTCGGTGACCGAGAGGTAGGCGTCGGGCAGGTCGATGTACTTGCCGACCAGCGCGACCTTGACCTCGTGGTCGGGGTTGTGGACGCGCTCCAGCAGGTCGGCCCACTGGGTCCAGTCGACGTCACGGAAGGGCAGGTCCAGCTTGCGGACGACGTAGGCGTCCAGACCCTCGGCGTGCACGACCTTGGGGATGTCGTAGATGGACGGCGCGTCCGGGCACGCGATGACCGCGGCCTCGTCGACGTCGCACATCAGCGAGATCTTCCGCTTGATGGCGGTGGGCACCTCGCGGTCGGCGCGCAGCACGATCGCGTCGGGCTGGATGCCGATGTTGCGCAGCGCGGCGACCGAGTGCTGGGTCGGCTTGGTCTTCAGCTCACCGGACGGGCCGATGTACGGGAGCAGCGAGATGTGCACGACGAAGACGTTGTCGCGGCCGACCTCGTGGCGCACCTGGCGGACGGTCTCCAGGAACGGCAGCGACTCGATGTCGCCGACGGTGCCGCCGACCTCGGTGATGACGACGTCGACGTCGTCGGTCGCCATCCGCCGGATGCGGTGCTTGATCTCGTTGGTGATGTGCGGGATGACCTGCACGGTGTCACCGAGGTACTCGCCGCGGCGCTCCTTGGCGATCACGGTGTTGTAGACCTGGCCGGTGGTCACGTTCGCGGAGCCGTCGAGGTCGACGTCGAGGAACCGCTCGTAGTGGCCGATGTCCAGGTCGGTTTCGGCGCCGTCGTTGGTGACGAAGACCTCGCCGTGCTGGAACGGGTTCATCGTTCCCGGGTCGACGTTCAGGTACGGGTCGAGCTTCTGCATCGTGACCCGCAGGCCACGCGCCTTGAGGAGCGCGCCCAGGCTGGAGGCGGTCAGCCCCTTGCCGAGCGAGGAGGCGACGCCCCCGGTGACGAAGAGATGCTTGGTCGTCGTGGATTTGGGCGGCATGGCCAAGAGGGAACTCCCGTGGTCGCGAGGTGGAGAGGTGCGATGCGGCGCCGGCCCCGGAGATTCGAGGGGTGCCTTCGCTGCGGCTCGGGGGTGCCGTGACATCTGCCGTGACATTTGTGGGGCCCACCGGTCCACGGGGTACCAGGCTATCAGCGACCGGGCGTGGTCGCTCCCGGCCACGTCCGTGACCGGGAGCGCGGCATTCGTCACCCATTCGGGTGACTGCACTCTCCTGAGCGTCGCGCAGATCACTTGCGCGCGTCGTATCCTGCTCGGGCACTCGTTACGAGCCGTCCGGTAAGGCACCACCCCCGCCCGATTTCCGGTCCCGTTGCTCGACAACGTTTCATGGGCAGGACGGACAGCTCACAACGTCCCATGGGGGGCGTGACTCCAGTTCGACGGGAGATGCACGTGGCCGGGCGCATCGAGGACTACGCACTCATCGGCGATATGCAAACCGCCGCTCTCGTGTGCAGGGACGGCAGAGTCGATTGGCTGTGCCTACCCCGCTTCGACTCGCCGGCGGTCTTCGCCGGACTGCTGGGCACAGAGGAACACGGGTTCTGGCGGATGGGCCCCGCCCACGCCGATGGCGCCGCACCGCAGCCCGCCGACCGCCGCCGCTACCGCGGGGACTCACTCGTACTCGAATCCGAGTGGGACACCCCGGCCGGCACGGTCCGGGTCATCGACTTCATGCCGCCGCGGGACGGCGCGCCGCAGCTGGTGCGCATCGTGGAGGGCGTCAGCGGCAGCGTTCCGGTCCGTTCGGAGCTGCGGATGCGGTTCTCGTACGGCTGGGTCGTGCCCTGGGTCCACAAGGTGGACGGGCGGACGGTCGCGGTCGCAGGTCCCGACTCGGTGTGGCTCGACACCTCGGCGGAGACCTACGGCGAGGATCTGACGACGTACTCCGACTTCACGGTGTCGCCGGGCGAGCGGATCGCCTTCACCATCAGCTGGCAGCCCTCGCACCACCAGCCGCCGGCCATGGCGGAGCCGGAGGCGTCGCTGGAGGCCACCGAGGACTTCTGGCGCGACTGGGTCGAGCACTGCACGTACCACGGTCCCTACCGTGACGCGGTGGTCCGTTCGCTGATCACGCTGAAGGCGCTGACGTACGCGCCGACCGGCGGGATCGTGGCGGCGCCGACGACCTCGCTGCCCGAGGACATCGGCGGCAGCCGCAACTGGGACTACCGCTTCACCTGGCTGCGGGACGCCGCGATCACCCTCTCCTCGCTGCTGCGCACCGGCTACCGGGAAGAGGCGCGGGCCTGGCGCGAGTGGCTGCTGCGCGCGGTGGCGGGCGATCCGGAGAACCTCCAGATCATGTACGGCATCGCCGGTGAACGGGAGTTGGGCGAGAACGAGCTCAACTGGCTTCCCGGGTACGAGAATTCGCAGCCGGTCCGGGTCGGCAACGGCGCCGCGGGGCAGCTCCAGCTGGACGTGTACGGCGAGGTCACCGAGGCGCTGCACCTCGCGCACATGACCGGGCTCGCCCGCAACGACTACGCCTCGCTGCTCCAGGTGAAGCTGATCCGCTGGGTGGAGCAGCACTGGGACGAGCCGGACGAGGGCATCTGGGAGGTCCGCGGCCCGCGGCGGCACTTCGTCCACTCCAAGGTCATGACCTGGGTCGCCGTCGACCGCACGATCAAGCTGATCGAGTCCGGCGACGTGGAGGGCCCGCTGGAGCGCTGGAAGGAACTGCGCGACACGATCCACCGCGACGTCTGCGAGAAGGGGTACGACGCGGAGCGCAACACCTTCACGCAGTCCTACGGCTCGCGGGAGCTGGACGCGTCGCTGCTGCTCATCCCGCAGATGGGCTTCCTGCCGCCGGACGACAAGCGGGTCATCGGCACCATCGAGGCGATCCAGCGGGAGCTCGCCACCGAGGACGGCTTCATCCTGCGCTATCCGACGTCCGCCGACGAGGCGGGGGTGGACGGGCTCGAAGGTGAGGAAGGGGCCTTCCTGGCCTGCTCGTTCTGGATGGCGGACGATCTGGCGATGATCGGCAGGGTCGAGGAGGCCCGCAAGCTCTTCGAGCGGCTGCTCTCGCTCCGCAACGACCTCGGGCTGCTGGCCGAGGAGTGGGATCCGCACAACAAGCGCCAGGTGGGCAACTTCCCGCAGGCGTTCAGCCACGTCCCGCTGATCGACACCGCGCTGCGGCTGACCGCCAGCGGGGCGTACGGCGGGGGCTGACCTGACGTCAACTCTCCCTGACTGCGGGCCCGTTCACCTTTCGGTGCGGGCCCGCGGTGCGAGTGCCAGCACGATGACCGGCAGGACGAGTACCGCTGCCGCCGCGTTGAGGCCGCCGTAGCCGATCAGGGCGACGGTGGTGCCGGCGAGCGCGCCGCCGAGCGCGCCGGCCAGGTTCATCAGGGTGTCGGCGAGGCCCTGCACTTCGGAGCGCTGTTCGGTGGCGAGGGATTCGGTCAGCAGGGTGGATCCTGCGATGGTCACGCAGGACCAGCCGAGGCCGAGCAGGAACAGGCCGGTGACGGTCGCCCAGTGGGCGGCGCCCGCGGTGCCGGCGAGCACCGCGGCCCCGAGGTAGACGGCCTGGCCCGCGAGGATCACCCGTACCCTGCCGATCCGGTCGGCGAGCCTGCCGATGAGCGGCGAGAGCGCGTACATGCCGGCGATGTGCAGGCTGACGGTGAAGCCGACGACGCTCAACGCCGCGCCGTGGTGGGCGAGATGGACGGGTGTCATGGTCATCACGGACACCATCACGGCGTGGCCGAGTACGAGCGAGAGCAGGCCGAGCAGGGCGGCGGGCGAGGCCCTGACGTGGCGCAGCGCGTCGGCGGTGCGGGTGGTGAAACGGGCCGGGGCGGGCGGGGTGGACATTCCGGCCGTGGCGCCGTCCCCGGTATGGCCGGATTCGGCCCGTGCCAGGGCGGCGGCGAGATGCAGCGGGTCGGGGCGGAGCCGGAACCAGATCAGGGCCCAGCCGCCCAGGAACGCCACGGCGGAGAAGAGGAACGTCCCCGATTCGCCGGGCAGCCCCAGGGCGTGGGCCACGGATTCCCCCGGGCCGCTGAGGTTGGGACCTATCACGCTGCCGACGGTGGTGGACCAGACGACGAGGGACAGCGCGCGGGCCCGGTTGCCGTCGTCGGCGAGGTCGGCGGCGGCGTACCGGGACTGGAGGTTGGCCGCGGTGCCCGCGCCGAGCAGGAGGGTGCCTGCCAGGACCGGTTCCGCGCGGCCCAGGGCGGCGCCGAGCAGTACCAGCAGGGTGCCCGCGGTGGCGATCAGCCAGCCGCAGCCGAGGCCGACCCGGCGACCGCGGGAGCGGGAGAGCGCGGCGAGCGGGATGCCGAGCAGGGCGGCGCCGAGCGTGGCCGACGTGGTGGCGAACCCGGCGGCCACCTCCGAGCCGCTGAGCCTGCCGACCAGCAGGGCCCCCGATGACAGCGTCGAGCCGATGCCGATGCCGGCCACGATCTGGGCGGACATCAGCACCCTGACCGTGCGCCGCTGCACGAGGGCGGCGGTCGCACGGTCCACGGCGGTGGCCGCCGGAGCCGCACCCCGTTCTTCCGCAGGGCCGTTGGATGCTTGCGCGGTACCTGACATGCGGCACAGCGTAGGAGTCCGGGGCGCGGCGTGCTGCCGGGATCGGACCGGTGGTGGCTCAGAACGGGGTGAGGGTGAGGGTGATCTCCTTCGGGGCGCCGTCCTCGATGTACGAGGCGAAGCCGGCCACGTCGTCGAAGGCGAAGCCGTACGCCTTGCCGTCCGCGGTGGCCGCGTGCATGGCCTTGGCGTAGTGGTTGGTGAGCTGTTCCTGGTAGAAGGCGGCCGGGTCGGTGGCGGGCTGGGCCGCGGCGGAGAGGAGGGTGGAGCGGTTCAGGGCGGCGCCCAGGATGGCGGCCACCGGTCCTGTGGTGCCGTCGTTGGGGGCGGCCAGCGTGCCGTCGCAGAAGAGGACGTCGCGGGTGGATGGCTTGTCGAAGGCGACCGATGCGGGGCCCGTGAAGGAGAGTTTGCCGCCGCTGACCCGGCCGGTGAACGTGCCGGCGTTGGTGGTCACCTTCAGGTCCTTGCCCTCGTAGGCGGACCAGGCGTCGTCGATGGCGGGGGCGAAGTAGTCCTTGCCGAACAGGCCGCTGTCCAGGCCGTGTCCGGGGGCGATGACGCGTTTGTCGTCGATGACCAGCCGGTCGAATCCCTCGGCGGCCTTGACGTCGGCGAAGACCTTGGCGCGGGCGCCGTCCTTGAGGGTGCCGGTGGTCTGGTCCTTGGCGCCGGTCAGCTTGATCGCGAGGGGCACGCTGAACATGTCGACCATGGTCGTGTTGCAGTACATGCCGCCCGCGTTGTAGGTGAACTCGGCGCAGTCGTGCAGGACGTCGTAGTTGGGGTCGGACGAGACCCAGCCGGCCGGATAGGCCAGCGCCGCCTTGCCGTTGCCGTCCTCGACCGCCTTGAACTTGAGCTTGCTGCCGAGCGCGGTGTAGATGCGGCCGGACATCTGCGGCAGCTGAAGGGTGGTGGTGCCGCTCGCGGCGAGCGGGATCGCGTAGTCGGTGAAGCCGTCCGCGCCGTTGTCGGAGACCGCGACGGGCTTGAGTTCGCCCTCCGGTGTGACCCGTACCTGCTGGGTGCCGTCGTTGCCGACGATGTAGAGCCAGACGGAGGAATTGGCGTAGTTGCCGGAGTTGTTGACGATGTGCAGCGGCATCCCGGCCGCCGCTTCGCCGAGGGGGGCGGGGGCACCTATGGCGCGTCCCGCGACGGCGATCCCGGAGACGGTGGCGGCGCCTGCGGCGAGTGAACCGAGCAGGGTGCGGCGAGTGATCACGACATGGCTCCTTGCGGTGCGGTGCGCGGGGCTCGGGCGGCGGTGCGGGACGCGGCGGGTTGCGCGACGGAGACGGCGACGCGGTCGACGAGGAGGGAGCCGCCTGGCTCGGTGGCGTCGGTGGGGGTGGCGTGGCCTGCGACGCCGTCCGGGAACCCGCCGCCCATGGCGAGGTTGAGGAGCAGGAAGTGGCCGTGGTGGGTGGCCTTGGCCCAGGTGTCCGCGTCCATGTCGGCGGAGGTGACGGTGTGGAAGCGCTGTCCGTCGACGTACCAGTTCAGCGATTCCGCCGCGCTGTCGGTGCGGTCGAGTTCGAGCGCGTAGGTGTGGAAGCCGGCCTGGCAGGCGGTGTCAGGGCACTCCCGTGAACTGCCCTTGCCCTGGGTCTCGTTGCAGGGCCCGCCGGGGCTGACCCCGCAGTGCAGGGTGCCCCACACCTGGTTGGCGCCGTTGACGTTCTCCATGATGTCGAACTCGCCGATGCCAGGCCAGTTCTGGTAGTTGCCGCGGAAGTCGGCGCCCAGCGTCCAGAACGCCGGCCAGTAGCCGAGCGCCCGGTCGCCGGAGATATCCGGCATCCGGATGCTCGCCTCGATGCGGAGCTTGCCGCCCGCGGGGGCGGCGAAGTCGGTGCGGCGGGTCTCGATGCGGCCCGAGGTCCAGGTGCCGCCGTCCTTCCACGCCGTGATCTTGAGGTGGCCTTCCCCGTCGACCTGGAGGTTGGCCGGGTCGTCGGTGTACGTCTGGCGTTCGCCCGTGCCCCAGTTGGGCGCTCCTCCGGGGTAGCCGGTTCCGGTATCGGTGATCCAGTCGTCGGCGGACGGGCGCGATCCTGCGGCGCCGTCGAAGTCGGTGTGCCAGACCTCCTGGAAGGCGGTGGGGGACGCCTCCCGGGTGGCGGTGGGGGCCGGTTCACCCGCGAACGCGGTGGCGACGGTGAACGCGCCGGTGACGGCCAATGCGGCACAGGCGGCGAGCAGCGCCGCCCTCGTCCGCGAACTCATGCTCATGACATTCTCTCCTCGACACGGTGGGGGGGAAGGAGGAGTTCACGATAGGGGTACACGTTCTGAGAGCGCTCTCATATCGTGTACCGGCACCCTGCCGACTCGACGGCACCAGCGTCAACCCACCGCGGGGAAAAAGGAGTTGTATGGCGTCCGATGCGAACGGACAGCGCCCTACGCTGGAGGCGGTCGCGGCGCGCGCCGGCGTCTCGCGCGCCACGGTCTCGCGCGTGGTCAACGGCGGTGCCGGAGTGCGCGACACGGTCCGGGAAAAGGTCAGGCGGGCGGTGGCCGACCTGGGCTACGTCCCCAACAACGCGGCCCGCGCCCTGGTCACCCGGCGGACCGGCGCGGTCGCCGTGGTCATCGCCGAACCGGAGACCCGGGTCTTCTCCGACCCGTTCTTCGGCCGTCAACTGCGCGGCATCAGCCGGGAGTTGTCTGCGGCCGACACTCAGCTGCTGCTCCTCTTCGTGACGCACCGCGCCGACTACGACCGCATCGGCCGCTATCTGGCGGCCGGGCACGTCGACGGGGCGCTGATGTTCTCCCTGCACCGTGACGACCCGCTGCCCGCGATGGCCGCGGACGCCGGGCTTCCGACGGTCTACGGCGGACGCCCGGGATGGCCGGGCGCCGCGCGCGAACCGCATCCGCTGTACGTCGACACCGACAACCGCGACGGCGCCCGGCAGGCCGTCCGCCATCTCGTCGAACGCGGTCGCCGCCGGATCGCGGTGATCACCGGGCCGCTCGACCAGACCTCGGCCATCGACCGCCTGCACGGCTACCGCGACGTCCTGGCGCCGGCCGGCCTCGACCCGCGGCTGATCGCCGACGGGGCCTTCACCGCGCAGGGCGGCGAGGGGGCGATGGCCCGTCTCCTCGACGCCGTACCGGATCTGGACGCGGTCTTCGCCTCGTCGGACCTGATGGCGCACGGCGCGCTGCGGACCCTGCGGGCCCGGGGGCGGCGGGTGCCCGATGACGTGGCGGTGGTCGGCTACGACGATCTGGAGCCCGCGGCCTGGGCGGATCCGCCGCTGACCACCGTCCGCCAGGACGTCGAGGAGATGGGCCGGCTGATGGCCGGGCTGCTGCTGCGGCGGCTGGGCGCGCAGGGGTCCGGCGGGCCCGCGCCGCGGCCGGTGATCACCGGGGCGGAGCTGGTGATCCGCGAATCGTCGGGGTAGGCGGCGGGCGGCGCCCCGGAAGGCGTGGGACGCCGGGCCGCCGCCGCCCGTGACGTGCGACGACGGACTGCGGGTACCGTTCGACGCCATGGGGCAGGAATCGAAGATCGAAGCGGAGATCACCGTACGCAGGGCGCTTGAGCTGCCCGCCCTGCGACGCGGGCTGCCGGAGGTGCTGGCCGGCGAGGACCGGCTGGACCGGCCGGTGCGCTGGGTGCACGCCGGGGAGGTGCCGCACATCGCCTCGCTGCTCAAGGGCGGCGAGCTGCTGCTGACCACCGGCCTCGGTCTCGGCTCGCGGCCCACCGATCAGCGCGCGTTCATCCGCAAGCTCGCCGACCGCGAGATCGCCGCCCTCGTCGTGGAGCTGGGTTCCCGGTTCGCCTCGCTGCCGTCGGCGATGGTCGACGCCGCGCAGGAGTGCGGACTGCCGCTGATCCAATTGCACCGCGAGGTCCCGTACGTCACGGTCACCGAAGCGATCCACACCGAGATCGTCAACAGCCACTACACGCTGCTGCGCCGCGCCGACGAGCTGCTGCGGCGCTGTACGGACGTGCTGCTGGGCGGTGGCGGCGCCCCCGAGATACTGCGGCTGCTGGCCGTCTTCACCGGCAATCCGCTCTGCCTGGAGGCCCCCGACGGCAGCCCGCTGTACGCGGCTGGCCCCGATGACGGTGACGGCTGCGGGCCCGCGGACGCCGACCCGCTGGTGGCCTGGGAAGGGCTGCGGGACACCGGCGTCCGCATCGACGTACCCGGGGGCGGACACGGCCCGGACGCGGTGCGCGCCCGCCTGGTTCTGCTGCCCGTCAACACCCCGCCGGCCCCGGTGCACCGGATCGCCGCCGAACGCGCCGCCGACCTCCTTGCCGTCGTCATGCTCCAGTCCCGCCAGGAGGAGGTGCTCGCGGCGCGCGGTCGCGGTGACTTCCTCGCCGACCTGGCCGAGGGCCGGGTCTCGGCGGCCGAGGCACCGGGGCAGGCCAGGCTGCTGGGCTTCCGCCCCGGCTCCGATCCGGTCGTCCCGGTGGTGATGCGGATGCCCGCCCAGCTCCCCTCCCCCGGCAGCTGGGCGGTGCTCGCCCAGGCGCTGCGCGAGGAACTCGCGGCGCCCGGGGTGCCGGTGCTGCTCGGCGTACGGCCCGTGGAAGGCCGGGTGCCGCTGCTGGTCGCGCTGCGCGCGGGCCAGGACCGTGAGGCGCTCGCCGGCCGGGTGGCCGCCGCGCTGCACGCCGGGGTGGTGCGGGCCGGTCTCGACCGTCCGTCGGCGCAGCACCCGGTGGTCGTCATCGGCACGGCGGGCGACTGGGCGGCGGCCGGATCCGGGCTGCGGCACGCGGCGGAGGCCGCCGCCGCGGCCCAGGGACTGCCGCCGCAGCCCTGGTTCGACGCCCGCAGTCTTGACATCGAACTGCTGCTGTGGCGGATGCGCGAACACGGCGAGGAGGGGGTGCTCGCGGACTTCGTTGACCGCGCCATCGGACCGCTCCTGCGCCACGACAGGAGCGCCCGCCAGCCGCTGCTGCCGACCCTTGAGGCGTATCTGGCCAGCGCGGGCCGCAAGGCCGAGACGGCCCGCGATCTGAACGTCAACCGGCAGACCCTGTACGACCGGCTGGCCCGTATCGCCCAGCTCCTGGACACCGACCTGGAGGACGCGCAGACGGTGCTCGGCCTCCGGCTGGCCCTGCGCGCCCGGCGGCACGCGGAGCGGGGTTAGGGCGTGTCCGGTGCCCCAGCCGTCAATCGGAGTGGCTGCCTCCGGGCTGGGTCAGCTCGTCGTAGACGCTGAGGACCTGCGCGACCGTGTCGTCCTCCGTCGGCCACTCCGCCGCCTGTACGGGGCCTGCCGCGGCCAGTGCGGCCCGCCGCTCCGGGTCGGCGAGCAGGCCGGTGACCGTACGGGCGAGAGCCGCCGTGTCGCCGTGGCCGACCAGTTCGGCGGCCCCGCCCACGAGTTCACGGGTACCGCCGGTGTCGGTGGCCACCAGGGGGACACCGGCCCGCAGCGCTTCCTGGGCGAGCGGTGACCTGGCCTCCCAGCGACTGGCGAGCACCACCACGTCGGCCGCGGCGACGAGTTCGGGGATGTTGTCGCGGCGCCCTGCCAGCAGGACGGGCAGCCGCTCGGCGTCGATCCGCCGCTGGAGCGCGGGACGCCGCGCGCCCTCGCCCGCGATGACCAGCAGCGGCTGCGGATCCAGCGCGCACCAGGCGTGCGCGGCGTCCAGCAGCAGGTCGTGGCCCTGGTGCGGTTCGAGACGGCCGACGGAGACGATCAACGGACGGTCCACGGCACCCAGTTCGGCCCGCTCCTTGTGCCGCGTCCGGTCGGTGTCCGGGGGCGGTCCCGCGGCTCCGCCGGGGTGCGGGACGGTGACGGGCGCCAGCCGGGCGTCGCGCGCGCCCCGTTCGCGCGCCCGGTCGACGAGGTCGGAGCAGACTCCCAGGACGACGGCCGCGGCCCGCGCCACCCTGCGCTCCATCAGGTGCACGAGCCGGGTCCGCGCGCCCTCGGGGTGCGCCCTGGTGTGCCAGGTGACGACGAGCGGCACCCGCCCGCCCCGGGGCGCCCGCAGTCCGCGCACCGCCAGTACGGCGCGCAGTCCGGCCCGCAGCCCGTGCGCGTGCACCAGGTCGGCGTCCCAGCAGGCGCTGCGCAGCGCACCCAGGCTCACCGGGTCCGTACGCGCCGCCACCTGCGCGAACCGTGCGCCGGCCGCGGCGAATCCGTAGGCCGCTTCGGCCTCGTGGGGAGCGCAGACCGTCACCAGGACGCCGCGCGCCACCAGTCCCGCGGTCAGGGAACGGACGTGGGTGGCGCTCCCGGCGGCGCCGTTTCCCAGCACCTGGACCGTGCGCAGCGGCGCGCGGCCGTGCGACGGGGGCGGTGTGCTGGTCACGTGCGGGGGCTCCTGGGTCGGCGGACGGTGGAACCGTACCGGCTGGACGGTCCGTTATCGACAAGGTGCTGTGTACTGCGGTGAGTTGTGGCGGGTTGCGCGGTGAGGTCCGTGGTGCGGCGTGTAGGGCGAGTTGTGCGGTGCGGTGTGCGGTGGGTTCGTGGTGGTGCCGTGGTGCCGGGCGGGGGGTGTGCGGGCCGGGGCGCCGTTCCTCCGGGTGCCGCGGCGCCTCCGTACGGCTGCCCCGGCGCGAGCGCGTCACACAGGCCGTACGCGGGAGGCGGGGCACACCGGGCGCGCGCACCGCGCCCCAGGATGCCAGCCCGTCGGCGTCAATTCGGCACCGTTCGCCCGCCGTTCAGGTGGGATGTCTCACCCGCGTCCCCGGCGGACCACTCACATGGGTGACAAAACACCCGTTCCCGTAGCCGGGGTGCGCGGCGGCCCGCCACGGCTCCCGAAGCGGGTTCAGACCGCGCCGACCGCCCGGCTGATGCGGTCGCCCGCCGCCGCGGCGGCGATCAGGGCGGCGGCGTGCGCGGCCAGGCCCGTGCGGCCGTTGCCCGCCACGATCGCCAGGCCGACGGCGGCGCCGAGCGCGTGCGCACCCGTGTCGCCGGTCATGGTGCGTTCACCGATGTCGTCGGCGATGACGGCAGTCGCGGCCCCGACCGGCACGGCGGACAGCGGACCCGCCGCGCCGCCGCGCAGCAGCCCCGGCACGCCGATGGCCAGCACGGTGCCCGCGGCCCGTCCGGGCCGGACGTCGACGAGGTTCACCAGGTGGGCGGAGCCCGCGATGACCACCCCGGCGAGCAGCGCGTCGACCGGCCGGTTCGTGAGCAGAGCGCCGGCGGCGAGCCCGGCGGTGCCGATCCCGAAGAGCTTGACGGAGCCGCTGGTGACCTCGCCGGTGCGCAGCGCCGCGAGGTGCGCCCGGAAGCCGCGCCGTGGGTCGGTGGCACCGGCCGCGTCGTCGTACGCCCCGCAGGCGCCCGCGGCGAGCACGGCGAGGGCCGCGGCGGTCCTGGTACGGGCGGGCAGCCCCGGCGCGGTGGCCGCGGCGACGGCGGTGCCCGCGGCCACCGCGAGACCGGCGTGCAGGTCCACGGTCCGGCCCGCGTGGTTCGTCCGCTCCCACCGGGCACGGCCGCCCGGTGGCCGTCGCCGCAGCACCTCGTAGGCGGCGCGGGTCACCCCGGCCGCAGCGAGCAGCGTCCGCGTCCTGGCCGTGCCGTTCCCCGCCCCCGCCACCATGGCGCTCCTCTCTCGCGGCACCGGCCCGTGGGGCTCCCGGTGCGCTCCCGGCCGGTTCAGCGCCCCGTACGGGCCGTTTCCAGCAGTTCCTCGGCGTGCGCGCGGGCCGTTTCGGAGTCTTCCTGGCCGGCCAGCATCCGGGAGAGTTCGCGGACCCGCTCCTCGCCCTCCAGGACGGTGACGCCGCTCCTGGTGACCGAGCCGTCGTGGGTCTTCTCCACCAGCAGCTGCCGGTCGGCGAACGCCGCGACCTGCGGGAGGTGGGTGACCACCACGACCTGCGCCGACCTGGCGAGCCTGGCCAGCCGCCTGCCGACCTCGACGGCCGCCTTGCCGCCGACACCCGCGTCGACCTCGTCGAAGAGGTACGTCGGCACCGGGTCGGATCCGGCGAAGACGACCTCCACCGCGAGCATCACCCGGGAGAGTTCACCGCCGGACGCCCCCTTGGCGATCGGCCGGGGCGGTGCGCCCGGGTGCGGGGCGAGCAGGAGTTCCACCTCGTCGGCGCCGGACGGCCCGTAGGCGACGGCACGGCCGCCGACCTCGATGCCTTCGGTCTCATCCGCCACCTCGGTCTGGCGGATCGCGACGCTCACCCGGGCGTGCGGCATGGCGAGTTCGGCGAGTTCCGCGGTCACCGCGTCCGCGAACCGGCCGGCCGATGCGGTGCGGGCATCGGTCAACGCCTGTGCCAGTTCGCCCAGTTCGGCGCGGAGTGCGTCACGTTCGACGGTCAGCCCGCCGATCCGGTCGTCGTCGCCTTCCAGCTCGGCGAGGCGCGCGGCGCTCTCCTGCGACCAGGCCAGTACGGCGGCGATGTCCTGGCCGTACTTGCGCGTCAGGTGGGTCAGGGCGGCGCGGCGCTCCTCGACCGCGGCCAGCCGCAGCGGGTCGGCGTCCAAGCCGTCCGCGTACCCGGCGAGTTCGCCCGCGACGTCCGCCATCAGGATGCCGATCTCGCCGAGCCGGTCGGCCAGTGCGGACAGCTCCCGGTCGTGGCTGCGTACGGCCTCCAGCGCACGGTGCGCGCCGGCGACCAGGGTCGCGGCCTCCACACTCTCCGGGTCCTCGGGGTTGCCCGCCAGCGCCGTGTGCGCCGCGCTCGCCGCCGACGCCAGGGACTCCGCGTGGCCGAGCCGCTCGGCCTCAGCGGCGAGTTCGGTGTCCTCGTCCGGCTGCGGTTCGACCGCGGCGATCTCCTCCAGGCCGAACCGCAGCAGGTCGGCCTCCTGGGACCGCTCCCTGGCCAGGGTCGTCAGCTCGTCCAGTTCCGTGACGACGGCGCGCAGCCTGCGGTGGGCGGCTGCGTACTTGACCAGCGGTACGGCGACGGTGTCACCGGCGTAGCGGTCCAGGGCCGCGCGCTGGCGGGCAGGGCGCAGCAGCCCCTGCTGGTCGGTCTGGCCGTGCACGGCCACCAGGTCGTCCGCCAACTCCCCCAGCAGGCCGACCGGGACGGACCGGCCGCCGACGTGGGCGCGCGAGCGGCCCTCGGCCGAGACGGTGCGGCTGATCAGCAGCGCCCCCTCGTCCAGTTCGGCGCCGGCCTCCTCGGCGCGTACCGCGGCGGGGGCGGTGGCGGCCATGGTGATGCGGCCCTCCACGACCGCCGATCTGGCGCCGATCCGCACCAGGGCGGGGTCGGCGCGCCCGCCGAGCAGCAGGCCGAGGCTGGTGACGACCATGGTCTTGCCCGCACCTGTCTCACCCGTCACCGCCGTGAAGCCCGGGGACAGCTCGACAACGGCGTCGTCAATGACGCCCAGGGACCGGATCCGCATCTCCTCCAACACGGATACGACCTTACGAGGTTCCACGGCCGCCCCGCGACGGCCTCCCTGCCTCCGCCGCCCCCGGCACTGCGGAAAACCCCACCCGAAGAGGGCGGAACCCCTCATGGTGCGGGGTGCTCCCGACCGGCAGGCTGCTCATCGAGCCGCTCGCAGATCGCAGCGGACCGGACGGGAGACCGGACGACGAAACGGGAGGAAAGGCGCACATGCCTGCGATGGACCGGCCCGTGCGACACCGGCCACGGCCTCCGGCGGCACGGACCGCGGCCACCCGCCGCCTCCCCGCACACCCCGCCGGCCTCGCCCCCGCATCCGACAAGGAGACCCCATGCCTCTCTCCCGCCCGGCGAAGAACCCCGGTGCGCCCCGGGCGGCGCCCCCGCACGGCTCCGGGGCGCCCGGCCACCGACCGGGACGTGCCCGCCGCACCGCGCGGGCGGCCCTGCTCCTGGCCACGCTGACGACGCTGACCGCCACGGCGTCCCCCGCCCCCGCCGCACCGGCGCCCACGGACCGCGCCGCCTCCCTGGAGGGCGTCTGGCGGACCGACGGCTACGGCACCCTCGTCGCCGTCGAGGGCCGCCGGCTGCGGACGTACGAGACCACCGCCGTCAGCTGCCTGCCCGGCTCGCTCGTCGGCACCCGTACCGGGGCGCCGGGTCCGCACGGCCGCAGCGTGTTCACCGTGCCGGACGGCGCCCCGCTGACCGTGGCACCGGCGAGCGCAGGACGCGCGCGGATGTCGTCGCCCGACGCCGTGGGCCATCGCACCCTGCGCCGCGTCGCCGCGCTGCCCGACCGCTGCCGCCGCCCCGCCGCCCGCGACCCCAGGGCGGTGTTCGACGTCTACTGGCAGACCTTCGCCGAGAACTACCCGTTCTTCCGCGCGAAGAAGATCGACTGGCCTGCGGTCCGCGCCCGCTACCGTCCCCGCATCACCGCCACCACAGGCGACGACGAACTCTTCGCCGTCCTGCGGGAGATGATCGAGCCGCTGTACGACGCGCACACCCGGGTGGTCGCGGGGCCCGACCAGTGGTTCGCCGGGAAACGGCCGGGAACCGTCCTTCCCACCCCCGCGTTCACGGCCCGTACGGACGCGGCCATCGCCGCCAACCTCGGCCCGGGGGTCACCCAGCACACCTGGGCCCGGGGCCGGATCGCCTACGCCGACCTGCCGGACCGCGTCGGATACCTGCGCGTCACGCAGTTCGCCCAGTACACGGACGACGGTTCCTACGCGGCTGACGCAGCCGAGCTGGACCGGGCGCTGGACGCGGTGTTCACCCGGTCCAGGACGCGGGGGCCGAAGGCCCTGCGCGGGCTGGTCGTCGACCTGCGGATCAACGGCGGCGGACACGACCCGCTCGGGCTGCGCATCGCTTCCCGGCTGACCCGCCACCCGTATCTCGCGTACGCCAAGCGGGCTCGCAACGACGCCCATGACCCGGGGAAGTTCACGACGCCGGAGCCGGTACGCGTCCGGCCGCACCACGGTCCGGTGTTCACCGGCCCTGTGGCGGTGCTGACCGGGCGGCTCACCATCAGCGCGGGCGAGACGTTCACCCAGTCCCTGATGGGCCGCTCCCCCGCGCCCGTCCGCATCGGTGAGAACACCCAGGGCGTCTACTCGGACATCCTGGAGCGCGCGCTGCCCAACGGCTGGCAGTTCGGGCTGCCGAACGAGGAGTTCCTGACCGCCGGCGGACACACCTTCGACGGGCCCGGTATACCCCCCGCGATCCGCACCCCGGTCTTCGCCGACGAGGACATCGACGCACGCCGCGACCCCGCGCTCACCCGCGCCCGCGCCCTGCTGTCGGGCCGGGCGACGGCCACCGGGTGAGGTACGGCGGGCGGGGAGGCCGTACCGCGGCTCCCCGCCCGTCGGGTCAGTGCGGCGCGCCGCGCCAACCGGCCACCGGGAGCGCGAACTTGGCGACCAGGCGGTCCGTGAAGGAGGCGTGGTGCAGCCGGGCCAGGCGCACCGGTACGGCGCCCCGCCGCACCTCCACCCGCGCCCCTGCGGGCAGTTCGACGCTGCGCCGGCCGTCGCACCACAGCACGCCGTGCGGCGTCTTGGGCTGGACCTCCACCGCGAGCACCGACTTCGGCGAGGTGACCAGCGGCTTGGCGAACAGCGCGTGGGCGCTGATCGGGACCATCAGCAGCGCCTCGACCTCGGGCCAGACGACCGGTCCGCCGGCCGAGAAGGCGTAGGCGGTCGAGCCGGTCGGGGTGGCGCAGACCACGCCGTCGCCGCCGAAGCGCGAGACGGGCCGCCCGTCGACCTCCGTGACGACCTCCAGCATCCGCTCCCGCGCGGCCTTCTCCACGGACGCCTCGTTCAGCGCCCAGTCGGTGTGCACGATGCTGCCGTTGTTGCGGACCAGCACGTCGAGGGTCATCCGCTCCTCGACCTCGTACGCGCGGGTCACGACCCGGTCGACGACCTTGTCGAGATCGTCCCGCTCGGCCTCCGCGAGGAAGCCCACCCGGCCGAGGTTGACGCCGAGCATCGGCACCCCCGACGTCCTGGCGAAGTCGGCGCCGCGCAGCAGGGTGCCGTCCCCGCCGAGCACCACCAGCAGTTCGCAGCCCTCGGCCGCGCGCTGCTCGGACTCGACGCGTTCCACCTCGGGGGGCAGCGGCAGGTCGGCGGCCTCCTCTGCCAGCACCCGCACCCCGATCCGGTGGCGCAACAGTCCCTGGACGACGCGTTCGGCGCTGCGGACGGCCGCCGGGCGGCCGGTGTGTGCGAGCAGGAAGACGGTCCGCGCCGCACCGCCCGCCGGCTGTGGTGCGCGGTCTTCAACTGCCTGTGTTGTGGTCAACGGGGCCCCTCCGCCACTGCACGGTCGACATCCGCCGGGTCGAGTGCAGGCGCCCCGGCGCGCAGCCACAGAAAGTACTCGACATTTCCCGATGGTCCAGGCAGCGGGCTCGCAGTCACGCCACGCACGCCGAGGCCCAGTTCGGCCGCGCGCGCCGCGACGGTGCGGACGGTTTCGGCGCGCAGCTCCGCGCTGCGCACCACGCCGCCGCTGCCGAGCCTTTCCCTGCCGACCTCGAACTGCGGCTTGACCATCATCACCAGATCCGCGTCGGGTGCCGCGCAGGCCGCGAGCGCGGGCAGCACCAGACCCAGCGGGATGAACGACAGGTCGCCGACGACGAGGTCGACGGGCTGCCCGTCGAGGTCGTCCAAGGTCAGCTCGCGGACGTTCGTCCGGTCCTTCACGGTGACCCGCTCGTCGCTCTGGAGGGACCAGGCGAGCTGGCCGTAGCCGACGTCGACGGCGACGACGTGTCCGGCTCCGGCGCGCAGCAGGACGTCGGTGAAGCCGCCGGTCGATGCGCCCGCGTCCAGGGCGCGGCGGCCTTCGACCTCCAGGCCGAGCGGGACGAAGGCGGCGAGGGCGCCGGCGAGCTTGTGGCCGCCGCGCGAGACGTAGTCAGGGTCGCCGGCGTCCTCGCGGACGACCACGGCGGCGCTGGTCTCGACCTGGGTGGCGGCTTTGCTCGCCGTCGTCCCGCCGACGGTCACCCGTCCCGCGGCGATCAGCTGGCTTGCGTGCTCGCGCGAGCGGGCCAGCTTGCGGCGCACCAGCTCCGCGTCGAGTCGGCGTCGTGCCACTCCTGCCACCTGTGGTTCAGCTCCTGAGGTCGTACGTCGTCGCGCTGGGCGCGGGCGGCCCGGGGCGCTGGTCGAGAGCGGCCAGCGCGTCGCGCAGCCCACGGTGCACATCTTCGTACACCGGGAGGTGACCGTCGGCAGCGAGGTGGTCGGCGTCGGCGAGACGCGCCAGGGCGGCGTCGGCCGGGGCGTGACCGGTCGGGGTGATGCCCACACCCAGCGGCTGCGGCCTTGCCGGCTCCGGCGGTCCCTCGGGCTCGCTGCCCTGCGGACCGCTGCCTTCCGGTTCGCCGTGCTCGGGAGCGGCCCCCGCGGGCGGGGCCGGGTCCGGTGGCTGCGGCTGCGGGCCTGACGTCGGCTCTTCCATGTCCCCGACGCTACCGCGAACACCCGCAGGGCCCCGGGTCGGCGTCCGCGTGCGGCGCCCGGCGAAGGGCGCGGGCCCCGTCCACGGCAGGGCGTATCGTCGATCGCGATGGCAACTCTCGACCAGTGCCGCGCCGCACTCGACCGGCTGGCGCAGAACCTGTCCGCGGCCGACGGCGACGTACGCAGTGCCGCCGCGCTCGACCGTTCGCTCAGCTGCCGCATCACCGACCTGGACGTCACGTTCACCGGACGCCTCGCGCACGGCACCATCGCGGACGTGCGCAGCCGCCCCGGCCCGCCGCCCGACAAGGCCGACATCCGGCTGGCGATGGCGGGGGACGATCTGATCGCGCTGGTGGACGGCAGGCTGTCCTTCGCGCGGGCCTGGGGCGGCGGCCGGGTCAGGCTCGAAGCCGGGGTGCGCGACCTGCTCCGTCTCAGGGCCTTGCTGTAGCCCGCTCCGCTCCCGCGCCCGCGGTCGCGCGCGGCTTGCGCGCGGCCGGGATGACCAGCGGGGTGCCGGTCTCCGGGTCGTCGATGATCTGACAGCTGAGCCCGAAGACGTCCTCGACCAGTTCGGCGGTGACGATGTCCGACGGGGCGCCATCGGCGACGATCAGGCCGTCCTTCATCGCGATGAGGTGGGTCGCGTACCGGGCGGCGTGGTTGAGGTCGTGCAGCACGGCGACGAGGGTGCGGCCCTGCTCCTCGTGCAGTTCGGCGCAGAGGTCGAGGACGTCGATCTGGTGCTGGATGTCGAGGTAGGTCGTCGGCTCGTCGAGCAGCAGCAGCGGCGTCTGCTGGGCCAGTGCCATGGCGATCCAGACGCGCTGGCGCTGGCCGCCCGACAGTTCGTCGACGTAGCGCTCGGCGAGCTGTCCGACGCCGGTGGACTCCATCGCCTCCCTGACGATCCGCTCGTCCTCGCCCGACCACTGGCGCAGGACGCCCTGGTGCGGGTAGCGACCGCGGGCCACCAGGTCGGCGACGGTGATGCCGTCGGGGGCTATCGAGGACTGCGGCAGCAGGCCGAGCGTCCTTGCGACCTTCTTGGCCGGGAGGGAGGAGATGACCGAGCCGTCCAGCAGCACCCGTCCCTCCGTCGGCTTGAGCATCCGTGACAGGGCGCGCAGCAGCGTGGACTTGCCGCAGGCGTTCGGTCCGACGATGACGGTGAACGACTGGTCGGGGACGGCGACCGAGAGGTTCTCGGCGATGACCCGCTGGTCGTAGGCGAGGGTGAGGTTCTCGGCCGTGAGACGGCTCACTTGGGGCTCCTGGGGGTTGTCGTCATAGCACTGCCCTGTCACTGCTGTTGTCCGCGCGGCGGGCGGGGACCGCCGGGCCGGCTCATATCCGGCCCGCCCTGCGCTCGGTGACCAGCAGCCAGACCAAGTAGCCGCCGCCGAGTACGCCGGTCAGCACGCCGACCGGCAGCTGGTCGGCGCCGAACAGCCGCTGCGCCGACCAGTCGGCCGCGACCAGCAGCAGGGCGCCCATGACGGCGGACGGCAGCAGGTTCGGTCCCGGCGAGCGGGTCAGCCGCCTGGCGAGCTGCGGGGCGGTGAGCGCCACGAAGGCGATGGGTCCGGCCGCCGCGGTCGCGGAGGCGACGAGGACGACGGCGGCCAGCAGCACCACGACGCGCACCCGGTCGACCCGCACGCCCAGCGCGTACGCCGCGTCGTCGCCCATCTCCAGCATCCGCAGCGGGCGTCCGTAGCACAGGGCCAGCGGGATGAGGACGGCGCAGACGGCGGCCAGCGGCCAGACCTGGCTCCAGTCACGGCCGCTGAGGGAGCCGGTCATCCAGGTGGTGGCCTGCGTCGCCTCGACGATGTTCGCCTTGGTCAGGAGGTAGAGGACCATCGCGTAGAGCATGGCGGCTGCGCCGATGCCGACGAGGACGAAGCGGTAGCCGTGGATGCCGCGCTTCCAGGCGAGCAGGAAGATGGCGAGGCCGGTGATCACGCCGCCGACCACGGACCCGGCGGCCACCGCGAAGGTGCCGCCGTGGAAGTAGACGATGACGACCAGCGCGCCGACGGATGCGCCCTGGCCGAATCCGAGCACGTCGGGGCTGCCCAGCGGGTTGCGCGAGACCGTCTGGAAGACGGCGCCCGCGATGCCGAAGGCGGCGCCGACCAGCAGGCCGACCAGCACCCGCGGCAGCCGCAGCTCCTGCACGATGAACTGCTGGCCCGCGTCGCCGCCGCCGGTCAGCGTGCGCAGCACCTCGGACGGCGTCATCGGGTAGTCGCCGGAACCGATCAGCGCCACGCTCGCGGCCAGCGCCAGGACCAGCAGCACCAGGCCGGCGGTCACCGCCCGTACGTCCAGCCGCAGCGAGAGCCCGCCGCCGGTGCGCACCGGGGTCACCCGCCGGCCCGCCTTGGGGCCCTTGTCGCTCTGCACTGGGGAACTCACAGCTGGGCCATCCTCCGACGCCGTACGAGATAGATGAAGACAGGGCCGCCGATGATCGCGGTGACGATGCCGACCTGGAGTTCACCCGGCCTGGCCACGATCCGGCCGATGATGTCGGCGCCGAGCAGCAGGACCGGGGAGAGCACCGCCGAGTACGGCAGGATCCAGCGCAGGTCGGGCCCGGTGAGGGCGCGGACGGCGTGCGGGACCATCAGGCCGACGTAGACGATCGGGCCGCAGGCCGCGGTCGCGCCGCCGCACAGCAGGGTCACCGCGATCATCGCCAGCACCCGGGTGCGGGTCAGCCCGGCGCCCAGGGCCCGTGCCTGGTCGTCGCCGAGCGCGACGGCGTTCAGCGGCCGGGCGAGCAGCAGCGCGAGGACGCCGCCCACGATCAGGAACGGTGCGATCTGCGTGACGGTCGGCATGGTGGCCGCGGCCAGCGAACCGACCGTCCAGAAGCGCATCTTGTCCAGGGCCGCGGTGTCCATGAGGTTGACGGCGTTGAGGTAGCCGGTGAGGACGGCGCTGAGCGCGGTGCCGGCGAGGGCGAGCCGTACGGGGGTGGCGGCGCGGGTGCCGCCGAGCACGTAGACCGCGACGGAGACCACCGCGGCGCCGAGGAAGGCGAACCACACATATCCGGACAGCGAGGTGATGCCGAAGAAGCTGATCGCGGAGACGACGGCCGCCGATGCGCCCGCGTTGATGCCGAGAACTCCCGGTTCCGCAAGGGGATTTCGGGTCAGTGCCTGCATCACCGTGCCGGCCAGCCCGAGCGCGGCGCCCACCAGCAGCCCGAGGAGGGTGCGGGGCAGGCGCACGTCGCGGACGATGACGTCGGTATCGGTGCCGGAGTAGTGGAACACCCCGTGCCACACCTGGTCGAGCGGTATCTGTTTCGCGCCGACGGCGATGCCGAGGACGGTGACGACCACCAGGACGGCCACGGAGGCGAGCAGCCCCACGGAGCGCGTCAGGTGCCGCCGTTGCGGCGCCCCGGTCGCCGGGGCCTTCGATGCTTCGGGGGGACTGTCGACCAACACGTCGGTTAGGTTAGCCTACCCTCAGAACAGCCCGACATGGCCTCCCCAGAGAGAAGCGCACCACCATGAGCAACTTCCGCAGCCTAACCCCGTCCCGCCGAGGCGTCCTAGCCGCAGGCGGTGCACTCGGCGTCGGCGCCCTGCTCGCCGCGTGCGGGGGCGGCAAGGGTTCGGGGAGCGCCAACGGCGGTGGCGGGGGCGGCCCCTGGTCCTTCACCGACGACCGCAAGAAGAAGGTCTCCCTCGACCACACCCCGCAGCGCATCGTCGCCTTCACCGGCACCGCCGCCGCGCTGCACGACTTCGGCATCGACGACCAGGTCGTCGGCGTCTTCGGCCCGACCAAGCTGAAGAACGGCAAGGCCGATCCGCAGGCGGGCGGCATCGACGTCGACAAGGTCGCCGTCATCGGCAACGAGTACAACCAGTTCAACGTCGAGAAGTACGCGAGCCTGCGCCCCGACCTGCTCATCACCAACATGTACGAGCCCGGCGCCCTGTGGTTCGTGCCCGACGACCGCAAGGACAAGATCAACCAGCTCGCCAAGAGCGTCGCCATCACCTCCTCGCGGGTGAGCCTGGTGAAGATCATCGAGCGGTACGCGGAGCTGGCCGCCTCGCTCGGCGCCGACCTGAAGGCGAAGCAGGTCGCCGCGGACAAGGCCCGCTTCGAGAAGGCGAGCGCCGCGCTGCGCAAGGCCGCCAAGTCCCACCCCGTGAAGGTGCTGGCCTGCTCCGGCAGCGCCAACCTCTTCTACGCGTCCAACCCCGGCATCAACGCCGACCTCATGTACTACAAGTCGCTCGGCGTCGACCTGATCGTCCCCGACCACCTCGACAAGGGCGGCTACTTCGAGAGCCTGAGCTGGGAGAACGCCGACAAGTACCGGGCCGACCTGCTCCTGCTGGACAGCCGCACCGCCACCCTCCAGCCCAAGGACCTGGCCGCCAAGCCCTCCTGGGCCCAGCTGCCCGCGGTCAAGGCAGGCCAGATCACCCCCTGGTCGAGCGAACCGCGCTTCTCCTACGCAGGCTCCGCACCACTCATCGAGGCACTGACCAAGGCCATCGAAGGCGCGAAGAAGGTCAGCTGACACACCGGCGCGGGGCACCGCCACCCGGGGCCCCGCGCCGCCCCCACCGACCGGACAACCGGACAACCACCGCACGGCCACAGGAGGTTCACCGCATGACCACCACCGCCGCCCCCGCCACCGCACCGTTCCGCTTCTTCGACGTGCACGTCGTCCGTACCGAACGGCGCAGCCCCTCCGTGGTCCGGATCACCTTCGGCGGCGAACGGCTGGCCGAGATGGCATCCGGCGGTCGTGACCAGCGGTTCAAACTCTTCCTCCCGCAGCCGCACCAGAGCAGGCCGGCCTTCGACGACACCGGCGAGGGCTGGTATGCCGCCTGGCGGGTCCAGGACCCCGCCGAGCGCGCCGTGATGCGCACCTACACGATCCGTGAACAGCGCCACGATCCCGAGGAGTTCGACGTCGACTTCGTCCTGCACGGCGTCGACGCGGCGGGCCACGCCCCGGCGAGCGGCCCGGCCTGCAGCTGGGCGGCGTCGGCTCGGCCCGGCGACCGGCTGTCCGTGCTCGCACCGACCGTCGAGGACAACGGCGGCGTCGACTTCCGGCCGCCGTCAGGCACCGACTGGATCCTGCTGACCGGCGACGGTACGGCGCTGCCCGCCGTGGCCGGCATCCTCGCCTGGCTGACCCCCGGCACCCACGCCCAGGTCTTCCTCGAAATCGACCACGAGGACGACCGGCGGTACCTGCCCAGCTTCGCCGACGCCGACATCACCTGGATCGTCCGCGACCACGCCGGCACCCCCGGCGGCGATGCGGTGGTGGACGCCCTGCGCACGGCCACCCTGCCCACGGGCACGCCGTACGCCTGGATCGCCGGTGAGGCCGGATCCGTCAAGGCGCAGCGCAGGCACCTCGTCCAGGAGCGCGGATTCGACCGCAGGGCCGTGAAGTTCACCGGTTACTGGCGGCGCGGCGCCACCGAGGAGGACCTGATCGCGGAGCTGACGGCGGCTGCGGCAGCGGCATCGGACCAGGACTGACGGGCGGCCGGCCCGAGGACCGGCCGCCCCGCGCCTCACCGCCCCGACAGCCCCGACAGCCCCAACCGCTTCAGGGCGCCACTCGCGTCCGCCGTGCAGCTGCCGCCCCCCGCCGCCGTCCAGGCCGCCGCGCACAGCGCCCGCAGCCCGTCCAGGGGCTCGCCCGCGCCGTCCAGCGTGAGCGTCCCGCCGTCCGCCGCGGCGTGCCAGCCGCCGCACCCGAAGCCCTCACCCGCCGGCTCCACCGCGGGCTGCGCCGTCAGCAGCCCGCGCAGGTCGGCGTCGACGTACGTCGGGCGGTGCGGCGGCGTGGCGGTCAGCAGTTCGGCGGCGGTGGTCACGCCGGTGAGGACCAGCAGCGAGTCCACCCCGCCGTTGCAGGCGCCCTCGATGTCGGTGTCGAGCCGGTCCCCGATCACCAGGGGCCGCTCGGCTCCGGTCCGCAGCACCGTCTCCCGGTGCATCGGCGGCTGCGGCTTCCCCGCCACCTGCGGCGTCCCGCCCGCCGCGGTCCGCACCACCTCGACCAACGCGCCGTTGCCCGGCGCGATCCCGCGCTCCTTGGGAATCGTGAGGTCGGTGTTGGAGGCGAACCACGGCACGCCGCGCTGCACCGCGTACGCGGCTTCCGCGAGGCGCCCCCAGTCCATCGCCGGGTCGTAGCCCTGCGCCACGGCCGCCGGATCGTCGTCGGCGGACTCGACGGGCACCAGGCCACGTTCGCGCAGCGCGACCCGCAGCCCCTCGCCGCCGATGGCCAGCACCCTGGCGCCCGGCGGCACCTGCTCGGAGATCAGCCGCGCCACCGCCTGCGCCGACGTGATCACGTCGGCCGCGCCGGTCGGCAGGCCGAACCCGGTCAGCTGGTCGGCGACCGTCTGCGGGGTCCTGGCGGCGTTGTTGGTCACATACGCCAGATGCATCCCGGCGTCCCGCGCCGTGACCAGCGAGTCCACGGCGTGCGCGAGGGCCGCGCCGCCCGCGTAGACGACGCCGTCCAGATCGAGCAGCGCCGTGTCGTACGCCTCGTTCAGCGGGCGCTCGCACCCGCCGGGCCGCCTGCGAACCTGCTCCGTCATGCCGTCCTGCTCCTCACCCGCCCACGCACCGCGCGGACCGCCGCGACACGCCGTACGGATGCCGCGGCGCCCCGCACACGGACCCCTGGGGCTCCGCCGCGCCGCACCGCGTCCGCCCCGCCGCGCCTACCGATATATCCAGCCACATCATGGCTCTCCCCCGATCATCCCTCACCCCACCAGCGGAATAGCATTTCCCAATGACCAGCACCGACGGCCTTCGCCTCCTTCCGTTCCGCGGACTGCGCTACGCCCCGGACCGGGTCAGCAGCCTCACCGCGGTCACCTCTCCCCCGTACGACGTCGTGGTCAGGCCGGACGGCGTGCGGTACCTGGAGACCGCCGATCCGTACAACATCGTCCGGCTGATCCTGCCGCACGCCGCCGACCCATCGGCGCGCCACCGCCAGGCGGCCGACACCCTGGCACGCTGGCGCGCCGATGGCATCCTGACGCCGGATCCGCAGCCCGCGCTGTACGTGTACGAGCAGCGCGCGGGCGACGTGCTGCAACGCGGTCTGATCGGCGCGCTGCGGCTGGACGGCCCGGTGCTGCCGCACGAGGACGTCATCCCCGAGGTCGTCGATGACCGGGCGCAGCTGATGCGCGCGGCAGGCGCCAACTTCGAGCCACTGCTGCTCTCCTACCGCGGCCGGGGCACCGCGACGGGCGCCACCGCCGTCATCGAACGCGCCGTGCGGCGCCCGCCGTTGCTCGCCACCACCACCGAGGACGGCTTCGCGCACCGCCTGTGGGCCGTGACCGCCCCCGCCGACCTCGCCGCGGTCGACGCCGACCTCGCAGGACGGCAGGCCCTGATCGCCGACGGCCACCACCGCTGGGCGACGTACCAGCGGCTGTACGAGCAGACGCCGGGCGCCACCCCCGCCTCGCCCTGGGCCTGCGGGCTCGTGCTGCTGGTCGACACCGCCCGCTACCCGCTCCAGGTGCGTGCCATCCACCGCGTGCTGCCGCACCTGACGCCCGAGGCGGCCCTCGCCGGTCTCGGCGGGGCCTTCCGCGCCCGGCCGCTCCCGGCCGATCTCACCGCGGCGCTCGCGGCGTTGGACGACGCCACAGGCAACGCCTTCGTCCTGGCCGGCGGCCCGGACACGTTCCATCTGCTGGACCGCCCCGACCCGGAGCTGCTCGCCCGCACGGTGCGCAGGGACCGCCCCGAGAGCTGGCGCGGGCTGGACGCCACGGTGCTGCACTCCGTCCTCCTGGACGCGGTGTGGCGCGTCCCCGACCGCCCGTCGGACATCAGCTATCTCCATGACGCGCGGGCCGCCGTCGCGCAGGCCGCCCGGCACGGCGGTACGGCCGTCCTGATGCGCGCGACGTCGGAGGACACGGTCCGCCAACTCGCCCTGGAAGGCGTGATGATGCCCCGCAAGTCGACGTCCTTCGGGCCCAAGCCGGCCAGTGGCCTGATCCTGCGCACCCTGGACGCGTAGGGCGCCTTCGCACCGCTCCGCCGCCCGCCAGGACGCCACGTCACGAACGGGTCCGACCTGCGCGTCCGTACCTTGGGCGCCCCGGGCCCACCGCTCCGGGCGGCGCCCCGGCACCCCCTCCCCGATGGCCGAAACGGTTAGGTTAGGCTTACCTCACTACGTCGCGGCGGGTCCTTCCTGCCGCGACGTCACCACGCCGCCCCCACCGCACAGGGCGTGGTCATGTCCGTATCAGGGAGGACCCCTTCATGAGCCTCCTCGCGCACTCCGCCGAGGACCCGTCGCCCCACCGCACCCCCGGGGCGACACCGCACGCCACGAACGCACCGGAGACCGAAACCCCCTCGGCCTGCGAACCCCCCGACGGCCGCAGCTACCTGCTGGGCAACGGCACCGCCCGGCAGTACCGCCACGCGGTCACCGAAGGAGTCGACCGGGTCGGCGCCAAAATCGCCACCACCCGGCGGCCGTTCACCGGCATCTCCGTCGACGGCCTCACCCCCACGCTGGCCGGCATCGACCTCGACGCACCGCTGCACGACCCCACCGCGGCGCTCGACGAACTCGAAGACGTCTACCTCCGCGACGCCGTCTACTTCCACCACCCGCGCTACCTCGCGCACCTCAACTGCCCCGTGGTGATCCCGGCGCTCGTCGGCGAGGCCGTCCTCACCGCCGTCAACTCCTCCCTGGACACCTGGGACCAGAGCGCGGGCGGCACCCTGATCGAGCGGCGCCTGATCGACTGGACCGCCCGCCGGATCGGCCTCGGCGAACAGGCCGACGGCATCTTCACCAGCGGCGGCACCCAGTCCAACCTCCAGGCCATGCTGCTCGCCCGCGACGAGGCGTGCCGCCGCGAACTGACCCGCGACGACACCCCGTTCCCCAAGCTCTCGCCTACGGCCGAGCAGGGGATGCCCCACTCCACCCGCCACTCCGACGTACTCCCCCGGCTGCGCATCCTCGCCTCCGAAGTCAGCCACTTCAGCATCCAGAAGGCCGCCACGCTCCTGGGCCTCGGCGCCGACGCCGTGCTCCCGGTACCCGTCGACGAAACCAAGCGGATGCGCACCGACGAACTGGCCGCCGAACTGGAGCGCTGCCGCCGCGACGGGCTCATACCGATGGCGGTCGTCGCGACCGCAGGCACCACCGACTTCGGCAGCATCGACCCGCTCCCCGAGATCGCCGCCCTGTGCGCACGGCACGGCGCCTGGATGCACGTCGACGCCGCCTACGGCTGCGGCCTGCTGATCTCCCGCAGGCGCGCACTGCTGTCCGGCATCGAACACGCCGACTCGGTGACCGTCGACTACCACAAGTCCTTCTTCCAGCCGGTCAGTTCCAGCGCCGTCCTGGTCCGCGACCACACCACGCTGCGGCACGTCACCTACCACGCGGACTACCTCAACCCGCGCCGGATGGCCGAGAAGCGGATCCCCAACCAGGTCGACAAATCGATCCAGACGACCCGCCGCTTCGACGCGCTCAAGCTCTGGCTGACGCTGCGCACCATGGGCGCCGACGCGCTCGGCGGCCTCTTCGACGAGGTCATCGACCGCGCGGCGGACGCCTGGAAGCTCCTCCACGACGACCCCCGCTTCGACGTCGTCACCGAACCCCAGCTGAGCACCCTGGTCTTCCGCTACGTCCCCGGCGGCGACCTCGACCCGCAGCTGAGCGACCGCGTCAACCTGCACGCCCGCGAGGCCCTGTTCGCCTCCGGCGACGCCATCGTCGCGGGCACCGTCGTCGACGGCCGCCACTACCTCAAGTTCACCCTGCTCAACCCGGAGACCACGCTGGAGGACATCACCACCGTCCTCGACCTGATCGCCGGGCACGCCGGTACCTACCTGGCCGAGCAGCCCGAGCCGGCTCTCAGCGCACGCTGACCCTCCCCACAGCCGACCACATCACGGAGACCTCGTGTCCGCCCCTTACGACTTCATCGCCATCGGCCTCGGCCCGTTCAACCTCGGCCTGGCCTGCCTGACCGACCCCATCGACGGACTCGACGGCCTGTTCCTCGACAACAAGGCGTCCTTCGACTGGCACCCCGGCATGATGCTGGACAGCAGCCACCTCCAGGTGCCGTTCATGGCCGACCTCGTCACCCTCGCCGACCCCACCTCGCCCTTCTCCTTCCTGAACTACCTGAAGGAATCGGGCCGGATGTACTCCTTCTACATCCGCGAGAACTTCTATCCGCTGCGGGCCGAGTTCAACGACTACTGCCGCTGGGCGGCCGGCAAGCTCGTCGGCATCCGCTTCGCGCACCAGGTCACCGCCGTCGAGTACGACGAGAGCGAAGAGCTGTACGTCGTGCACGCCGAGCACACCCCCACCGGCGACCGCCACACCTACCGCGCCCGCAAGCTCGTCCTGGGCACCGGCACCCCGCCGCACCTCCCCGACGCCTGCCGCGGCCTCGGCGGCGACCTGCTGCACAACGCGGACTACCTCGGCTCCAAGGCCCGCCTGCAGACCAAGGACAGCATCACCATCGTCGGCAGCGGCCAGAGCGCGGCCGAGGTCTACTACGACCTCCTCCAGGACGTCGACACCTACGGCTACCAGCTGACCTGGGCCACCCGCTCACCCCGCTTCTTCCCCCTCGAATACACCAAGCTCACGCTGGAGATGACCTCGCCGGAGTACGTGGACTACTTCCACGCCCTCCCGCCGGCCACCCGCGACCGGCTCAACGCCTCGCACAAGAACCTCTACAAGGGCATCGACTCCGAGCTGATCAACGACATCTTCGATCTGCTCTACCAGAAGAACCTCAGCGGACCCGTCCGCACCCGGCTGCTCACCAACACCTCGCTGGAACACGCGAGTTACGACGCGGCCTCCAGCACCTACACCCTCGGCCTCCGCCAGGAGGAACAGGGCAAGGACTTCACCCTGGACACCCAGGGCCTGATCCTCGCCACCGGCTACCGCTACCACGTCCCGGCCTTCCTCACCCCGGTACGCGACCGCATCGCCTGGGACGACCAGGGCCGCTACGACGTCGGCCGCAACTACAGCATCGACACCAGCGGCCACGGCATCTACGTGCAGAACGCCGAACTGCACACCCACGGCTTCGTCACCCCCGACCTCGGCATGGCCGCCTACCGCAACTCGTGCATCATCCGCGAGCTGCTCGGCCGCGAGTACTACCCGGTCGAAAAGGCCATCGCCTTCCAGGAGTTCGCCGCCCCGGCCGGCCCGCACCACCCCCAGGAGATCCCGGCATGACCGACGCCCCGCTCTTCACCCGCACCGACGCCGCGCTCGGCACCTTCTCGCTCCGCCCGGTCGACCCTTCCCCAAGCTCTCAACTTCGTTCGAGCAGGGGAGGCCCCATCGCCGACGTCGAGCTGCTGCACGGCTGGGTCACCCACCCCAAAGCCGTCTTCTGGCTGATGCAGGACTGCGATCTGCCGGACGTCGAGAAGGAGTTCGCGCGGATAGCCGCCGACCCGCACCACGACGCCTTCCTCGGCCTGCACAACGGCGCCCCCGCCTTCCTCATGGAGCGCTACGACCCCGCCCACCGCGAACTGGTCGGCATCCACACGGCCGAACCCGGCGACGTCGGCATGCACTTCCTGACGGCCCCCACCGCCACCCCCGTGCACGGCTTCACCCGCGCCGTCCTCACCACCGTGATGGACATGCTCTTCGACGACCCGGCCACCCGCCGCGTCGTCGTCGAACCGGACGCCCGCAACACCGCCGTGCACGCCCTCAACAAGGCCGTCGGCTTCGAGATCCTCCGCACCGTCTCGCTGCCGTCGAAGGACGCCTACCTCAGCACCTGCACCCGCGACCAGTACCTGGCCGCCCGAGGAGAGAACTGATGCCGAACCCCTCCACCGGCACCGCCCAGGGCGCGGTCGCCCACCTCACCCCCGCCCTGTGGTCTCGCGCGAACCGGCTCCTCGTCCGCAAGGGCCTCGCCGAGTTCGCCCACGAGCGGCTGCTCACCCCCGAGCCCCTGTCGCAGGACGGCCACTACACCGTCCGCAGCGACGACGGCACCACCGAGTACCGCTTCACCGCCCGCAGGCGCGCCCTCGACCACTGGCTGGTCGACGCCGACAGCATCACCCGCCACTGCGGCGATGCCCAACTCCCCCTGGACGCCCTGGAGTTCTTCATCGAACTCCGCGACGCACTGGGCCTCGGAGAGACGATCCTTCCCGTCTACCTGGAAGAGATCAGCTCCACGCTCTCCGGCACCGCCTACAAACTCGCCGCAGAGCAGGTCACCGCAGCCGACCTCGCCACGTCCGGCTTCCAGGCCGTCGAGACCGGCATGACCGAGGGCCACCCCTGCTTCGTCGCCAACAACGGCCGCCTCGGCTTCGGCATCCACGAGTACCACGCGTACGCCCCGGAAGCCGCCACCCCCGTCCAGCTGATCTGGCTCGCCGCCCGCCGCGACCGCTCCACCTTCACCGCGGGCGCCGGCCTCGACTACGACTCCTTCGTCCGCGACGAACTCGGCCAGGCCACCCTCGACCGCTTCGCCGCCACCCTCACCGGCCTCGGCCTGGACCCCGCCGACTACCACCTGATTCCCGCCCACCCGTGGCAGTGGTGGAACAAGCTCTCGGTCACCTTCGCCGCCGAGGTCGCCCAGCAGCACCTGGTCTGCCTCGGCACCGGCGACGACGACTATCTCGCCCAGCAGTCCATCCGCACCTTCTTCAACACCAGCGCCCCCGAGAAGCACTACGTCAAAACGGCCCTCTCGGTCCTCAACATGGGCTTCATGCGCGGCCTGTCCGCGAACTACATGGAGGCCACCCCGGCCATCAACGACTGGCTGGCCCGCCTGATCTCCGGCGACGACGTCTTCCGCGCCGCCCGCTTCTCGATCATCCGCGAACGCGCCGCCATCGGCTACCACCACCGCCAGTACGAGGCCGCCACCGCCAAGGGCTCCCCGTACCTCAAGATGCTCGCCGCCCTCTGGCGCGAGAGCCCGGTCCCCACCCTGGAGCCCGGCCAGCGCCTGGCCACCATGGCCTCACTCCTCCACGTCGACCACGAAGGCAACTCCTTCGCCGCGGCCCTCATCGAGGAATCCGGCCTGGACCCGGCCACCTGGCTGCGCCGCTACCTCGACGCGTACCTGACCCCGGTCCTGCACAGCTTCTACGCCTACGACCTGGTCTTCATGCCGCACGGCGAGAACGCGATCCTCGTCATCGAGGACGGCGCGGTGGCCCGCGTGATCTTCAAGGACATCGCCGAAGAGATCGCCGTCATGGACCCGCACGCGGTACTGCCCCCCGCCGTCGAACGCATCCGCGCAGACGTCCCCGAGGACAAGAAACTCCTCTCCCTCTTCACCGACGTCTTCGACTGCTTCTTCCGCTTCCTCAACGGCACCCTCGCCGACCTGGGCGTCCTCGACGAGGACACGTTCTGGCGCACGGTCGCCGAGTGCGTCACCGACTACCAGAAGTCGGTCCCCCACCTCGCCGACAAGTTCCGCCAGTACGACATGTTCGCCGACGAGTTCGCCCTCTCCTGCCTCAACCGTCTCCAGCTGCGCAACAACCAGCAGATGGTCGACCTCCAGGACCCGGCCGGCGCCCTCCAACTCGTCGGCACCCTCCACAACCCCATCGCGCCCTACGCGCCCTGACCCCACACACACGAAAGGGCGGGATCCCGGCTGGGATCCCGCCCTTCGTCATACCGTGCTCAGCTCACCGTGCGGTCACCGGCCACACACCTGCTGCCGTGACCGGCGCTCGCACGTTTCCAGCCCTACTCGGAGCCCTTCTCGAACCGGTCGCCCCGCTCATCCCGCTCGTCGTCGTGCACCGGAGCCTCATCGGCCACATCGACCTCGTCCGCAGCATCCTTCGCACCGGACTCATCGACCGCACCGGCACGACCGGCCCCATCGCCGTCCTCCGCGTCGGCCTCTTCGTCCAGCGCGTCGGTGAACTCCACACCGTCCAGCTCGGCCAGCCGGTCCGACGCGTCGGTCGTACCGCCCTGGTCCGCCTCCAGCGCCTTGGCGAACCAGTCCCGCGCCTCGCCCTCGCGCCCGACCTCCAGCAGCGCGTCCGCGTACGCGTACCGCAGCCGCGCGGTCCACGGGTGAATCGCGTTCGACGCCAGCTCGGGGCTCTGCAGCGTCACGACAGCCGCGTCCGCCTGCCCCATGTCCCGCCGCGCACCGGCCGCGACCAGCCGCATCTCGACCTGTCCCGCCTTGTCCAGCTTCGCCACCTCGGGCTCACCGGCCATGGCCATCGCCTTCTCCGGCCGGCCGAGACCGCGCTCGCAGTCCGCCATGACGGGCCACAGCTCCACGCCGCCGGTCATCCGCCGCGCCGCCCGGAACTCGCCCAGCGCCTCGCTGTACTTGCCGACCGCGTACGCAGCGAACCCCGCCGCCTCACGCACCGCCGCAACCCTGGAAGCCAGCCGCAGCGCCACCCGCGAGTACCCGTACGCCTTCTCCGGGTCCTCGTCCAGCATCTTCGCGACCATCACCAGGTTCTTGGCGACGTCCTCGGCGAGCGTCTTGGGCAGGCTCAGCAGCTCCTGCCGCACGTCCTTGTCGATCTCGTCACCGGTGACGTCCTCCGGAATCGGCAGCCGCCGAATCGGCTCCCGGTCCCGCCGCTCCTCGCGCCGATCGTCCCGCCGCTCATCCCGGCCACGCCCCGCACCATACGGCCGCCGCCCACCACGCTCATCATCCCGCCGAAACCCACCACGCCGGTCATCACGCCGGTCATCGCGACGGAACCCGCCCCGGTCACCACCAGACGACCGGTCATCCCGCCGGAAGCCCCCACGGTCACCACCGCGCTCGTCCCGCCGGTCATCGCGCCGGAATCCCCCACGGTCACCGCCGGACGGCCGGTCATCGCGCCGGAACGACGGCCGCTCATCACGCCGGTCATCCCTCCGGAACCCACCCCGGTCACCGCCGGACGGCCGATCATCGCGACGGAACCCACCACGGTCCCCACCACGATCATCCCGCCGGAATCCGCCACGGTCCCCACCGGACGACCGCTCATCACGACGCTCATCGCGACGGAACCCACCCCGGTCACCACCAGACGGACGGTCATCCCGCCGGAATCCGCCCCGGTCACCACCGGACGGCCGATCGTCACGCCGGAACCCACCACGGTCCCCACCACGATCATCCCGCCGGTCATCGCGCCGGAATCCCCCACGGTCGCCCTCATCGCGACGCGGTCCACGCGGCCGGTCATCCCGCCGATCGCCCCCGCGGAATCCCCCACGGTCACCACCGGACGGCCGGTCATCGCGACGGAACGACGGCCGCTCATCACGCCGGTCATCCCTCCGGAACCCACCCCGGTCCCCACCGGACGGACGATCGTCACGCCGGAACCCACCACGGTCCCCACCACGATCATCCCGCCGGAATCCGCCACGGTCCCCACCGGACGACCGCTCATCACGACGCTCATCCCGCCGGTCATCGCGACGGAACCCGCCCCGGTCACCACCAGACGGACGGTCATCCCGCCGGTCATCGCGACGGAACCCACCGCGATCGCCACCGGCCGGACGGTCATCCCGACGCGGTCCGCGCGGCCGGTCATCCCGCCGCTCGCCCCCACGGAATCCGCCACGGTCACCGCCGCGCTCACCGCCGGAAGAGCGGTCATCACGCCGCCCGTAGCCACCGCCGGCCGGGCGCCCGCCACGGTCGTTGTCACGTCGCGGGCCCCGGTCGTCACGCCGGAAGCCACCGCGGTCGCCATCGTCGCGCCGCTGAGGCCGGCGCTCCGAACGATCGTCGGAAGAGTTGGTGGACATCGACGTGACTCCTGTCTTCGGTACTGCATTCATTCTCACGCACCGACCAGTTCGGCGCGCTTCGGCAAAACAAAAAGGACCCCTGGTCCCAGCGTGAACGCTGGGACCAGGGGTCCTTGAAAGATTGTTCGGCGGCGTCCTACTCTCCCACAGAGTCCCCTCTGCAGTACCATCGGCGCTGAAAGGCTTAGCTTCCGGGTTCGAAATGTAACCGGGCG